>JAEUOS010000201.1 GCA_016790695.1 Burkholderiales bacterium
GTCGTGCCGGTGGCCGCGGCCGAGAGCGCGCCGGCGGTGCCGGCGCTGCCGGTCGAGCCCGCCGCCGCGCCCGTGCCGAACGCGCCGACGGCACCGGCACCCGCGAGCCCCGACCCACCGGTGCCGACGCCGCCGCCAGCCCCGCCGGCCCCGGCCGCGCTGCCGCGGCCGGAGCGCGCGGTCCCGCTGCCCGCGCGGGCGCTGATCAGCCTGGAACTGACTTTCGAGTCGAACAACTACAAGGTGTGGGCCACGCAGCGCTGGGAGATGGTCGACGGCCGCTACCGCATCCGCCTCGATGCCGAGGCGAAGGCCCTGTTCTTCACGCTCGGATCGATCGCCCTGGAGAGCTCGGGCACGGTCTCCGCCGCCGGCCTGCGCCCCGAACGCTACGTCGACGAGCGCAACAAGCGGCGCACGGTGGTCGAGTTCGCCGGCAACGAGAAGAGCGCGCACATCGAGGAAGCCAGCGGCAATCGCCGGTCGGTGGCGCTGGCGGGCCAGGCCGCCGACATCATGAGCCTCACCTACGACCTCGCGTTCGACCCGGAGATCAACATCGGCGCGCCGTTCACCCTGACCAACCGCGACAATGTCGAGGAGATCCGCCTGGTGGCGCGGCGCGACGAGATGCTCGAGAGCGAGGCCGGCAACCTGCGCACGCGCTTCTACGAATTCCGCCGCCCCGGCGGCAGCGGCGGCATCCAGGTCTGGATCGCGCTGGACAACGGTTCGCTGCCGGCCAAGATCCGCATCCTCGGCCGCGACGGCGCCTTGACCATGCTCGCCACGCGCTACGACCTCAATCCGCCCGACGGCAGGTAAAATTTCGGGTTTTGCAGCGCAGCAAGCGCCCCGCGCGGGGCCGCGGCGCTCAGGCCTCCATTGCCCACACCATGTCCGACCAAGAACTGACCAAGAGCTTCGAACCGGCCGCCATCGAGGCGCGCTGGTATCCCGTGTGGGAGAAGGCCGGCTACTTCCGCGCCGGTCAGAGCGCGGACGGCGGCGGCGATGCCGCGCCGTTCTCGATCCAGCTGCCGCCGCCGAACGTCACGGGCACGCTGCACATGGGCCACGCGTTCAACCAGACCGTGATGGATGCGCTGACCCGCTATCACCGCATGCGCGGCTGCCCGACGCTGTGGCTGCCCGGCACCGACCATGCGGGCATCGCGACCCAGATCGTGGTCGAGCGCCAGCTCGACGCGCAGGGCCTGTCGCGCCACGACCTCGGGCGCGACAAGTTCACCGCCCGGGTGTGGGAGTGGAAGGAGGCGTCCGGCGGCGCGATCACGCGCCAGATGCGCCGGCTCGGCGACTCCTGCGACTGGCAGCGCGAGTACTTCACGATGGACGCGAAGCTCTCGGCGGTGGTGGTCGAGGTCTTCGTGCGCCTCTACGAGCAGGGCCTGGTGTACCGCGGCAAGCGCCTGGTCAACTGGGACCCGGTGCTGGGCACGGCGGTGTCCGACCTCGAGGTGGTGAGCGAGGAGGAAGAGGGCAGCCTCTGGCACATCCGCTACCCGCTCGCCGACGGCTCCGGTCACCTGACGGTGGCCACGACGCGGCCGGAGACCATGCTCGGCGACGCGGCGGTGATGGTGCACCCGGACGACGAGCGCTACCGCCACCTGGTCGGCCGCAGCGTCAGGCTGCCCCTTACGGGGCGCGAGATCCCGGTGATCGCCGACGCCTACGTCGACCGCGAATTCGGCACCGGCTGCGTCAAGGTCACCCCGGCGCACGACTTCAACGACTATGCGGTGTGGCAGCGCCACCATGCGTCGGGGATCTTCCTGGGCATGCCGGGCAACGGCCTGATCTCGGTGTTCACGCTGGCCGGCGCCATCAAGGCGAGCCCGCTCGACGACTTCGACCCGGGTGCGCGGCCGGCGGAAAGCGCCGACGCGGCGGCCCTGATGAGCGCCGACGGCGTCGGCGGCCCGCCGGTGGTCGACGGCATTCCGCCGGCCTACCGCGGCCTCGATCGGTTCGACGCGCGCAAGCGCATCGTCGCCGACCTCGAGGCGCAGGGCCTGGTCGAATCGGTCAAGCCGCACAAGCTGATGGTGCCGCGCGGCGACCGCACCAACGCCGTCATCGAGCCGATGCTGACCGACCAGTGGTTCGTCGCCATGACGGCCCCCGGGCCGTCGGGCAAGAGCATCACCCAGGCGTCGCTGGACGCGGTCGCCGACGGCGCGGTGCGCTTCTTTCCGGAGAACTGGACCGCCACCTACAACCAGTGGCTCAACAACATCCAGGACTGGTGCATCTCGCGCCAGCTCTGGTGGGGGCACCGCATTCCCGCCTGGTACGGCGACGCCGGCCAGGTGTTCGTCGCCCGCGACGAGGCGGCGGCGCACGCGCAGGCCGCCGCCCAGGGCTACGACGGCCCGCTGCGGCGCGACGACGACGTCCTCGACACCTGGTTCTCCTCGGCGCTGGTGTGCTTCTCGACCCTCGGCTGGCCCGCGCCGCAGGGCGACGACCGGCGCGCCTACGAGCAGTACCTGCCGTCGTCGGTGCTGGTGACCGGCTTCGACATCATCTTCTTCTGGGTGGCGCGCATGATCATGATGACCACCCACTTCACGGGGCGCGTGCCGTTCCGCCACGTCTACGTCCACGGCCTGATCCGCGACGCCGAAGGACAGAAGATGAGCAAGTCCAAGGGCAACACCCTCGATCCGGTGGACCTGATCGACGGGATCGGCATCGAGGAACTGGTCGCCAAGCGCACCGCCGGCCTGATGAACCCGAAGCAGGCCGAGTCGATCGCGAGGAAGACGCGCAAGGAGTATCCGGCGGGCATCCCGGCCTATGGCGCCGACGCCCTGCGCTTCACCATGGCCGCCTACGCCACCCTGGGCCGCAACATCAACTTCGACCTCAAGCGCTGCGAGGGCTACCGCAACTACTGCAACAAGCTGTGGAACGCGACGCGCTTCGTGCTGATGAACTGCGCCGGGCGCGACACCGGCACCGACGCCGCCCTGCCGGTGTCGCTCTCCTTCGCCGACCGCTGGATCGACAACGAGTTCCGGCGCGCCGCCGCCGCGGTCGCCGCCGGCTTCGCCGACTACCGCCTCGACAACGTCGCCGGCGCGCTCTACCGCTTCGTCTGGGACGAATACTGCGACTGGTACCTGGAACTGGCCAAGACCCAGCTGGCCGACCCGGACCCGGCGGTCCAGCGCGGCACGCGGCGCACGCTGTTGCGCGTCCTCGAGGCGACGCTGCGGCTCGCGCACCCGGTGATCCCGTTCATCACCGAGGAACTGTGGCAGGCGGTCAAGGGGCTGGCCGGCGTCTCCGGCGCGAGCATCTGCGTCGCGCCCTATCCGCAGGCCGGGGACGGCCGCATCGACGCCGCCGCCGACGCCGAGGTGGCGAGCCTCAAGGAAACCGTCAACGCGATCCGCAACCTGCGCGGCGAGTCCGGCGTGTCGCCCGCCGAGAAGACCGCGCTGTACGCGGCCGGCGACGCGGACCGGATCGCGCGCCAGGCGCCGTACATGATGGCGCTGGCGCGCCTGTCCGCGGTGCGCGCCGTCGATGCCCTGCCGTCGGGTCCCGCGCCGACCGCGGTCGCCGGCGAGACCCGGCTGATGCTCGACATCCGCGTCGACGTGCCCGCCGAGCTGGCGCGCCTGGCCAAGGAGATCGCGCGCGTCTCGGGCGACCTCGAGCGCGCCCGCGCCAAACTCGCCAATCCGACCTTCAGCACGCGCGCGCCGGCCGCCGTGGTGCAGCAGGAACGTGATCGCGAGGCCTCGTTCGCCGCGACGCTGGCCAAGCTCGAGGAACAGCGCGCGCGCCTGGCCGCGTCGGCTTGAGCGCGGGGCGCGGCCGGCGCGGTCCGGGCGGCTTCTGCGCGAAGGAGACGGGGCGACAGCTGCGTGAGGACGCCGGCGCGACTACTTCTTCTTGAGGAAGTAGACGAACTCCTGGTTGTCCTCGCGGCTGTCGAGCAGCTGGTGGCCGGTCTGCTTGGAGAACGCGGCGAAGTCCCGCACCGATCCCGGATCGGTCGCGGTCACCTTGAGCACCTGCCCGCTGGTCAGGTCGGCCAACGCCTTCTTCGCGCGCAGGATGGGCAGCGGGCAGTTGAGGCCGCGGGTGTCGATTTCCTTGTCGAAGGTCATGTCGCTCGCCATAGGCAACAAAATGGGGGCCGCGTGCGGCCGGGTGCGTGATTCTATCGCGCCGCTGCGGCGAACCGCGGCGGCGCAAGTCGCGGCATAATCGCGCCCGGAACCCGGAAAAACGGTATGACTGCGGCGAGCATAGCTGGCAGCACGAACTGGCTGGTCCTGGTGGCGCAGTTGCCCGCCGAGGCCACTGCGCGCATGCGCATCCTGCGCACCCTCGAGGCGCTGGGCTGCGTGCTGCTGAGCGACGGTGCCTACATCCTCCCCGAGAGCGCCGCGGCGCGCCAGGGCCTGGGACGCCTGGGCGAGCATATCGATGCGAGCGGCGGGTCCCACCATCTCTTGCACGTGAGCGCCGATGCGGCGCAGGGACGGACGTTCGCGGGCCTGTTCGACCGCAGCGCGCGTTACGTCGAGCTGACCAAGAACATCGATGCGCTGCGCGCGGGCTTCGGCGTGTCCGATCCGACCACGCTGTCGCGTTCGCTGATCCGGCTCAAGCGCGAACTGGAGGACCTGGGCGCGCTCGATTTCTTCCCCAGCGAGACCCGGCGCCAGGCGGCAGGCGCGCTTGCCGCGATGGAAACCGAGGTGCGCAAGCTGCTCTTTCCGGGCACCGCGGATCTCACCAGCACGCAGGAACTGCGCACCCGCCAGAAGTTCTTTCGTCGCGTCTGGGTGACGCGGCGCCCGCTGTGGGCCGACCGGCTCGCCTGCGCCTGGCTGATCCGCCGCTTCATCGACGCCGAGGGCAAGGTGTTCTGGGGCGAGCGCAACCAGCCCGCGCCGGAGGCGGCGGTGACCTTCGGCTACGACGGGGCGATGTTCTGCAATTCGGCCAACCAGGTGACCTACGAGGTCCTGCTCGAGTCGTTCGGCCTGGCCAAGGATCCGGCGCTGCGGCGCATCGCGGCGATCATCCATGCGCTCGACATCGGCGGCGACCCGGTGCCGGAAGCCGCGGGCGTCGAGACGCTGCTGCAGGGCGCGCAGCGCCGCGCCACCGGCGAGGAAAACCTGCTCGCCGAGACCGAGAAGACCTTCGACCTGCTCTACGACGCCTATTTCGAGGCGCCGCCGCGCTAGGATCTAGGGGCAGCGCACCGGCGGCGGTGCGCTGCGCTCCGCCGGCGCGCGGCCGGCGCCGTCCTTGGTCTCGCCGCGATCCGCGCGCTCGGCCAGCACGCGCTCCCAGGTCTGGCGGATGCGCGCATCGAGGATCGACTGCTGGTAGAAGTCGCCGCCGGCGCAGCGCGCGATCTGGAACTGCTCGAGGGCCGCCTGCGGGCCGGCGGTCAGCGTGTAGTACTCCCCCAGCGCCTGGTGCTGCGCGAGCGTCCTGCCGGTGGCGGCGAAACTCTTCGCCTGCAGTTCGAAGACGCGCGGGTCGCCGCGGTGGCTGCGCGCCTGGACCGCGAGCAGGTCGAGCGCCTCGGCATGGCGGCCGGCGCTCTGCAGCGCGTCGACCAGCGCGAGTTCGAGGTAGCGCACCCCGGGGTTGCGCGCGAGCGCGCCGCGATAGATCGCGATCGCGCCCGCCTGGTCGCCCGCGGCGGCCTTCACGCGCGCCGTCAGCGCGTCGATCATCGGATGCGCGGCCTCGCGCGGGATCTGCGCGAGCGTGCGCGCGGCTGCGGCGTGATCGCGCGCCATCAGCTGCGCCTGCGCCAGGCCGTAGCGCGCCGCCGGCTCGCTCGCGTAGGTGCGCTCGGCGAGCTGGGTGCCGAAGTGACGCAGCGCGTCGCGCACGCCGTCGACGCCGGTCTCCGCGGTGGCGCGCAGCTTGGCGCGCACCAGGTGGAAGCCCAGGCTGTCGACATGCTGGCGATAGCGGACCGCCTGCGCGCGATTGCGCACGTCGGCGATGCGCTCGGTGGTCAGCGGGTGGCTGCGCACATAGACCGGCGCGTTGGAGTCGTAGGCACGCCCGGCGCGCTGCAGGCGCTCGAAGAACGACGGCATCGCGGTCACGTCGAAGCCGGCCTTCTGCAGCGTGTCGAATCCGACCCGGTCGGCCTCGCGCTCGAAATCGCGCGAATAGGCCAGCTGCGACTGCACCTGGAACGCCTGCGCGCCGGCGATCGCGCCGGCGGCCGCCTGGCTGTTGGAGCGCGCCGCCAGCAGCGCCAGCGCCATCGCCACCATTGAGGCCATCGAGCTGCGCTGCGCCGCCGAGACGCTGCGCGCGATGTGCCGCTGCGTCAGGTGGCCAAGCTCGTGCGCGACCACGCTGGCGGCCTCGGACTCGCTCTGCGCGGCCAGGAGCAGCCCGGAATTGATCCCGACGAAGCCGCCCAGCATCGCGAACGCGTTGATGGTGGCGTCGCGCATCAGGAAGAACTCGACGTCCAGCCCGGGCTCCGGCCCGGCGGCGATCAGGCGCCGGCCGAGCTCCTCGCAATAGGCCTTGAGTTCGGGATCGTCGAGGTAGGCGGGATCGCGCCGGAGGTCGCGGTAGTAGGACTCGCCGATGCGGCGCTCCATCTGCGGCGACAGGACGCCGGCCGACTCCTCGCCCAGATCGGGCAGGTTCTGCACCTGCGCCGGCGCGACCGGCGACGCGACGGCCAGGATGGGGCAGAGCAGGGCCGCCACCCAGCGGCGCGAACGGGAAGCGCGTGGCATGGATGCTATGATACCCGTCGAAAAACAAGGTTCCGCCCGGCGCGCCGCGCGTGAGCCCGAGGTTGTTGCAAATTGCAAAAGGCCCGCACCAGCGCCTCGACATGAGCACGGAATCGCCGCTGACGCACTTCGACGCCCAGGGGCATGCGCACATGGTCGACGTCGGCGCGAAATCCGAGTCCCGGCGCGTCGCCATCGCCACCGGCGTCATCCGCATGCTGCCGGCCACCCTGCAGCTCATCGTCACCGGCACCGCGCGCAAGGGCGACGTCCTCGGGGTCGCGCGCATCGCGGCGATCCAGGGGGCCAAGCGCACGGCCGACCTGATCCCGCTGTGCCATCCGCTCGCGCTCACCCGGGTGGCGGTCGATTTCCGCGTCGATGACGCGCTGCCCGGCGTGCACTGCACCGCGACCGTCGAGACGCTCGGCCGCACCGGGGTCGAGATGGAGGCGCTGACCGCGGTGCAGGTCGGGCTGCTCACGATCTACGACATGTGCAAGGCGGCCGACCGCGGCATGTGCATGACCGATGTCCGCCTGCTCGAGAAGCACGGCGGAAAATCCGGCTCGTTCGTGGCGGACTAGGAACCGGCGCCGCCGATGCAGGCCAACCCGCACCAGTCGCCGTCGGCCGAGCCGCGCATCCCGCTGCTGGTGCCGGAGATGCCCACGGCGGACGACCTGCTGCCGTGGCTCCGGCGCATCGACGCGACGCGCTGGTACTCGAACTTCGGGCCGCTGTGCCGCGAGCTCGAGGGCGCGCTCGGCGACATGTTCGCCCGGCACAACGGCGAGCGGCCGCACCTGACCACGGTGTCGAATGCGACGCTCGGCCTCGAACTCGCGCTGACCGCGCTCGATCTCGAGCCCGGCGCGCGCGTGCTGGTGCCGGCGCTGACCTTCGCCGCGACCGCGACGGCGGTGGTGCGCGCCGGCCTGGTTCCGGTGGTCACCGACATCGACCCCGACTCGTGGCTCCTGACGCCGGCGATCGCGCGCCAGGCCTGCGAGGCGCTGCACGTCGACGCCGTCCTCACGGTGGCGACCTTCGGCTGCCCGCACGACGTCGGCCCGTGGGACGAATTCACCGCCGCCACCGGCAAGCCCGTGATCATCGATGCCGCCGGCGCGTTCGGCAACCAGTGGCAGGTCGGCACCACCACCCTGGTCTTCAGCATGCACGCGACCAAGTCGTTCGCCGCCGGCGAGGGCGGCATGGTGGTGAGCCGCGATGCGGCACTGGTCGCGCGCGTCCGGCAGCTCTCCAACTTCGGCATCAATCTCGATCCGCGCGCGACCACGCCGATCGGGCAGGTCGACCTCCCCGGCACCAACGCCAAGCTGTCCGAGTACCACGCCGCGATCGGCCTGGCGAACCTCGCGCGGTGGCCGGCGACCGCGGCGGCGCGGCGCACGCTGTTCGACCGCTATCGCGCACTGCTCGAGGCGGGGGTCGGCGGGTTCGCGCCGGTGTGGCAGCGTACGCCTGCGGGCATCACGCGCACGCTGCTGTGTTTCCGCGTGCCGGTCGTCGGCGCGCGCGAGGCCATCGAGGTCGCCTGCCAGGCCGCCAACATCGAGACGCGGCGCTGGTACCTGCCGCTGATCCACCAGCACGACGGCTTCACCGAGCTGCCGGTCGCCGGCAGCCTGCCGGTGGCCGGCGCGGTCGCGACCGACCTCCTCGGCCTGCCGTTCCACACCCGCCTCGACGAGGGCACGCTCGCGCGCATCGTCGGCGCGGTGGCGCGGGCCGCCGGCCCCGCCGCCTGATCCGGAGGCTCTACGCCGGCAGGAAGTACAGGCAGGTGTCCCAGCGCTCTTCGGTGTGGTGGCGCAGGCCGATGCGGTAGCCGCGGTCGAGTCCGCACACGAAATCGGGGATGTCGATCAGGTCGGTCGCGCGGTGGTAGGCCGAGATCGTCATCACGGGGCGGCCGTCGACGATCGAGCGCCGCGCGCCCTTCAACGCGTCGAGTTCGGCGCCCTCGATGTCCATCTTGATCAGGGTCGGCCGCGCATCGACGATGGCGTCGACCGGCTCGATGCGCACTTCGCCGATCTCGCCGTAGGAATGGGTTTCGGTGGCGATCGAGCCGCCGTGGCCGCCGACATGGTTGAACGGCATCGTTCCCGGCGCCGAGCCCACGGCGACGTCGTGCAGCGACAGCCTCGGCTGCACCGCGGGCCCCTGCTCCGCGATCAGCGCGCGCAGCTTGGCCTGGTTGTACTTGTCGGGCTCGATCATCCACACCCGCTCGACCTGGTTGCGGGTGAGCGCGAGCAGCCCGCCGGTGGACTCGCCGATCGACGCGCCGCAGTCGACGAAGCGCTCGTTGCGGCGCGGCGCGTACAGGCCGGTGCGGAAATAGAGCGTCGGATAGGGACGGTAGACCGAGTGAATCCATTCCATCGCGCCGGTCAGGTGGAACAGCAGGACCGCGTACAGCGTCTCGCGCGTGTACTCGTCCGCCGCCCGCCCCTCGATGCGCAGATACTCGTCGGTGCGCGCGGCGATCGCCGGCCCCCAGTCGGCAAGGCGGTAGTCGATCGCCTCCGACAGCCCGTAGCGGCGGATGCCCTGCTCGAACGAGAGGACCGGCACGCCGGCCTGGGCGGCGAGGCGGTCGAAATGGCGCACCGCGCGGTCATAGCGCGCGCCGCTCACGGCGACCAGCTTTGGATGGCGGCGGGCCAGCTCGAGAAATGCGCGCGAGGAGATGATCTGCCGGCCGCCGCACTCCAGGCCGGGACGGAAGTCGTCGACCACCGCGAGCGTGCGCACGCCGCGCTTGTTGGCGGCATTGAGCCAGACCTGCGAGAACTGCGTGGTGCCGAACACGACCACCTCGTGGTCGTCGATGCCGGTGCCGCGCGCCGCCGCGGGCATCGCGAAGCAGGGATCGTCGCGGAACAGCTCGACCGCGCGCAGCAGCACGTCGCGCAGCGGCACGTCGCCCAGCGCGACGCGATCGGCGATGTCTTCGGGAGAGGGAACGGTCATGGCGTGGTCCTTTCTGCGCGTGCCGGCGGCGCCGCGACGCGGGCGCCGGCCCGGCGGTTGGGCGGCGATCAGCGCGCGCGTGCGCGCAATTCAGCCACCATACACGCGGATCGGCTCGTCGTAGCGCGGATCAAACACCGTTTTGGCCGGCACTTCCTCCGCGTAGACGCGCGCGATCCCGAGTTCGCATCCGCGGCCGATCCGCACGCCGCGCACGACCTGGGCGCCGGACCGCACGATGGCGTGGGCGCCGACGTCGGCGCGCGCACCGACGATGGTGCCGCCCTCGATCCACGCCGACGCGCGCAGGCGCGCCGCATGGCCGATCTGCGCGCCGCCGTGCACGACGACGTTGTATTCGATGACCACGGCGCTGCCGACGACGGCGCCGTCGCCCACGAACGCGTTCGGCCCGACGCGCGCGCCGCCGCCGAGCACCGCGCGCGGGCTCACGAGCGACTCGAGCCGGAAGCCGCGCTCCATCGCCGCCTGCATCAGCTCCATGCGCTTGAAGTTGCCGAAACGCTCGTCGAAGGCGACGAACAGGGCGGTGGCGGCCGGGTCGAGGCCGTCGAAGACGCTCAGGTCGAACGAATAGTCGGCGCGCTGCGCGACCTCGCGGCGCGTCACGTCGCCCGCCCCGGGCACGCTGCTCCAGACATGCGAGGCGATGTCGAGCATGTCGCCCGCGCCGATGATGACCCTAGATTTCATGATCGCCGTCGATGAGGTCGACATACCAGCGCTCGACCCGCTTGTTGAGGCCTTCGTAGTCGCCCTGGCGCGGTGTCGGCGCATCCGCATGCAGCCCGCGCTGGACCTCCTCCATCACCTGCACGTCCTCGCCGACCACCAGCTTGCTGCCGTGCATCAGGGAGAGCAGCACCGTGCCGGAGAACGAATAGGGCTGCCGCTTCCTGGCGGTCATCCAGTAGATCTCGAGGTCGGTGCGGTCCGGCGCCACCGGCACGTGATGCTCGATGGTGAACGAGAAGCCGCCGTCGCTGGAGGCGATGTGCAGGTTCGGATAGGCAAGCCAGTTGAAGTAGGCGTCGGTCTCGCCCCAGCGCTCGACGTACTGCTGCCAGTCGTAGCGCACGACGTTCTTGAACGACCCTTCGGCGCCGCCGTAGCTGAAGCGGCGCAGGATCTCGCGCCGCGCCGTCCGGTCCAGGGACGGGTCGAGCTCCGGCGTGACTTCGGCATGCAGCGCCTCGTCCATCAGCGGCACGAACACCACGTTCTTGGTGATGCTCTGCGGATGCACGAAGCGCGGGTGGTTGCCGTCGCGCAGGTTCTCGTAGCCCAGCTTCCAGTTGAACCGGGTATGCCAGGTGGTGGTCATCACCTCGGTGTCGTACATCGACGAGCTCGATTCCATCAGGTCGATGAAGGCCTGGTCGAACTGGTCGGTGATCGGCAGCGGGTCGGGGTCGAGGTTGACGAACAGCAGGTTGCCCACCGCGCGCAGCGCGAACTGCCGCAGGCGCATCGCGTCGCGCTCCGCGGCCGGGAAGCGGTAGAGCTCGTCGTGCAGCGGGATGTGGCTGGCCGAGCCGTCGACCGCATAGCTCCAGCCGTGATAGCCGCACACCAGCGGACGCCGCCCGGCGGGCGCGGTCTGCAGGCGCATCGAGCGGTGCAGGCAGACGTTCTCGAAGGCGCGCAGTTCGCCGCGGAAATTCTGGATCACCACCGGGACGCCGGCGACCTCGCGCGTGATGAAGTCGTTGTGCTCCGCGACCATGGTCTTCAGGCCCGCGAACAGCCACAGCCGGCGAAAGATCCTGTCGCGCTCGCGCTCGAACACCGCCTCGCTCAGGTAGTGGCGCGGCTGCATCCGCGATTTCATCTCGACCCTCCGCGCGCCGTCACGCCGCCGTCACCACTGCAGCCGCTTCGCCGGGTTGCCGAACACGGTGATCCCGGCCGGCACGTTGGCCACCACCACGCTGCCGGCCCCGATGGTGGCGCCGTCGCCGACGCTGACGCCGGGCAGGATCGTGGCATGCGGATGGATCGTCACGCCGCTGCCGATCTTGGCGCCGCCGCCGATGAAGCAGAAGCAGCTGATGTGCGAGTAGTCGCCGATGGTGATGTCGTGGCCGAGGATCGCCAGCGAGTGGATGATGACGAAGTCGCCGATCGTGCAGTCCGGCCCGATGCCGACGCGTCGCTCGAAGAAGCAGCCCTGGCCGAGCTTGACGTTGCGGCCGAAGTAGGTCTCCGTCAGGATGTTGATGAAGCGCGCGCCCTTCGCCAGGAGCGGCGCCGCGTACGTCCTGCGGTGCACCGGCGAGCCGAGCGCGCAGACGAACATGTCGTTGGCCTTCGGCACGTAGGTCATCGGATCGCCGACGATGCCCACCTCGTAGTTGTAGCCGTCGAGGATGTGCTTGCGCTCGTCGAGGAAGCCGGCGACGCGCCATTCCTTGCCGCACGCGACGTCATCGAGCATCTGGCCCACGACCACCCGACCGTAACCGCCCGCGCCCACGATATAAACGTCGATCATCCCAGTCTCCCGTTGAAATTGACGGCCGCTACATCGCGCCGCCGTCCATGATGAGTGTCGTGCCCGTGACCCAGCGGCTGGCGTCGGACAGCAGATAGATCGCCGCGGCGGCAACGTCGTCCGGCGTGCCGAGCCCGAGCGGATGGCGCGCGCGCTGCGCCTCCAGGTGGTCGCGGTCCCACAGGGGCGTCTCGACCGCCGACGGCGAGATGCAGTTCACGCGCACGCGGCGCTTGGCCTGCTCGAGCGCCAGGCAGCGGGTCAGCCCGTGCAGCGCGGCCTTCATGCTGGAATACGGTCCGACGCCCGGCGTGCCGATGTGCGCGGCCGACGAGGACAGGAACACGATCGCGCCGCCCTCGGCCAGCGCGTTGCGGTACAGCAGCCGCTGGGTCAGCATCACGGGCGCGACGAAATTGGTGCCGATGACCTCGCCGAGCAGCTTCTCGCTGACCAGCTTGATCGGCGCCAGGCGCTGCAGGCCGACGCTGTGCACCACGCCGTCGACGGTCCCGGCGGCGTCGACCAGGGCATGCATCTGCGCGCTCTGGGTCAGGTCGGCGACGAACTGGACGTGGCCGTCGCCGGCGAGCTGGCCGAACGTGTCCGCCAGGCGCGCCTGGTCGCGGCCGGTGACGATCACGCGCGCGCCCATGCGCGAACAGGCGATCGCGATGCTGCGACCGAGGCCGGAGGAGGCGCCGGTGACGAGCACCGCCTTGCCGGCGAGCGAGAACGGATTGCGTGCGTTCGCCATGGCTCAGATGCTCATCTGCACGGTCATGCCGCCGTCGATGATGAAGAAGGTCCGCGTCATCCAGCGGCTGGCGTCGGACAGGTAGAACACCGCCGCGTTGGCGACGTCCTCGGGTTCGCCCAGGCCCAGCGGCGCGTAGTCGATGAGCTGGTCGAGCATCGCGCCGGCGGCGCCGAGCTGCTCGAGCATCGGCGTGCGGATGTAGCCCGGCGCGATCAGGTTCGAGCGGATCTTCTGCTTGACCACCTCCTGGGCGAGCGAGCGCATCGCCCCCAGGAGCGCGGCCTTGCTGGCCGAGTACACCGAGGTCGCGACCGGCCCGATGTGCGACCCGACCGAGCCGATGAAGACGATCGATCCGCCCGCCTGGATCGACTTCCTGGCGAGCAGCGCGCGGGTCAGCAGGAGCGGCGCATGGACGTTGATGCCGAACACCTCGTCCATGTGCTTCTGGTTGATCATGCGGAACGGCACCAGCCGGGCGATGCCGGCGGCGTGCACGACGCCGTGCAGTTCGCCGGCGTTGGCCACGACGTGGGCGATGCCGTCCGGATCCTGCAGGTCCGCCGCCAGCGGCACGTGGCCGGCACCGGGCAGCGCCGCCGCGGTCGCCTCGAGCCGCGCGGCGTCGCGGCCGCAGAAGACCACCTGCGCGCCCATGCCGGCGCAGCTGATCGCCACCTGCCGGCCGATGCCGGAGGACGCGCCGGTCACCAGGACGCGCCGGCCGTCGAGGCTGAACGGATTGAAGCTCATGCCTCGATCATCTCGGGGAACCGGGCGCCGTCGATGTCGACCAGCGCGGTGCCCCATGACAGGCCGATGCCGAAGCCCGACATCACCAGGCGCTTCGGGCCGGCCTCGAGCGGCTCGCGGATGCGCGCGGTCATGGTCACCGGGATCGAGGCGCCGCTGGTGTTGCCGAAGTCGTGCAGCGTCGACGGCACCTTCTCCGGCGGCAGCGCGAGCTTCTTGCGGATGGTCTCGTTGATCATCCGGTTGGCCTGGTGGAACAGGAAGTAGTCGACCGAATCGGCGGTGGCACCCGCGTACTCCATCAGCCGCTTGACCGCCGGCGGCACGCGCTGGGTCGAGAAGCTGAGCACGGCCGTGCCGTCGAGCTGCAGGTCGTAGGGCGTGCGCCAGATGCCGTTCTCGTCCTTGGTCGGGATGAAGTGCTGGAACGACGGCGGCTCGCGATGCCCGCCCACCGGCAGGATGATCGCGCGGTAGCCGCTGCCGTCGCTGTTGAGGTCGAACATCATCGGCGGCGCGGCCGGGTCGTACTCGAGCGCGGTCGCCGTGCCGGCGTCGGAGAACAGCGGTTCGTGCTCGGATGCCGAGCGGTCCCCGACCAGCACCAGCCCCTTCTTGATGGTGCCGGCGGCGATCATCGATCCGAGCAGGTGCAGCGCGAACGGATAGCCGGAGCAGCCGAGGTTGACGTCGAAGGCGATCGTCGCGTGCGACAGCCCGAGCCGGTCCTGGAGGATGATCGCGGTCGCGGGAATCAGATAGTCGGGCGACTGGGTGACCACGATCAGCGCGTCGATCTCCTCGCGCTGCCAGGCGAGATCGGCGAGCAGTTTCTCGGTCGCGATGAACGCCAGGTCGGAGAAGCACTGCCAGCGCGGGCAGATGCGCCGCTCGAAAATCCCGATGTTGCGGGTCAGGCGCTCGCGCTCCTGCTTCAGGTGCGGCGCGACGTCGAGGTTGGAGACCTTGGTCTTCGGCACGCACGACGCCATGCCGCGATAGCGCACGTTGCGCAGGGTCGACATGCCCATGGCATCACCCCAGCAGGGCGAACAGGTCGCTGATCGTCTTGCAGGCCTTGATGTCGGTGCCGGTGATGGTCTTGCCGTGTTCCATATCGAACATGACGATCACCCCGAGCGCGGCGAGCGAATCCCACTCGGCCAGGCTGGCCAGTTCGGTGTCCGGCTGGATGTCGACGGCTTCCTGGAAATCGACCGCCGTCTGGAACTGCTCGATGAATTGCTGGATGTCTGCCACAAAAACCCCCCCGGATTCCAGGCATGAATCTAAGAAAATCAAATACTTAAGCGATGTTTATCACCTTGAAGATGATTATGCCACATGACCCGGAACGCCTTCTCCAGATTAGTGGCCATTTCCGCCCCGTTCATCAGCGGACTCGCGCGCAGGCGCGTGCGCAAGTCCTGGCGCAATGCCGCCAGGCGCGGCAGGTCGTGCGCGAGCGCGGCCGCGGCATCGACATACCGGTCCTCGGAACTCGCGCACAGGTCGTGCAGACCGCAGGCCCACAGCAGCCCGCGCGACACCCGGCCGATTTCCTGCTCCATCGCCAGGCTGACCACCGGCACCCCCATCCACAGCGTGTGCATGGTCGTGGTGCCGCCGTTGTAGGGATAGGGATCGAGCGCGATGTCGACGGAACGCACCAGGTCCAGGAACTGCGCCAGCGGGCGCGTGCCGACGATCTCGAGGCGCTCGCGGCCCACGCCGGCGCGGCCGAAGCGCGCGGCGATCTGGGCGCGCGCGCCCTCGTCGTCGCCGCCGGCGGCGACGACGAGCAGGCGCGCCTCCGGCACCCGGCCGAGCAGCGCCGACCAGGTGCGGACGACGTCGTCGGACACCTTCGCCCAGTTGTTGAACGACCCGAACCGAACCTGACCGTGCGCCAGCGCCGGCAGCGGCCCGGGTTCGGGGCTGTCCGGCGCCGGCGACCAGACCGCGGTGCTCGGGATGCGGAACAGCGCCTCCGAATACAGCGCCTCGGCACCCGGCGGCAGCAGCGACGGATCGGTCAGGCGATAGTCCATCGCCGTGAGTCCGGTGGTGTTCATGTAGCCGAACCAGGACACCTGCACCGGCGCCGCGCGCATCGCGAAGACCGGCAGCCGGTTGCCGCCGGTGTGGCCGGACAGGTCGACCAGGACGTCGACGCGGTCGGCGCGGATGCGCCGTGCGAGCGCGAGGTCGTCCAGCGCCGCGGTGCGGACCCACTGGTCGGCGAGGCGTTCGAGGCGCCGCGTGAACGCGTCGCCCGGCCCCGGCTGATTGTCGTAGCAGATCACCTCGACGCGGGTGCGGTCGTGGTGTTCGAGCACGGGCGCCAGGTAGAAGGCCACCGAATGCGTGCGCAGATCCGCCGACACATAGCCGACCCGCAGGCGCCGCGCGGGGTCCGGGTCCGGCGCCAGCGGCTCGCGCAGCGGCGCGAGCCGCGCCTCCACCATGCGGCCCCAGGCGAAATGCGCGGCCGCCACTTGTGCCGGCGTCAGGCGCGGGTCGTGATTGAGGATGAACAACCGGTTGCTGTGGATCAGATCGGCCGCCGGGTCGGCGGCGAGCGCGCGGTCCATCTGTTCGAGCGCGGCCGCGATCCGTCCCTGCTGGAACAGGATGCCGCCGACGCAGGAGATCAGTCCGGGCCGCGCGTCGATGTCGACCGCCGTGCGAAACGCCGTCAGCGCCTCGTCGAGGCGTCCGAGCGCGCGCGCGGCGAAGCCGCGCGTGATCCAGGCGTCGAGATGGCGCGGCGCCCGGGCGATGACGTCATCGCACAGCGCGATCGCGTCCTCGTGGTCGCCCGCCAGGTGGTGCATGGCGGCCCGCCCGTGCAGCGCGGGCACCGCGTCCGGATCGAGCGCCAGCGCGCGCTCGAAGCAGATCGCGGCATCGGCGAGGTCGCCGGCGCGATTGCTGGCGATCCCCCGCTCGATCCACTCGGCGGCCGACGGCGCGGCCGCGGCCGGCCCCGCCCTGAACCGGCGTCCGAGGGCGCCGACCAGCCGGCCTAGCACGATCGCGGCGCCGCATCGCGGCGTACGCAGAAATCCGCCGGTGGCGCACCGGCCGCGTGGATCTCGTACATGGTGATGTATGCCGCCTCCAGCGCACGAGTATAGGACGGCGTGTCGAACAGCGCGCCCGCGCGGCGCGCAGCGGCGCAGCGGCGCCGCAGGTCGGCCATGGCCTGCGCGTCGCCGGCCAGCGCGACGGCGCGATCGCGGTAGGCGGCCAGGTCCGCGCAGATCATGTCGTCCAGTCCCGCCGCGGCGAGCACCGACGCCGCGACGCGCGACGCGAAGCCGCTGCCGGGTGCCGTGATCAGCGGCAGCCCGACCCAGATCGCGTCGCTCGCGGTGGTGTGGGCGTTGACGCGATGCGTGTCGAGAAACAGGTCGGCCAGGCGCATGCGCGCAAGGTGCCGCGCCTTCGGCAGGCTCGCGGCGAAGACCAGGCGCTCGGGCGCCACGCCGCGCGCCTGCGCCTCGCGGCGCAGGTTGCCGCGCGCCTCGTCCTGGTCGGCCAGCACCCACAGCACCGCATGCGGGCAGGCGCGCAGGATCTCCATCCAGACCCCGAAGATTTCCGGCTCGATCTTGTAGGGCGAGTTGAACGAGCAGAACACGAACGCGTCCGCCGGCAGCCCGGCGTCGGCCCGCGTGACCGGCTGCGCATCGACGGGCTGGGCGTTGTCGGTGGGCTGGTAGGTGTGCGGCAGGCGGACGATGCGCTCGCTGTAGTACGGCTCGGCGCCGGCCGGCACCAGGACCGGGTCGGCAACCAGATAGTCGATGAAGCCGGCGCCGGTCGTGCCGGGATAGCCGAGGTAGCTCACCTGCACCGGCGCCGGCCGCAGCGCCGCGATCTCCGGACGCGCCGCGCCGGTGTACCCCTTGAGATCGACGAGGATGTCGATGGCGTCCGCGGCGATGCGCGCCGCGGTCCGCGCGGGCGCCTCCGCCGTCACGTCGACGAAGTGCTCGAACGCGGCGACCGCCTCGCGGCGCATGGCCGAGCCGTCGTCCGGGCCGTAGGAATAGGCGTGCAGTTCGAAGCGCGTGCGGTCATGGCAGGCGAGAACCCCGCGCAGCAGCTGCATGGTCGGGTGCTGGTGGAAATCGGCGGACAGATAGCCCAGCCGGATGCGCGGGCCGTCGCCCGCGCGCGCGCTGCGGCGGACCGGGCGCGGCAACGCGGCGACCCGGCCCTCGACCATGCGGCCGTAGCGTCGCGCCGCGGCAAGCCGCGCCGGCGCGGACAGCGGCAGGCAATCGGCGATCGCCGGCGCGAGGACCGGAGCGTTCGCCGGCGGCTCCGCCACCGCGCCCTGCTCGAAGAATTCCGCCAGGCGCTGCGCCGGGAAACTCCAGTCGCAGCGGCTCGCATGCGACATGTAGCCAAGCAGCGGGATCGTCGGCGACCCGGGATCCAGCGCGGCGGCGCGGCGCAGGCACTGGCGTCCATCGATGTGCGGCAGCAGCGGCTCCAGCCCGGCAAGCGCGACCCAGAGCTGGGCCGCCTCGTGATCTTCCATGTCGCCGGCGTGCTCGAGCGCGCCCGCCAGCTGCCGCGACGCCGCGACCGCGTCGCCCGCCTCGAGCCGGAGGTTGGCCAGATTGAGTGCCGCCGACGCCAGCCCGGGCACCTCGGCCAGCACGCCTTCGAGCAGGCCACGCGCACGGTCGACCTCGCCCACGCGCCACAGCGCGAGCGCGAGATTCGCGCGGATCATCGGCGATCCGGGCGCGCGCGCCGCCGCCTGTTCGAGTGCCGTTGCCGCTTCCGCCGGGCGCCCGGCACTCAACGCGTTGAGGCCCTGCAGGTGCAGGCCCTGCGCGCTTCCCGGGTGGCGCGCGAGGAAATCCGCGATGGCGCGATCGGCCGCTCCGGCATCGCCGGCGCGCACGAGGTCGCCGAGTCGCGCCAATTCGGCGCCGGGATCGACGGCCGCGCCCGCGCGGCGCCAGTGCCGGTACAGGGTTCTCAGCATGCTTGGCCGGGCGCTCGCCTGGTGCGTGACCGCGCCGCGGCGGTGTCGCGCACGAAAAAAAGCCCCTCGCGAGAGGGGCTTTTCCCGATGCGACGACCGCTTAGCGGCAGGTCGCCGGCATGTACTTGGCCGGGGTACCGGTGCACACCCAGGTGATGGTGCCGGTGCCGGTGTTGTAGGTCGGGGTGATCGTGATGGTCACCGCCTGGCCGATCGAGGTGCTGGCGGTGCTGCCGTTGAGAACGATCACGCCGGCATTGCTGACCGAGCCGCCGGAGACCTTGCCGACCGTGTTGAACGACAGGCCCGAGCCCGCGTTGGCGGTGTCATTGTCCGTCTGGAATTTCTCGGAAATCGCGGTGCGATACGAGCTGCCGGCGAGGATGAGTTCCGACACTTTCGCGCGAACCGTGTAGTCCTGATAGGCCGGCAGGGCGACGGCGGCCAGAATACCGATGATCGCGACGACGATCATCAGTTCGATCAGGGTAAAACCCTTTTGGAGCTGAACTTTGGTCATGTGAAATTTCTCCTGACGAAGATGGAAATGCCGACGTGGCGCTTAGTCTCATACAAGTTGCGTGCCATATTGTATGTATTTGAAAGTTAAAGACTTGTCACATTCCAATGGCATACGACCTGGCAATTTTGCGCACCCCGTGTGACAAAAAGCGTCACTTCCGGACCGCTTGATCGGGAAACGCGCAACCCATCGGCAAACCACCCCCGCCGATGGATGAAAGCTTAGCCAGTAATCGGGCCATGGCAGGCGCACAACAGCGGGCGATTGACCCCGCAATTCCGGAAAACGCCGCAACAGCGAACTTTTTATTCCAAATGGAGATTTACATTGGAAATCTTGTTATTGGATTGGAATAAGAAGGCCCACTAGGATGCGCACTCCCATGATGCGGCGCCGCAGCATGACCACGCGGGTTGCCCATCGAACGCGTCTCGAGGAACAGGATGTATCGCTACGACCAAATCGACCGGACGCTGGTCAGCCAGCGCGTCGCGCAGTTCCGTGACCAGATGCGACGCCATCTCGCCGGTGAATTGAGCGAGGACGAGTTTCGCCCGCTGCGCCTGCAGAACGGCCTGTATGTCCAGCGCCAGGCGCCGATGCTGCGCATCGCCATCCCCTACGGCATGCTGTCGGCCGTCCAGCTGCGCACGCTCGCGCGCATCGCGCGCACCTACGATCGCGGCTACGGCCACTTCACGACCCGGCAGAACCTGCAGCTCAACTGGCCGAAGCTGGAGACGGTGCCGGACATCCTGGCCGAACTGGCCGAAGTCGAGATGCACGCGATCCAGACTTCGGGCAACTGCATCCGCAACACCACCACCGACCAGTTCGCCGGGGTCGCGCACGACGAACTCGTCGATCCGCGGCCGTACAGCGAACTGATCCGGCAATGGTCGACGTTCCACCCGGAGTTCGCCTACCTGCCACGCAAGTTCAAGATCGCGGTGTCCTCCAGCATCGAGGACCGCGCCGCCACCTTCGTGCACGACATCGGCCTGCACATCCTGAGGAACGATGCCGGCGCGATCGGCGCGCGCGTGATCGTCGGCGGCGGCCTCGGGCGCACACCGGTGATCGGCAGCGTGATCCGCGAGTTCGTCCCGCGCGCCGAACTGATCAACTACCTCGAGGCGATCCTGCGCGTCTACAACCGCTTCGGCCGGCGCGACAACAAGTACAAGGCGCGCATCAAGATCCTGGTGCGCGAATTGTCCGTGACAGGATTCGCCGCCGCGGTCGAGGCGGAGTTCGCGCATCTCGAGGGCGGCCCGGCCGTCGTCCCGGACGCCGAGTTCACCCGCCTCGAATCGAGCTTCACCGCGCCGGCCTACGAGACCCTGGCGGACGCCGACGCCGCATTCGAGCGCGCGCGCCACGACAACCGCGCCTTCGCGCGCTGGGTCGAACAGAACACCTTCGGCCACAAGGTGTCCGGCTATGCCGCGGTCACGCTCTCGCTCAAGGCGCCCGGCGTTCCCCCCGGCGACGCGACGTCCGAGCAGATGGATGTCGTCGCCGACCTGGCAGAGCGTTACAGCTTCGGCGAGGTGCGCGTCTCGCACGAGCAGAACCTGATCCTGGCCGACGTGCGCAAGGCCGACCTGTTCGCGCTCTGGCAGGAGGCACGGCCGGCCGGGCTCGCCACGCCGAACATCGGGCTGATCGGCAACATCATCTGCTGCCCGGGCGGCGACTTCTGCTCGCTCGCGAACGCCAAGTCGATTCCGATCGCCGCCGCCATCGCCGCGCGCTTCGATGACCTCGACTACCAGCACGATCTCGGCCCGATCGATCTCAACATCTCCGGCTGCATCAATTCCTGCGGTCATCATCATGTCGGCCACATCGGCATCCTTGGCGTCGACAAGGATGGTTCCGAGTGGTATCAGGTCACGCTCGGCGGCTCGCAGGGCCGGGAAACCGCGCTGGGCAGGGTGATCGGCCGTGCCTTCGCCGCCGACGAGATCGCCGACGCGATCGAAGCGATCATCGGCGTGTACGTCGCGTCGCGCCGGGATGACGAGGAAGCCTTCATCGACACCGTGCGCCGCATCGGCCTCGCGCCGTTCCGCGAGCGCGTCTACGCCACACCGGTGCTGGAGGCCGCCTGACCATGCCGAGGATCATCATCGTCGATCGCACGCTGCAGGAAGACACCTGGGAAACGCTTCCGCGCGACGCCGCCCTGCCCGACAGCGGCAATGTCATCGCGCCGCTCGAGACCTGGCGGCACGTGCGGGAGTCCGCGCGCGCGCGCAGCGGCGCGGTCGGCGTCTGGCTGGCGCCCGACGACGATCCGGCAGGCATCGCGCCCGACGTCGAGCGCCTGCCGGTGATCGCGGTCCAGTTCCCCCAGTTCGCCGACGGCCGCGGTTACTCGACGGCCCGCCTGTTGCGCGCGCGCCATGGCTTTCGCGGCCAGCTGCGCGCCTTCGGCGAGGTGCTGCGCGACCAGCTGTTCTACCTCGAGCGGGTCGGCTTCAATGCCTTCGCGCTCAAGGAAGGCAGGAACGTCGCCGACGCGCTCGCCGCCTTCGCCGACTTTTCCGAGGCCTATCAGGCGTCGGCGCTTGCGCCGGAACCGCCCTACCGACGCCGCACGACGGCGGCTGGGGCATGAGGCCCGGCGCCCCGCCCGGTCTGGCCGTTGCCGACCGCACGGAACCTGCCGCGCGCGCGCTGCGCGGGGTCGTCCATCTCGTCGGTGCCGGACCGGGTGCGCCCGACCTCCTGACCCTGCGTGCGCTGCGCCTGCTGCAGTCGGCGGACATCGTGTTTCACGACGCCCTGGTGCATCCCGACACCGTGGCCCTCGCCGCCAACGCGCACAAGGTCGCGGTCGGCAAGCGCTGCGGCACACACTCGGCGGCGCAGCGCTTCATCAACAAGCGCCTGGTCGACGCGGCCCGGCGCTACCGTTGCGTGGTCCGCCTCAAGGGTGGCGATCCGATGCTGTTCGGCCGCGCACAGGAGGAGATCGACGCCCTGCAGGCCGCCGGCATCGCCGTCGAGGTGGTGCCCGGCGTCACTGCGGCCCAGGCGGCCGCCGCCGATCTCGGCATCTCGCTCACCCGGCGCGGTGTCAGTCGGTCGGTGGCATTCGCCACCCCGCGGGTCGGCATCGACGAGGCCCCGTCGGACTGGGCCGCAAGCCTGGCCGGTGCCGACACCGGCGTTCTCTACATGGCCGCACACCAGGCGCGCACGGTGGCCGAGGAATTGCTGCGCCGGGGCAAGCCGCCGACCCTGCCGGTGGCGATCGTCGTGTGGGCGTCGCTCGCCAGCCGCCGCCGCTTCACCACCCTGGCGGCGCTGGCGCGCGACGGTGCCGCACCGGGCGACGGGCCCGCCCTGCTGCTGGTCGGCGAGATATTGCGCGGGGCAGCGGATGCAGCGCGCGAGGTCCCAGCCCCCCTCGTTCCCCACACCGCGGCGGCCCGCCGCGCCGCCTGAACCCGGTCGAGCCAAGGTCATCATGTTCGTCGACATCACAGAACGTCCATCCCGCCCCACGTCCGATGCGGACGCGTCTCCCGTCGCGATCCTCGAGCGCGCCCGCAGGCGCGCCGTCGATTCGTCGCGCCCCTACGCCGGCGACCTCACGCCGGCCGAGGCAGGCATCCTGGCGCAGGCCGGCTGCGCCCGCATCATCGACGTGCGCAGCCGCTACGAACACGAGTTCGTCGGCCGCATCGAGGGCAGCCCGCTGGTCGAATGGCGCATCTACGAGTCCGACGGCAGCGCGGCGGGCATCAGGAGCCGACCCAACGAGCGCTTCGTGGAACAGTTGCGCGCCGTCGCACGGCCGGACGAGACGCTCCTGTTCCTGTGCCGCAGCGGCGTACGCTCGCAGGGGGCGGCAGCGGCCGCGACGGCGGCGGGATTCAGCTCGGCCTTCAACATCCTCGAGGGGTTCGAGGGCAATCCCGACGAGCGCAAGCAGCGCAGCCGCAGCGGCGGCTGGCGCCACGCCGGACTGCCCTGGATCCAGGGCTGAGCCGCGGCCTGCCGGCGCGGGCCGGCGCATAATGCGGTCCCATGACCCGCCTTCCCCCCCGCCTCTGGTTCATCGGCGGCATGCTTTCCTGTGCCGGGCTGCTCGCGTTCGCCTACTACCTGCAGTACGTCGTCGGACTCGAACCCTGCCCGCTGTGCATGCTGCAGCGGGTCGCCTTCTTCGCGCTCGGCCTGGTTCTCCTGATTGCCGCCCTTCACGGTCCGCGTGCCGCCGGCGCGCGGATCTACGCGTCGGCGGCGGCGCTGGCGGCGCTCACCGGCGCCGGGCTTGCGGCGCGCCACGTCTGGCTGCAGTACAACCCGCCCAAGTTCGCCAGCTGCGCCGGCGACATCTATTCACAGCTCGAGCGCCTGCCGCTGGGGCGCGTCATCGCCAACGCGCTGCACGCGACCGGCGACTGCGCCAAGGTCGACTGGTCGCTCCTCGGCCTGTCGATCGCGGAATGGTCGCTCGTCTGGTTCGCCCTCTTCGCCGCGGTGTCGCTGGCGATGGCGCTGCGGCCGCAGGCGTTCTTCGCCGCCCCCGACCATGGCTGACACGATCCTGCTCGCCACCCGGCTGCCGCTCCCGTTCCACGCGGCGCTGGCCGAGCGCTACGAGGTCCTGGGACCGCTGGCGCCGCCGTTCGGCGAGGCGGCGGCGGCGCTGCCGGACCAGGATGCGGCGCGCGTGCGCGCGATCGTCTCGATCGGCAGCGTCGGGATACCCGCGGAGAGCCTCGGCCACTTTCCCAACCTCGGCTTGATCGCCTGCCTGGGCAGCGGCTACGAGGGGGTGCCGGTCACCCAGGCGCGCGCACGCGGCGTCGCCGTCACGCACAGCCCCGGCGCCAATGCCGCCGCGGTCGCCGACCTCGCGTTCGGCCTGCTGATCGCGGCGATGCGCGACTTGCACCATGCGCGCAACTGGCTGCGTGAAGGCCACTTCGCAGGCAACGCCGGTCGGCGGCTGCCCGCCGCCCCCGGCCTGACCGGGCGGCGCATGGGCATCTACGGCCTGGGGGCGATCGGGCAGAAGATCGCCCGCCGTGCGGAGGCGTTCGAGATGGAGGTCGCGTACCACAACCGCAGGCCGCGCGGCGACGTCAGCTACCGCTGGATGCCCGACCTCGCCGCGCTCGCGCAGTGGGCCGACGTGCTGATGATCGCGGTGCGCGCCGATGCGAGCAACCGCCACAGCGTCGGCGCGCCGATCCTCGCCGCCCTGGGTCCGCAGGGCTATGTGGTCAACATCTCCCGCGGCCCGGTGGTCGACGAAGCCGCCCTCGTCGACGCGCTCCGGCACGGCCGCGTCGCCGGTGCCGGCCTCGACGTGTTCGAGCACGAGCCCGAGGTGACGCCGGCCCTGTTCGACCTGCCGCGCGTTGCGCTCACGCCGCACATCGGCGGCAATACCGAGGACGCGCAGAGCGCGATGCACGACATGGTGCTCGACAATCTCGCGGCCTTCTTCGCGGGGCGGACGCCGCCCCACCCCGTGCCGGCGTAGCCGGGATCCGTGCAGCCGCGATCATCATGCTCCCCGCCATCCACAGCTTCCACGCGCACATCTACTACGATCCCGCATCGAACCGCGCCACGGCCGCGGCGGTGCGCGAGGCCATCGCCGCGCGCTTCCTCGTGCGGCTGGGGCGCTGGCACGACCTTCCCGTCGGCCCGCACCCGCGCGCCATGTTCCAGGTCGCGTTCCGGCCCGACGTGTTCGCCGCGTTCGTGCCCTGGCTGATGCTCAACCGCGCCGGGCTCACCGTGCTCGTGCATCCGAACACGGGACGGCCGCGCGACGATCACCTGGTCCGCGCGCTCTGGATGGGAGAACTGCTCGCGCTCGAGGCCGCCACCCTGCCCGAGACCGAAAGCACGGACGTGATGGAGACCGAGCCCAACACGGCGCCGCGCCCGGACGGCTGACGCCCGCGCGACGCGCGTCACCCGCCGGGCGGTGCCGCCGGCGCGCCGAAGCGACGGCGCAGGTCGGCCTTCAGGACCTTGCCCAGCGCGCTCTTGGGCAGCGCCTCGACGAACGCGAAGCGCCGCGGAATCTTGTACCCGCCGATGCGCCCGCGGCAGTGCGCGATGAGTTCGGCCTCCGCGAGCGCCGCGCCCGGCCTGGCCGCCACCACCGCGAACACCGCCTCGCCGTAGGTGTCGTCCGGCACCGCGATCACCGCCGCCTCCGCGACGCCGGGATGCGTGACGAGCGCCGCCTCGACCTCGGACGAATAGACGTTCTCGCCGCCGGTGACGATCATGTCCTTCTTGCGATCCAGCAGGTACAGGAACCCGTCCTCGTCCTCGCGGCCGACGTCGCCGGTGTGGAACCAGCCGTTGCGGAACGTCTCGCGGTTGACCTCGGGCAGGCCGTAGTAGCCCGGCGTGACGTTGGGCCCGCGCACGATCACCTCGCCGGACATGCCGCGCGGCACGTCGTCGCCGGCATCGTCGACGATGCGCAGGTCGACCCCCGGCAGCGTCTTGCCCGCGCACGCCAGCCGCGCCGAGTTGCCGTCCGCCAGCGCCGCCAGGTGGTCGCGGTGGGTGAAGAAGGAGAGGATCGGCGCGGTCTCGGTGAGCCCGTATCCCTGGGTCACGCTGGTCGCGGGCAGCGCGTCGAGCGCCCGCCGGATCCAGGATTCCGCCATCGGCGAGCTGCCGTAGACCTGGATGCGCAGGCTCGAGAGGTCGTATCGCGCGAACTCCGGATGCTGCAGCACCATGATCAGCATGGTCGGCGCGAGCATCGAGAAGGTCACGCGAGAACGCTCGATCGCGCCCAGGTAGGCCGGCGGGCTGAACTCGGGCAGATAGACGTGCGTCGCGCCGGCGAGCGTCAGCGCGGTCGCCAGCAGGTCCGCCGAGTGGAACATCGGCGCCACGTGCAGGTAGGTGTCGTCATGCCGGATGCCGAGCGCGAGGCCGACCTGGAGCCCGTTCGCCACCACGTTGCGATGCGTCAGGCGCACGCCCTTGGCGCGCCCCGTGGTGCCGCCGGTGTAGAGCAGGATCGCGTCGTCGTCCTCGCCCGCGTCGCGCGGGGCGATCGCGGCGGCGCCGCCGATGAGTTCCTCGTGGCTAGGCGCCGCTCCCGGACGATCGGACAGGAGGTAGAAGCGCCCGCGCCAGGACGCGAGCTCCTCGCGCTCGAGCAGGCCCAGGAGCGCCGGGTCGACGGCGAGCATGCTGCAGCCCGCATCCTCGAGCACGAAGGCGATCTCGCGCGGCGCCAGCCGGACATTGACCGGCACCGGCACGATGCCGGACCAGTAGCCCGCGTGGATGAGTTCGGCCTGGCGGAACGCGTTGCGCGACAGGATGCCGATCCGGGCGCCGGCGTCGAGGCCCAGCGCGCGCAATCCGCCGGCCAGGCGCGCGACGCGCTCGACATGCTCGGCCCAGGTGTAGTCGCGATCCGGTTCGCGGATCGCCACGCGCGACCCGGCGTTGCGCCGCGCATTGGCCAGTGCCGAGGACATCGTCAGCATGACCGCCCCTACTTGCCGCCGCCCGCCTTGGCCGCGCGCGCGCGGTCGATGTACTTCTTGGTCGCGTAGGCCACGCCCTGCTGCGCGTAGGCCTTGCACGCGCGGTCCTTGAACTCGAGCGCGCGCTCCCACTCGTCGACCGGGTAGTACTCGCGCTCGGCGACGCAGCGGATCTCGCGCACCACCCGCTCCTCGATGCCCAGCTTCTCGGCGATCTGGCGGTCGGAAAATCCCGGGCGTCGCTGGTCGGGCGGCAGGTGTTCCGGATAGTTGATCTGGATCGCCTGCGACATCGACAGGACCGCATCCTTGTACTTGCGATACATCTCGGGATCGACGAAGTAGAAGCCCATGGCAACTCCCCCTGCTAGCGCAGCTCGCGCCGCGCGGCGGCGACCGGACAGGCGCGCATGCACTCGAAGCACTGCCCCTGGCTCACGTTGGAATACGACATCGACCACAGCGTCCGGGTGAACTGCGACGAATACAGGATCATGCGCCGCTTCTCCTTGTCGGTCTCGTCGAAGACCGCTTCGAGCGCCTTCTGGAAGCCGGGAATGAACGAGGTGTGCACGCGCGTGGTGCAGCGGGCGACATCGTACCTGCGATCCTTGAACCTGCCGTCCTCGATGCGCCCGCCGAGGCATCCGCCCTCGTCGATCGGGCAGGTGGCCACGCACGGGGTCGTGCCGATCTCGTCGTACATGGTCACGCACTCCGGCGCCGGGCACACCGGCACCTGCAGCGGCCCGTCGACCGGCAGCGGCAGCGTGGTGAGCACCGCGGCGAAATACATGAAGCCGTAGTCGGCGTTGAGCACCGGTCCCGCCAGGCTGGCCGTCCCGCAACCGGCGAGCTCGGCGGCGAGCGCGAGGTTGAGGAACGGCCGACGCGCCCGGTCGACCCCGGGCGGAATCGTCACCGCGTAGTAGCCGAAGCGCCGCTCGATGTGCTGGGCGACGCGGTTGCCCATCGCGAACACCCGGTCCGAGGTCGAGGTGGTCTCCATGTGCCGGTACGACGGACTCTTCCAGTCGCCGGCGCGCGGCTGCGCCCCGCCCAGCACGTAGACGGTCTTGCACCCGGGCAGCAGTTCCTCGGGGCGCTGGCCCTCCATCGCCGCGCCGAACGCGGCCGCATCGGCCACGCCGGTCACGAGGGCGCCGGCCTTCTTCGCGACTTCCGCGAGCTCGGTCTTGCAGGCCTGCATCAGGTCCAGGTCGGCAGCGCTCACTTGAGCTTCCTTTCCGCGCGGCCGATCGGGCACACGCGCATGCACTCGAAGCACTGCGCGACCGACTCCTTGTAGAAGGCGATCGCCGATGCCGAGCGGGTGAAGAAATCGGAGTGGATCATCATGCGCCGGCGCTCGGCGTCGTCCTCGTTGGCGATCTGCTCCATCGCCTTCTGGAAGCTGTTGATGCCGAAGTTCATCGCGCGCGAGACGCAGCGCTCGCGGTCGTAGTAGGTCGAGGCGATGCGGTTGTCGGGGCCGATGGTGCCGTGCAGGCAGCCGCCGTCGTCCGAGGGGCAGGCGGCCTGGCACGGGGTCCGCCCGCCGGCCTTGTAGACCTGCACGCACATCGGGTGCGGACAGACATCCTGCGCGAGCATCGGATCGGCGGGCAGCTCGAGCGTGGTCAGGCACGCCGAGTAGTAGAGCAGGCCGTACTGCGGATTGAGGACGATGTTGGCGGCGAACGACCGGGTGCCCAGGCCGGCGAGCACGGCGGCCAGCATCATCGAGAAGGCCGGCTGGTGCCCGCCGACCGGCAGGCCCGGCGCCTGGATCGCCTGATAGCCGTACTCGTGCTCGATGTGGTCCGCCACCAGATGGATCACCCGGTCGTTGGCGAAATCGTAGCCGTTCATCTCGATCAGGCGGTGATCCGGCGACAGCCAGGCGCCGGCGGACGGACCGCGCACGCCGACCACCACCACCGACTTCGCGCCCGGCAGGATGTCGTAGGGGCGCGCTCCCGGGGGCACGAAATCGTCCCATCGCGACGCGGGCGCGATGCCGACGACGTCCACCCCCGCGCCGAGCGCCAGGCGGCGCAGTTCGTCGGCGCGGCCCTGGGCGAGCGCGGCATCGCGATCGGGCGCGGCCGCCGCCGCGACCAGTTCAGCCAGATTGGCCACCGGACACCTCCATCTGCGCGATGCGGCGCAGGTCGCTCTTGAGCACCTTGCCCATCGCGCTCTTGGGCAGCGTGTCGACGAACACGAACCGCCGCGGTACCTTGAAACCGCCGAGCGACGCGCGACAGTGCGCGTCCAGGTCCGGCGCCCCGGCCGCGGCGCCCGGCCGCCGCACCACGACGGCGGTGACCGCCTCGCCGAGACGCGCGTCCGCGAGGCCGATGACGGCCGCCTCCGCGACCGCCGGGTGGGTATGCAGCACCGCCTCGACCTCGGAGGAGTAGACGTTCTCGCCGCCGGTGATGACCATGTCCTTGAGCCGGTCGAGCAGGTACACGTAGCCGTCGTCGTCGATGCGCGCGACATCGCCGGTGCGGAGCCAGCCGTCGCGCAGCGCCGCCGCCGTCTCGGCATCCCGCCCGTGATAGCCCTTCATGATGTTGGGCCCGCGCGCGATCAGCTCGCCGGCCGCGCCCGGCGCGACCTCGCGCCCGTCGCCGTCGACGACCCGCAGTTCGTTGAGGACGTTGGGCTTGCCGACCGACAGCAGGCGCCCGCCGCGCTCGCCCGTGGCCTTCATGTGGTCGATGGCCTCGCGCAGTTCGCGCGCGTTGAAGATCGTCAGGTCGGGCGCGGTCTCGGTCAGCCCGTAGCAGTTGAAGAATGCCGCGCGCGGAAACGCGTCGGCGACCCGCACCATCCAGTCGAGCGCCATCGGCGCCGCGCCGTAGATCAGCACCTCGAGCGAGGACACGTCGGCCGCCGGGAAGTCGGCGCTGCCGACCGTGGCGACGAGCATGGTCGGGACGGTCACCACCGCGCCGACGCGGTGGCGGGCGACCGCGTCGAGGAACGCGGCCGGCGAGAACGCGGGCAGGTAGCACTGCGGCGCGCCCTGCAGGAACCATCCGGTCGCGAGCAGATCGGCCGAATGGAACATCGGGGCGGCATGGAGGTAGACCTGCTCGGGCCGCGCGCCGACGGCCAGCCCGAATGCCACGTTGTTCGCCAGGATGTTCGCATGCGTGAGCCGGACCCCCTTGGCGCGTCCGGTGGTGCCGCCGGTGTAGAGCAGCAGCGCATCGTCATCGGGCGCCGGATCGGACGCCGGGACCGGCTGCGCCGCCGCGAGCATGGCCTCGTACGCCGGTGCCGCGTCGCCGCTGCTCTCGCCGAAGACCGAGGCGCGCCCCTTCCAGGCGCCCAGCGCCGGATGCTCGACCAGCGCCGCGAAGGCGGACTCGACGAAAACGTGGCAGGCATCGCAGTCGGCAAGGATGTGCGCGATCTCCGGCGGCGCCAGCCGGAAGTTGACCGGCACCGGGATCGCGCCCAGGTGCAGCCCCGCCCACTTGAGTTCCTCGACGCGGAAGCCGTTGCGCGCGATCACGGCGAAGCGGGTGCCGGGCCGGACCCCGAGGCCGCCCAGGGCGCCGGCGAGGCGCGCGACCCGCTCGCCGAACGCGCGCCAGGTATAGGTGCGCGCGCTGTCCAGCAGCGCGGGGCGCGGCCCGTGGTGACGCACCGTCGATGCGAACGCGCGATTGAGGTTCACGTTCGCCTCAATGCCCGCGGAAGCGCTTCCAGAAGTCGGCCGGCTTGATGCGCTCGCCGAAGCCGAGCTTGACGTCGAGCCAGAGCGCGAGCTTCTTCGCCGGCGACGCCGCCAGGCGCCGCCAGAAGCGGTACCACTGTCGCGACGCCCAGCGCGACGTGTCCTTGTTGTACGGGCACACCCGCATGCAGATCCCGCACTCGGTCGCCTGGTTGACCCAGAACTTGAAGCACTTCTCCGCGTCGATCTGCCACTTGCGGATGCCGATGATCGAGGACTGGTTGGGAATCTTCTCGGTCGGCGGCCCGTGCGGAATCGCCTTCGGCGGACAGGAATCGGCGCAGCGCCGGCAGGTCGACTCGCAGAACTCGCGCACCCCGAAACGGATCGGCTGGTCGTGCGCGAGCGGCAGGTCGGTATGGATGCGCCCGATGCGCACCCGCGGGCCGAACTCCGGCGTGATCAGCAGGCCGTTCCTGCCGTATTCGCCGAGGCCGGCGGCGATCGCATAGGGAATCGCCAGCGAGGTGTCGTTGACGCTCGAGACCGCGCGGTAGCCGAGGTTCAGGATGTAGGTGGCAACGCTCTGGACGAGTTCGCAGTCGCGCGAGTAGCCGTGGCCGACCGCGATGCCCGCGGTGGCCGACGGATAGCACTGCACCGCCTCGTAATGCATCGATGTGATGATGACGATGGTGTTGGGCAGTCCCTCGGGAATGTCGTAGGGCTTTTCCGCCAGCGCCTTGGTCGAGAAGCTCCTCGTGTAGTGCCAGCGCGGGTCGGTGTGCGTGATGCCGACGCCGTCCGCCCCGAACAGCCGCGCCACCCGCTTGAGCTCCTCGCTCATCGACTCGGGCGAATCGACGGGCACGCGTTCGGGGTTGGGGTCCGAGTACGGGATGATGTAGTCGAGGAAACCATCCACGCGCCCGCGCCCGAGGCTGCGCTGGATGGTCAGGTTGGCGCCCATCCAGCCGGCGTTGCGCAGGGCGAAGTCGCGGACCGAGTAACCGTCGGCATTGCGCGCGCCGAGCCCCGGCCGGAACATGCCCTTGAACCAGTTCAGCACCTTCTCCGAGCGGATCCGCGCGTCCCACTGGCCGCGCGTGTAGATGTCGTTGGACTGGTTGAAGCGCTCGAAACTGTCGAGCACCTCGAAGCCGCACGCGTCGTCCTTCGGATGCCGCGGCTCGCCGCGCAGCCGATAGGGCCCCTCGCTGCTCGGCTGGCGCTCGAGCGTCAGGCGCTCCAGATTGTCGATCGATCCCATCGGCACTCCTCCAGTCGCGTGCGGCGGCGCGCGCCCGGCATGCGTTCCCGACCCGCCGCGCTCCGGAACGCTCGTTCAGGCATCGCGCGGCCGCCACCGGACCGTGCCGGTCAGCGATTGACAGGCCGCCACCGCGCCGGTACATTCGAATCGATTCTAACGATCGTTCAGTTCCATGACAAGAGGCCGCACCGGTCCTGGCGACGCCCCGGCGCCGCGCGCCGCCCCGTCGGCCGCGCGGCGTGACGAGTTCATGCGCGTGGCCGCCGACGTGTTCGCGGAACGCGGCTTTCGCGGCGCCGGCATGCGCGAGATCGCCGAGCGCTGCGGCGTCAAGCCCGCCGCGCTGTACTACTACTTCCCCTCGAAGGCGGCGATGCTCGAGGCGATCTGCAACTACGGCGTGACCCAGTTCGTCGAGCGGCTCGCGGCGATCCAGTCGGCGGAGATGCCGATCGAGGAGAAGATCCGTCGCGCGGTCCATGCCCATCTCGAGCCGCTCCTCGAGCGTCGCTTCTACGTCCATGCCTTCCTGTTCCAGCGGCGCGAGCTGCCGCCGGAGGTGCGCCGGCCGCTCGACGTGCAGGCGCGCAACTACGAGGAGCTCTGGCACGCGCTGCTCGTCGAGGGCCAGACCCTGGGGGCGATCGCGCGAACCATCGACCGCAAGGTGACGGTGCTTGCGATCCTCGGCATGTGCAATGCCGTGGCGCGCTGGTCCGACGCCGCGGTCGACCGCGGACTCGATGCGGTGTCCGCGGCCTTCAGCCGGCTCATCATCTCCGGGCTGCTGGCGCCGCGCACCGCCGCGGCGCGCCCGTCGCTGACACTGATCGCCAACAACCGGCGCCGCAAGGGCGCCCGAACCGGAGGAGACACGCCATGACCAAACACCGCACCGCCGCGCTGTGCGCCGCAGTCGCCCTCGCCGCCATCGCGCCGGCGGCGACGTCCCAGATCGTCCTCGAGGTCAGCGCCTGGGTCCCGCCGAGCCATCCGCTGGTCACCGAGATGACGATCCCGCTGTGCAAGGACATCGAGGCGGCCACGCAATCGCGGGTCAGTTGCCGCATGCTGCCGAAGGCCGTGGCCAGCCCGCCCGGCACGTTCGACGCCATCCGCGACGGCATCGCCGACGTGTCCTTCATCGTGCACGGCTACACCCCGGGCCGCTTCCCCCTCGCCGAGGCCGTCGAACTGCCCTTCATGGCCGATTCCGCCGAAGCCATGTCGGTCGCCTACCAGCGCGTGTACGACCGCCAGCTGGCCCGCTTCGAGGAGCACAAGGGCGTGCTGACCCTGGGCGTGTTCACCCACGGTCCCGGCCAGATCTACAACACGCGCCGGCCGGTGGCGGCGATCCGGGACTTCGAGGGCCTCAAGCTGCGCATCGCCAGCGGCGTGGTCGCCGACGTCACCAAGGCCCTCGGCGCCACCGCGGTCCTCAAGCCCGCGTCGGAAAGCTACGAACTGATCTCCTCCGGCATCGTCGACGGCACGCTGCTGCCGAAGGAAAGCCCGGTCGGGCTGAACCTGATGCGCGTGCTCAAGCACGCGACCTACGTCCCCGGCGGCCTCTACAACGTCAGCTTCGCCGTCATCGGCAATCCGCGCAAGTGGTCGCAGATGACGCCCGCGGACCGCGACGCGGTCGGCCGCCTGACCGGCGAGGCCCTCGCGCGCCGATACGGCCGGGCCTGGGATGCGGCCGACGCGCGCGGCATCAAGGCCGTCGCCGACAACAACATCCAGGTCGTCAACGCGAGCCCCCAGCTGGTGGCCGACATCAAGGCGCGCACCGCCGGCCTGGAGCAGGCATGGATCGACAAGGTCAAGGCCAAGGGCGCGGATGGCCGCGCGATCCTCGACGCGCTGCGCACGGAGATTGCCGCGCTGCAAAAGAAATGAAGTGAGCGTGCGGGCGGGCGGCCGGGCCGGATGCCGATGCCGCGTTCCACGGCGGCGCGCCGGGGTTCGGCGGGGCGCCGCCGCGGCCGTTTGGGCTAGAATCTCGTGTGCGGCGCGCCGCGTCCGCCTTGGCCCGCACGATCCTCCCGAGGTCCCGTCCCGACGATCCGCGTGCCGCGCCTTACGCCCGCCCCGTTCCGCCTTCCCGTTACTCTGCCCATAAGCAGGCATGTATTGACTCATCCGGCGCATGGCTTAGGCTGTCGCACCGGCCCACGCTGAGGAATTCCCTTCATGACCCACGTAGTGACCGAATCCTGCATCAAGTGCAAATACACCGACTGCGTCGACGTGTGCCCCGTCGACTGCTTCCGCGAGGGGCCCAACATGCTCGTCATCGACCCGGACGAATGCATCGACTGCGCCGTGTGCATCCCCGAGTGCCCGGTCAATGCCATCTTCGCCGAGGAAGACGTGCCGGACGACCAGAAGAACTTCACCGACCTGAACGCCGAGCTCGCCAAGGCCTGGGCGTCGATCACCAAGACCAAGGGCCCCCTGGCCGACGCCGACGACTGGAAGGACAAGACCGGCAAGCTCCAGTACCTCGATCGCGGCTGACCCCCGGCCGCTGACAGGCCAAGGCCGCTGCGGCGGCCTTTTTCGTTTTTCAGACGACATCCCCGATGCTCAATCTCGCCTTCGACCTGCAGTTCCCCGACCTCTACACGCGCGACGGCCTGTGCCGCGTCGACGCGGCCTTCCTCGGCCATCTGGCCGAGCGCGACATGGGGCTGTGGGGACGCCTCGCGGATGCCCGGCGCCACCCGGACGGGCTCGACGCCAAGGCCGAGTCCGAGCTCCTGCTCGGCATCTCGCCGCACGTCGACGATTTCATCGGCAGGCTGTTCGGCATCGAGGCCGACGTGCGCGCGCTGGCCGAACGCCACAACGAACTCGCCCCGCTCTACGAGGTCAAGCGCCAGTTCGTGCAGCGCAAGGCAGCCAAGACGTACCCGCCGGCGGAGGCGGCCGCCTTCGACGGCACGGCGCTGGGCGACGAGCTTGCGGCCCTGGTCGGCGCGCGCCGCGACGACCTGCCCGCCTTCGAGCTGGCCGTGGCGCGCCACGTCCTGCGCTGGAGCGCCGACGAGGCGACCTTCGCCGGCAGTCTCGACGTGGCGCTCAGGTACGCGGCCTGGGCGCTGGCGAGCGACGCCGGTGCCCACCTGCATGCGCGCGGCGTCCTGTTCAAGGCGCCGAAGAAGGTCGACCCGCTCACCGTCATCGACCACGCGGTCGACCGGGTCGAGCGCGACGGCACCACCACCTTCACCATCAAGCCCGAGCACATCCGCCGCCGCGAGGGGTTCGCGCTGACCGACGCGGGCACCGACCTGACCGGCGCGCTCGACCAGGCCAACTACTGCATCTGGTGCCACAAGCAGGGCAAGGACTCGTGCTCGCGCGGCCTGAAGGAGAAGCCCGCCGCCGACGGCAGCGTCGCCTTCAAGCGCACGGTCTTCGGCGTCCGCCAGGCCGGCTGCCCGCTCGAGGAGAAGATCAGCGAGTTCCACATGGCCAAGGTGGCCGGGCAGGCGATCGGCGCGCTCGCGATCATCACGGTCGACAATCCGCTGGCCGCGGCCACCGGGCACCGGATCTGCAACGATTGCATGAAGTCGTGCATCTACCAGAAGCAGGAGCCGGTCAACATCCCGCAGGCCGAGACGCGCACCCTCAAGGACGTGCTGGAACTGCCGTGGGGTTTCGAGATCTACTCGCTGCTCACGCGCTGGAATCCGCTCAACCTGCGCCGCCCGCTGCCCCTGCCGCCGACGGGCGCCAAGGTACTGGTGGCCGGCATGGGGCCGGCCGGCTTCGGGCTGGCCCACAACCTGCTGAACGACGGCCACATCGTGGTCGGCATCGACGGCCTGAAGATCGAACCCCTGGCCGCGAACCTCTCCGGCGTGCGACTCGACGGCGCGCGGGTCGCGTTCGAGCCGGTGCGCGACTTCGCCGCCCTCAGGGAGGACCTGGGCGAGCGCACCATGGCCGGCTTCGGCGGCGTGGCCGAGTACGGCATCACGGTGCGCTGGGACAAGAACTTTCTCAAGGTGATCCGGCTGATCCTCGAGCGGCGCGCCGAGTTCGCGCTGTTCGGCGGCGTCCGCTTCGGCGGCACCGTCACCCTCGAGGACGCCTGGCAGCTGGGCTTCGACCACGTGGCGCTGGCGATCGGCGCCGGCCGTCCCACCCTGCTGGACATCCCCAACGGCTTCGCCCGCGGCGTGCGCACCGCGTCCGACTTCCTGATGGCGCTGCAGCTGACGGGCGCCGCCAAGGCCGATTCGATCGCCAACATGCAGCTGCGGCTGCCGGTGGTGGTGATCGGCGGCGGGCTGACCGCGATCGACACCGCGACCGAGTCGCTCGCCTACTATCCGGTCCAGGTCGAGAAATTCCTCGCGCGCCACGAGACGCTGGTGCGGGAACAGGGCATCAGCGCGGTGCGCGCGGCCTGGCGCGACGAGGAGCGCGAAGTCGCCGAGGAGTTCCTCGCGCACGCGCGCGCGATCCGCGCCGAGCGCGAGACCGCCGCCCGCCAGGGCCGCGCGCCGCGCATCGTCGAACTGCTGCAGAGCTGGGGCGGGGTCACGATCGCCTACCGCCGGCGCCTGGTCGACAGCCCGTCGTTCACCCTCAATCACGAGGAGGTCGAACTCGCACTGCAGGAAGGCATCCGCTTCGCCGAGTGCCTGACGCCGGTGCGCGCGGACGTCGACAACTACGGCGCCGTCAAGGGCCTCGCATTCCAGCGCGCGCGCATGGGAAGCGACGGCAGGTTCGCCGCCGACGGCGAGACCTGGCTGCCCGCGCACACCGTGTTCGTCGCCGCCGGCACCCAGCCCAACACCGTGCTCTCGCGCGAAGGCAGTGACGCCGAGCGCGCCCACTTCAAGGTCGACGGCAAGTACTTCGCCGCCTGCGACGAGGCGGGCGATCCGGTCCGGCCCGAGGCGTCGATCTCGAAGCCGCGCCGCGCCGACGTGCTGCTGTCGAAATCGGCCGACGGCCGCTTCGTCTCCTACTTCGGCGACGTCCATCCGTCCTACTTCGGCAACGTCGTCAAGGCGCTCGGGTCGGCCAAGCAGGGCTACCCGGTGATCTCCCGCGTGCTCGCGCAGCGCGCGCCGACGCCGGTGGCGGGCGCGGCGCTGCTCGCCGCGCTCAACGCCGACTGGCGCGCCGCCGTGCACGAGGTGCGCCGGCTCACGCCGACCATCGTCGAGATCGTGCTGCGGGCGCCCGCCGCCGCGCGCCGGTTCCAGCCCGGCCAGTTCTACCGCCTGCAGAATTTCGAGTCCCTGAGCCCGCTGCTCGAGGGCACGCGCCTGCAGATGGAGGGGCTCGCGCTCACCGGCGCCTGGGTCGACCGCGCCGCGGGCCTGGTGTCGACCATCGTCCTCGAGATGGGCGGATCGTCCGACCTGTGCGCGATGCTCAAGCCCGGCGAGCCGGTCATCCTGATGGGGCCGACCGGCGCTCCCACGCACATCGTTCCCGGGGAGACCGTGGCCCTGGTCGGCGGCGGCCTCGGCAACGCGGTGCTGTTCTCGATCGGCCAGGCGTTCCGCGCCGCCGGTTCGAAGGTGCTGTATTTCGCCGGCTACAAGAAGACCGTCGACCGCTACAAGGTCGAGGACATCGAACGCGCCGCCGACGTCATCGTCTGGTGCTGCGACGAGGAGCCGGGGTTCGCGCCCGGCCGGCCGCAGGACAGGAGCTTCGTCGGCAACATCGTCCAGGCGATGGATGCGTACGCGTCGGGCCGCCTGGGCGAGCCGGCGCTGCGCCTCGAGGACGCCGATCGCATCATCGCCATCGGCTCGGACCGCATGATGGCAGCCGTCGCCCGCGCGCGCCACCACGTGCTGAAGCCGCACCTCAAGGTCGAACACGTCGCGCTGGGCTCGATCAATTCGCCGATGCAGTGCATGATGAAGGAGATCTGCGCCCAGTGCCTGCAGCCGCACAAGGACCCGGTCACCGGCGAGACCACCTACGTGTTCTCCTGCTTCAACCAGGACCAGGAACTCGACCGCGTCGACTTCGGCATCCTCAACGACCGCCTCGGCCAGAATTCTCTGCAGGAAAAGCTGACGGCGAAGTGGATCGCGCGCTGCCGGCGCGCGGCCTGAGCCGCGCCTAGCGCGCGTAGGGCGCCGCGCCCGCGCGGGCGAAGCCGGCCGCCGCTGCGCCGGCATGGTCCGCCGCGTCGAGGCGGGTCGCCAGATCATGGTGGGCACGCGCGCGCACGTACCCGGCGCCGAGCGCGTCCGCGCGCGCGATCGCGCGCAGCCAGTCGCGCCGCGCGCCGCCGGCATCCCCGGCCAGCCAGGCGCGCACGCCCGCCAGGCGCAGCGCCTCGGCCGCGCTCTCGTCGCCGACGCCGCGCGCATGAGCCGACGCGCGCGCGCAGGCGGCGGCCGCCTGTCGCAGGGCGCGGTCCCGCCGGCCGCCGGCCGCGAGCCGCTCGACGATGGCGAGCCATGCTTCGGCTGCCGCGAGCAGGGGCGCGCTGGCGGACGTTCCCGCGATCCGGTGCCGATCGACCAGCTGGCGGCTGCGCTCGACGAGGCCGATCGCGATGTCGGTCCGCCCGGCAAGCGCCTGGCACAAGCCGCGCCGGGCCAGCGCGCCGGCGAGGAATCGATGGTCGGGGATGCGCTCGTAGGCGGCGCTGGCCTCCTCGAACAGCGGAAGGGCGCCCGCAGGATCGCCGCGGTACAGGCAGGCAACGCCGCGTGCGTTGATCGCCCAGGCGCGCGCGTGCGCATCGCCGGTGGATTCGGCCACGGCGAACTGCTCCTCGGCGAGATCGATCCAGCGCGCATCGCCCATCGAGCGCAGCACGAAGTAGCTGGCCCCGGTGCACGAGGCCCATAACCGCAGGTGCCCGGCGCGATCGAGCTGCATGCGGCCCTGGCCCAGGGTATCGAGCGCCTCGCGCCATCGACCGGTGGCGTACTGATGCAGCCCGAGCATGTGATTGCAGTAGCCGCGCGCCAGGTCCTCGTCGAGCCGCTCGGCCGCCGCCACGGCCCGTCGGTGCAGGCCCGCGCCGAGCCGATACATGCCGCCGGCATCGCAGATCAGGGCGAGGGCCGAGGTGCTGATCGCCAGCGCCCGCGACGGCGGCCGCCGCTCGGCTTCCTCGAGCATGGTCAGGATGCCGAGCACGAAGCGTTCGGGCTCGAGGAAGTAGTCGATCGTGCCGACGACCTCGAACAGATCGCGCGCGATCCGGTGCGCCTCGTCGGCCGGCCGGGCGCGCCGCGGCGTGCCGGCTCCCAGGGCCGCGCCCAGCCAGCGCGCGGCGCGCGCGGCGACCTTGCCGGCGATCGCCGCGCGCGTGCGCGTGCGCGTGGTCGGATAGGAGAAGCCGAGCGCCGCCAGCGCGGCCAGCGCATGGTCGAGCGCGGCGTCGTTGCGCCCGCGGCGATACAGCGCCTGCGCCATGCGCGCGGCGAGCCGGGTCCGGTCGAGGACGTCCATCCCGTGCGCAGCCGCCTGCGCGGCGCGCAATGCGCTTTCGAAGCACTCGAGCGCCTCCGCGTCGGCAGCGATGCGCCCGGCCTCCTCGCCCGCGCGCAGCAGGTGCTCGCGGGCGGCAGACCACTGCTCGGCGCGCAGGAAGTGCAGGGCGAGCTCCGGGGCGACCGACTCGAGCCGGTCGGCGCTGCGCTGCGCCAGGCATTCCGCCACCCGGCGATGGAGCGCGCGCCGGTCGGCGTCGACCAGGCTGCCATAGGCGGCCTCCTGGATCAGCGGATGATGGAATGCCAGCATCGCCTGGCCGGATTCCCCGGGGTCGGCCAGCAGGCCGGCGTCGACCAGCGCATCCAGCTCGGCGTCCAGGCCGCCGCCGTCGCCGGCGACGGCGGCGAGAACCTGACGGTCGAACCTGCGCCCGATCACCGCGGCGATCCGCAGCAACAGGCGCTCGCGCCCGCCGAGACGGTCGATGCGTTCGAGGATCACGCCTTCGATGGAGTCGGGCAGCACGATCTCCTCCCCCCGTCCGACCGCGCGCCAGACACCGTCGTCGGCGCTGCGCTCGACGGTGCCGGCGGCGCGCAGTGTGCGGACGAGTTCCTCGAGATAGAAGGGGTTGCCGGCGGCGCGCCCGAGCAGCTGCCGCGCCAATGCCGGATGCGCCGGCGCGCCGCCGAAGGCGCGCCGCAGCACGTCCTGCATCGCGGCCTCCTGCAGCGGCGCGAGCACCACGCGCCGATGCTCGACCTGCGGCGTCACCGGTCCGCGCAGCGACTGCGCCAGCGCGACGAACGCGCCGCGCGGGTCGGGGCGGCCGGCGACCACCAGCGTCAGGGGCAGCCGGGCCGCCAGGGGCACCAGGTGGTGCAGCAGCGCGGCCGACGACTCGTCCGCCCATTGCCAGTCGTCGAGCAGGATGGCCAGGCCGCGTCGCGCCGTGATCGCCTCGATCAGACGCACACAGGTGCGAAAGATCTGGTGCCCGACCGCCTGGCCGTCGAGCGCCGCAACGCGCCGCGCGTCGGCATCGTCGAGGCGCATGCCCAGCAGGGCGGCCACGAAGGGGCGCGCGCCCGGCGCCGCCTCGCCCAGCAGGTCGCCGAGCGCGGCATCGAGCGCATGCGGCCCGGCCGCCTGCGGCGCAAGATCGACGCGCAGGACGGCGCCGAACACCTCGCGGAAGGGCCGGTAGGCCAGGCCGCGGCCGTGCGACACGCCGCCGCCGCGCACGCAGGCGATTCCCCGATCGACGGCGACCGCGTGCGCGAAGTCGAGCAGGCGGGACTTGCCCAAACCGGCATCGCCGGCGAGCGTGACCAGCGCGCCGCGCCCTGCCTGCAGGCCGTCGAGCGCGCGCAGCAGCGCGGCCGTCTCCTCGTCGCGCCCGCGCACTGCCGACAATGCGCCGGGCACGCGGCGCGGCGGCAGATCGGGACCGCGTTCGATCAGTTCGAAGACTTCGATCGGCCCCGCCTTGCCGCGCAGGACGCGCGCGCCGAGCGAGCGCCAGCGCACGTGATCGCGCACGGCCCGGCATACGGCCTCGCTGCACACGATGCCGCCGGGCGGCGCCTCGGACTGCAATCGCGCCGCCACGTTGGCGGCATCGCCGATGGCCGTGACCTCGCGCCGCTGCCCGTCGCCGACGGCGCCGAAGACGACCGTGCCGGCGTGCATGCCGATGCGCGCCTGCAGGACCTCGCCGTCCGGCAAGGCGCGCCAGCGTCGTCCGGCGAGGAGGTCGCGCATGTCCAGCGCCGCGAGGGTGGCGCACAGCGCATGGTCTTCGCGACTGACGGGCGCGCCGAACAGCGCCATGAAGCCGTCGCCCAGGAACTGGTTGACGTCGCCGTCGTGGCGTCGCACGCAGCCCATCGACACCTCGAGGAACTCGTTGACCAGCGCGTGCATCCGGTCCGGGCCGAGCCGCGCGGCGAGTCCGGTCGAGCCGACGATGTCGCAGAACAGGATGGTCACCGGCTTGCGCTCGCCGGAGAGCGCCGGCGCCGGGCCGGCGTCGGCCGGCCCGGCCGTCTGCATCAGGCGCGTGCCGCATTCGCTGCAGAACCTGTGTTGCGCCGGATTGCCGTGGCCGCAGGCAGGACACCTCAAGGATTCACCTCGCGGTCGCATCGTCGGTTCGGAGCGGCGCCGCCGCGTCACGCTCGCACCGCGGCGGCAGCCCGGTGCCCGACCTCGTCGATCCCCCCCGGTCAGGCGCCGGCCGCCGGCGAGTTTAGCAACACCCGCGCGGGATCCGGCCTCAGGGCGCCCCGACGCTGCGCATGCCCGCTGCCTTGATCTTGTCGACCAGCAGCTTGCCCTTGCGCGCGCGCCGGCCCTCGTAGGGCCTGAGGGCGCGCAGATCGAGCGTGATGTTGAATTCCTTGCCGCCGCGCCCGGCGCCCTCGATGACGATGCCGCCGTCGCCGACCGTGCAGGCGGCGAGCAGCCTTTCCTTCAGGTCGAGTTCCATCAGGATCACGCCGCGCCCGCCGCCGGAGAGCGCGCCGATCTCCTCCAGGGGCATGACCAGCAGGCGCTGACCGGTGCCCATCACCGCCGCCCTGGTCTGCGCCGCGGCGACGAGCGCGGGGCGCAGCGGCTCGCTCTTCTCGTCGATGCGCAGGAACGCCTTGCCGCCCTTGACGCGCGACACCATGTCGCCGACCTTGCAGACGAAGCCATGGCCGGACGACGACGCCAGCAGCACGCGCGTCTCGGCGGCGCCGGCGAGCATGTGCAGGATGCGCGTGCCGGCCTCCAGATCGATCAGGGTCGTCACCGGCACGCCGTCGCCGCGTGCGCCCGGCAGCTGCGCCACCGGCACCGAATAGACGCGCCCGTTCGAACCGATCAGGATCGCCTGGTCGACGGTGCGGCATTCGAAGGCGCCGTAGAGCGCGTCGCCCTCCTTGAATCCGAACAGCGACGCGTCGTGGCCGTGGCCGGAACGCGCGCGCACCCAGCCCTTCTCGGAGAAGATCACGGTGACCGGCTCGTCCGGCACCGCCTGCGTCACCACCGAGCGCCCGGCCTCCTCGATCAGGGTGCGCCGCGCGTCGCCGTAGAGCTTGGCGTCACCCTCGATCTCCCTGATCACCAGCTTCCGCAGCACCGTCTCGTCGGCAAGCACCTGCTCGAGATCGGCCTTCTCCGCCTTCAGTTCCTTGAGTTCCTGCTCGATGCGGATGCCCTCGAGGCGGGCCAGCTGCCGCAGGCGGATCTCGAGTATGTCCTCGGCCTGGCGCTCGCTGAGCCGGAACGCCCCGATCAGCGCGGGCTTCGGCTCGTCCGACTCGCGGATGATGCGGATCACCTTGTCGATGTTCAACAGGACGATCAGGCGTCCTTCGAGGATGTGGATGCGTTCGTCGACCTTGCCGAGCCGATGCCGCGTGCGCCGCGTCACCGTGTCGAAGCGGAATGCCGTCCACTCCGAGAGCAGGTCGCGCAGCGATTTCTGGCGCGGCCTGCCGTCGAGCCCGACGGTGACCATGTTGATCGATACCGACGATTCCATGCTCGTGTGCGCCAGCAGCACGTTCATGAATTCCGCCTGGTCGACCTTGGAGGTGCGCGGCTCGAACACCAGGCGCACGGCGGCATCCTTGCCGGACTCGTCGCGCACGGTGTCGAGCACCGACAGCACCAGCGCCTTCAGGTTCTGCTGCTCGGGAGACAGCGATTTCTTGCCGGCACGCACCTTCGGGTTGGTGAGCTCCTCGATCTCCTCGAGCACCTTCTGCGCCGACGATCCGGGCGGCAGCTCGTTGACCACCACCTGCCATTGCCCGCGGGCGAGCTCCTCCACGGACCAGCGCGCGCGCACCTTGAGCGAGCCGCGTCCGCTCGCATAGGCGTCGGCGATCTCGGCGCGCGACGAAATCACCTGCCCGCCGCCGGGAAAGTCCGGCCCCGCCAGATGCTCGAGCAGTTCGGCGTCGCTGCACCGGGGCTTGCGGATCAGCGCCACGGCGGCACGCGCGACCTCGCGCAGGTTGTGCGGCGGCACCTCGGTCGCCATGCCGACGGCGATCCCGGACGCGCCATTGAGCAGCAGCATCGGCAGGCGCGCCGGCAGGCGCTTCGGCTCCTGCATCGAGCCGTCGTAATTGGGCACGAAATCGACCGTCCCCATGTCGATCTCGTCGAGCAGGAGGCGCGCGATCGGCGTCAGCCGCGCCTCGGTGTAGCGCATCGCCGCGGCGCCATCGCCGTCGCGGCTGCCGAAATTTCCCTGGCCGTCGATGAGCGGATACCGCAGCGAGAAGTCCTGCGCCAGGCGCACCATCGCGTCGTAGGCGGACTGGTCGCCGTGCGGATGGAACTTGCCCAGCACGTCGCCGACCACGCGCGCGCTCTTCACCGGCTTGGCGTTGGCCGCCAGCCCCATCTCGTGCATCGCGAACACGATGCGGCGCTGCACCGGCTTCTGGCCGTCGGCCACGTCGGGCAGCGCGCGGCCCTTGACGACAGACACCGCGTAGTCGAGGTAGGCGCGCTCGGCATAGAGCGCCAGCGGCAGATAGTCGGCATCCGGCAGCGGCGGCAGCGGCCCGCCGGCGTGCGGCGGCTCCCCGGCGCCGCCGCCGCCGGCACCGGCCGGCGCGTCCGGCGCGGCTGCGGCCGCAGGCATCGTGTCGAGGTCGTCCGGCGGGGTCGCCGCCGGCACATTCAGTGCGGAATTTTCCATGGGGGGAGAGGATGGCTGCGGGTCGAACAGGTCGACCTGTCCGGCGCCCTGCGGCGCGGACGACTTGAACTTCAACCGCGGTTTGCTCACTGGCCGGCAGGCCCCCGGGAATTCGGCGTGGCGCCGTCTTCGGCGAGCAGCAGCCCGCCCGCTGCGCCAGCGTCCACCGGCAGGTTGCGGCGGCCGGGAATGGTGAGCCGGATGCGGCCGGTGTCGACCTTGCGCGTCACCACTTCGACCTTGGGCCCGGTGAAGTGCTCGTAGAACTGCATCACCAGCTTGACATAGGCCTGGGTCTCGGGAAACGGCGGAATCGCGTTGCCGTAGCGCTGCACCGCGCCCTCGCCGGCGTTGTAGCCGGCCAGCGCCAGGCGCAGGTCGCCGTTGAACATGTCGATCAGGTCGCGCAGGTAGCGCGTGCCGCCCTCGATGTTCTCGCGCGGATCGGTGCTGCGCCGGACGCCGTAGCGCGCCGCGGTGCCCGGGATGAGCTGCATCAGGCCGACTGCGCCCTTGGGCGACACGGCCGCCGGCTCATAAGCGGACTCGACCGCGATCACCGCCTTGACCAGCGCCGGTTCCAGCCGGTTCTTGCGAGCGAACTCGGCGACCAGTCCCTCGAAGCGCGCGACGTTGGGCGATTTCTGCAGCCGCCTGAAGATGACGTGATCGGTCAGTTCCGCCGGTGGCGGCAGGTACTTGAGCTCGGTCGAGAGCTTGAATTCGGTATTGGTCTCGCCCTTGACGAAAAGCTCGTAGCGCGCGTCCAGCTTCTCGTTGGCGAGATGGATGCGGCCGGCATCGTCCACGTAGCCGTAGAGGTCGGCCCGGGCGGCAGGCGCGGCCAGGGCCAGCGTGCCCGCGGCCAGCAGTGTCAGTGGTGTGGTGGACCAGAGCGTCACCCCGGCATTTTATTCCATCGGACCGGGGCGCCAACGTCCGAACAGGCGGCGCGATGCCGCGCTTGCCGCGTCACTCGAATTCGGGACGCTCGTGCTTCTCGCCGAGGAGGCGCATGTTCTCCGACAGGCGCGCCATGAAGCCGCGCCGGTCGCCGCCGGCGTCCGCGTTCCAGGTCATCGCCTGGCCGACGTAGACGTCGACGAAGAACGGCACGGGAACCAGCGCCCCCTTGGGCATCGACTTGCCGAGGCCGTGCATGAACACCGGCACCACCGGAACGTCGGGAAAGCGCGACGCCAGCACCGCCACGCCCGACTTGAGCTCCTGCATGCGTTCCGGCTCGCCGCGCGTGCCCTCCGGAAAGATGATCAGGATCTCGCCGCGCGCCAGGGCCTCGCTGCAGCCCGCGAGCGGGTCCGCGTCGGCGGCGCCGCGCTTGCGCGCGATCGGGATGATGCCGACGAAGTTGAGCGAGAACCAGCCGAGCAGGCCGGTCTTGAGGAAATAGTCGGCCGCCGCCACCGGCCGCACGCGCGCGATCCGCCGCAGCGGGAACAGGGTGAGCATCGCCAGGGTGTCGAGGTGGCTGTTGTGGTTCGGCGTGACGATCGCCGGGCCATCGCGCGGCAGCCGGTTGCGGTGGCGCACGTTCATCCCGAGCACCACCAGGCAGACCGGCCAGGCCAGGAGCACCACGAACAGCCAGCGGGCGAGAACATGGAGCGCGTTGCGCATCAGTAGTGCAGGAAATAGACGAAGTGGAAGAACGCGGGCGCGGTGAAGGTGAGACTGTCGACCCGCCCGAGGATGCCGCCGTGCCCCGGGGTCAGCGCGTCGCCTTCGGTCACCCCGAGATCGCGCTTGATCGCGGCGATCGTGATGTCGCCGAGGAATCCGCCGAAGCCGATCAGGAGTCCCGCGGCCACCGCCTCCGGCAGCGTCAGCGGCGTCAGCCACGGCGCGAGCGCCACCGCGAACCCGATCGTCACGCCCACGCCGGCGACGAGCCCCTCGGCCGTCTTGCCGGCGTGGACCTGCGGGACGATCCGCCGGCGCCCGACGAGCTTGCCGGCGACATACTGCGCCACGTCGTTGAACTGGGTCAGGAACACCAGGTAGAACAGCAGGGCCACGCCGCCCCCGTTCGGATTGCCCGCGTCGGGCAGCGCCAGCAGGAACGCCATGTGCGACAGCGAGAACACGCACGTCATGAGCCCGAACTGCAGCATGCCGACCGCGCGCAGGAAGCCCTGCGTGTGCCCGATCAGCACCATGCGCATCGGCAGCGCGAGGAACCAGAACACGGGGATGAAGATGATGAACAGGCCGTACCAGCCGACCCCGGCCAGCACGTACTGCGCGGGTATGGCGAGGTAGGCCCAGAACAGGACGCGGTGATCGGCGCGCCGGGTCGGGATCATCGACAGATACTCCTTGAAGGCGACGAAGCTGACGAAGGCGATGCAGACGATCGAGAAGGTGCGGTTGAACCCGAGCGCCAGGGTGGCGAGCACCAGGATGAACCAGAACGCCTTGACCCGAAGCCGCAGTTCGGTGAAATCGCGACCCGGGCGCAGGCGCCGCCCGACGGCGATCGCCAGCGTGACCAGGATCAGCAGCGCGTAACAGCCGGTGAACGCCCAGGCGACCGCCTCCGGAAACACCGGCTGCGGCAGACCGGCCGGCACCGGCACGATGCCCTGGCGGGCCGCCGGCGCGGCGACCAGCGCGGCGGACAGTCCGTTGGCGGAAGACATGGGCGACGCCGGTCGGGGGCGTGCTGCGCGCGGCGGTCAGGTGCCGAAGCCGTCGGCGACCGCGATGTCGATCAGATGCGGCGCGCCGCTGCGAACGGCAGCGGCGAGCGCCGCGGCGACATCGGCCGGATCGGTGATCCGCGTCGCCGCGATGCCGAACGCGCGCGCGAGCCCGCAGAAGTCGATCGCCGGATCGCGCATGTCCATGCCGACGAAGCGGTCCGATCCCTGCATCGCGACCAGTCGTTCCTTGATGATCCGGTAGCTGCGGTTGTTGGTGATCACATAGGTGATCGGCAGGCGGAAGTGCGCGGCGGTCCACAGTCCTTGGATGCCGTACATCGCGCTGCCGTCGCCGACGATGGCGACCACCGGCCGCCCCGGCTGCGCCATGCTGATGCCCACCGCGCCGGGCACGGCGAAGCCCAGGCCGCCGCTCGCCAGGCCGAACAGGCTGGCCTCGTCGCGCAGGTGCAGGAACTGGGACAGCTTCGCCGTCGAGGTGAGCGCTTCCTCGACGACGATCGCCTCCGCCGGCAGCGCATCGGCGATGCGCAGCATCAGGAGCGCCGGGTCGATCGGACGATCCGCCTCCCGCAGCAGCGCCTGCGCCGACGCGCTCGCGCGGCGCGCCCGCCAGTTGTCGCCGGCCGTGCGCTCGACGCGCGCGGCGGCGGAGCGCCGGTACGCGGCGCTGGCGCGCTCTGCCAGCGCCGGCACGAGGACGGCCAGGGTTTCGCGCACATTGGCGGCCACCGCGAGGTCGGTGCGGTAGTTCTTGCCCAGTTCCCACGGCCGCTCGCTCACGTGCACCACCGCCAGGTGCTCGGGCAGCGGTTCCACCGGGCTGTAGACCGACATGCGCAGGAGGTCCGCCCCCAGGCACAGCACCAGGTCGAACGGCTCGAGCGCGGCGCGCACCTGGGCCTGGGTGCGGGTGAGCATGCCCATGTACAGCGGATGGTCGCTCGGGAACGCCGCCATGTACGGGATCGGCTCGTGGAACACCGGCGCCCCGAGCGCGAGCGCGAGCGCTCCCGCGTCGGCATAGGCCCGGTGCCGCGCCAGTTCCTGACCGGCGATGATCACCGGTCGCTGCGCCGCCAGCAGCCGGTCGGCGATGGCGCCGACCGCGGCGTCCGACGGGCGCACGCGCTCGTCGACGCGCACCGGGGTTCCGAGGTCGAGTTCGGCGCGGGCGTTGAGGATGTCCCCGGGCAGGCTGATGAACACCGGGCCGGCCGGGCGCGTCATCGCCACCTTGGCCGCGCGCCGCATGATCCGCGGCAGGTCCTCGATCCGGGTCACCTCGACCGACCACTTGACCAGCGGCGCGGCGATCGCCGGCAGGGGCTCGTAGAGCAGCGGCTCGAGCAGGCCGTGGCCCTGCTCCTGCTGGCCGGCGGTCACGATCACCGGCGAGCCGGAGAACTTGGCGTTGTACAGGGCGCCCATCGCATTGCCGAGGCCCGGCGCGACGTGGACGTTGGCCGCCGCGAGCCGCCCCGAGCCGCGGGCGAAGCCGTCGGCCATCGCCAGCACCACGGCCTCCTGCAGGCCGAGCACGAAGGTCAGCTGCGGATGGTCCGGCAGCGCCTGCATGATCGGCAACTCGGTGGTGCCGGGGTTGCCGAACAGGTGGGTCACCCCTTCGCCGGCCAGGAGTTCGAGGAACGCCTGCCTGCCGTACAGATCCGCCATCGCCCTGCCTCCTCGCGCTCCCCGCGGTCGCCGCCGTCGCGCGGCCTCGCCGCCCGGTGATCAGATGTCCGCTTCGGCCTCGTTGCCGTGCTCTTCGAGCCAGGCGCGGCGGGCCGCCGCCTCGCCCTTGCCCATCAGCATGGTGAATTTCTGCCCGGTGCGCTCGGCATCGAGATCGCCGAGCGCAACCGGCAGGAGCCGGCGCGTGTCCGGGTTCATGGTCGTTTCCCACAGCTGCTCGGCGCTCATCTCGCCCAGCCCCTTGAATCGCGAGATCTGCCAGGAACCGGGCCGCACCCCCTCCTTGGCCAGCTTGTCCTCGGCGATCTCGAGTTCGGTCTCGTCGAGGCAATAGAGCTTGCGCATCGGCCGCTTGCCCGCCGCCGGCACGTCGATCCGGAACAGCGGCGGCCGCGCGACGTAGACGTGGCCCGCCGCGATGAGCTTGGGAAAGTGGCGAAAGAACAGCGTCAGGAGCAGCACCTGGATGTGCGAGCCGTCGACGTCGGCGTCCGAAAGGATGCAGACGCGCCCGTAGCGCAGTCCCGAGAGGTCGACGCTGTCGTCCGGCCCGTGCGGGTCGACGCCGATGGCCACGGCGATGTCGTGCACCTCGTTGTTGGCGAACAGGCGGTCGCGCTCGGTCTCCCAGGTGTTGAGGACCTTGCCGCGCAGCGGCAGGATGGCCTGGAATTCCTTGTCGCGGCCCATCTTGGCGCTGCCGCCGGCCGAGTCGCCCTCGACGAGGAAGACCTCGTTGCGCAGGACGTCGCTCGATTCGCAGTCGGTGAGCTTGCCCGGCAGCACCGCGACGCCGGAACCCTTCTTCTTCT
>JAEUOS010000017.1 GCA_016790695.1 Burkholderiales bacterium
TTGTCGAACACGACCCGAATCTCGCCGGTCTGCATGTCCTTGAGGTACAGATCGAGATCGTTCGTCGTGTCCGAGTCATCCAGGTTGTTCGCATAGCTCACGAACGCGACGTAGCGCCCATCCGGTGACACGGCGGCGTCCAGGCTGCCGTCATTTCCCTTGATTCCGGCGGCGCTAGACGACGCCAGCGCCGGGATGGGCAAGAGGGTCTCGAACACCACATCGCCGGCGTCGACGATGTAGGTGTCGTTGCCGTCGCCGCCGATCAGGGTGTCCGCGCCCGCGCCGCCATCGAGCGTGTCGTCACCGGCACCGCCGGCGATGTCGTTGTTGCCCGCGTTGCCGACGATCAGGTTCGGCAAGTCGTTGCCGCCGGCGATGAGATCGGCGCTGCCGGTCAATTGCAGACGCTCGAGGCCGCCGCCAAGCGTCCGGTTCACGCTGCTCAATACCTGATCGAACCCGCCGCCGTCGGACTCGTCGACGATGTCGCCGAAGTCGTCGACGACATAGGTGTCGTCCCCGATGCCGCCCTTCATGTGGTCGGCGCCGGCGCCACCGGCCAGCGTGTCGTGGCCGCGGTTGCCGGAAAGGCTGTCCCCGCCGTCGCCGCCGTCGAGGGAATCGTTGTCCTTGCCGCCGATCAGGGTGTCGTTGCCGTGGCCGCCGGCCAGCGTGTCGTTCCCGGTGTTGCCGTTGATCCAGTCGGCGGCATCGCCGCCGTCGATGACGTCGTTGCCGGCACCGCCGGTGAGCGTGTTGGCGGCCTGGTTGCCGATCACGACGTCGTTGCCGGCGCTGCCGGCGGCGCGCTCGATGACGCTGGACGCGTGGATGAACACGGTGTCGGCGACCTGGACGCTGCCGCCGGCGATGCTGACCGGCAGGCCGATCCGGCTCCACTCGCCCGGCCGCAGGTCGATCTCGCCGCCGCCCGTTCCTTCCAGCACCACCGTGTCGATGCCACCGGTGTCGAGCACGGTCTCGAGGTACAGGCCGTCGGTGGAAAAGGCGTAGATGGTGTCGCCCGCGGCGTGCGTGGTGTTGGCGCCGTAGACGTAGCGGATCGCGTCGATGTCGAGGGCCATCGGCGTGCTCGGCAGCCGGTCGATGGCACCCGCCTGGCCGAGCGGCACGCCCGGCCAGGCGTAGCCGCTCATGATGGTGCGGAACACCGTGTCGTCCTGGGCGTCGAGCACCGCCGGATTGGTCTGGGTGGCTGCATCGGGATGTTTGAGTCCCAGCGCATGGCCGATCTCGTGCAGCAGGGTGAAGAAGCCCAGGCTGCCCGGTGTGGGACCCGCGAACACGGTCGCCGCGAGGCCGGCGTTGAGCCAGACGTCGCCGTCGCTGGCCGCATTCGCCGGCAGGTAGGCGTAGGCGAGCACCTGCGGCGTCATCTGCCAGGTGGTGAACGCGAAGCGCAGGTCGCCGCTGCCGCCCGCATCGTCGGCGGTTTCGTCGAAGCCGAGGCCGGCGACGGCCGTCCAGCGGTCGAGCGCGCCGGTGATCGCCGCGCGCGTGGCGCCCGCGCCGATGCTGGCGAAGCCCTGGTTCGGTTCCCCCGGATTGCCGTAGGCGAAGGCATAGTCCCAGACGCTCAGCGCGTCCGGGAAGCTGTAGGTGAGCGCGGCCGGCGTGCCGGCACCCGCAGCGCCCCAGCGCGTGCCGTGCAGCAGCGCGTCGACTGCGTTGGCGCCGGAGAGGCTGATGGCGGGCATGGGGGGATTATGCCGAAGCGCCGATGGCGGCGGCGCCCCCCGCGCCGCCGCGTGCGCCGCAGTCTAGAACCGGTAGCCGTAACGCAGCACCAGGTGCGCGTCCGAGGTGTCGCCGGCGTTGCTGCGCGAGAGCAGGTTGTCGAGGATCGCCTGGAAGCTCGAGCGCTTGTCCTCGCCTTCCCAATACACGGTCAGGCCGTAGGACCAGCCGTGCTGCGCGGCGTTCTGGTTGGTGTCGTCACGGAAGCGGATGCTGCGGTAGGCCGCGTTGGTGCCGACCAGCCAGCGGCCGGGCAGCGCCCACTGGCTGCCGGCCAGCAGGTAGTGCCGCGGGGTGTAGGGGACGACCAGGCCCTCGTTGGCGCCGCCGGACTGCCGGCTGTCGCGATTCAGGTAGCGCAGCGACAGGGTCTGGCGCGAGCTCAGGCGATGGTTGATCGCCATGCCGACCGTGCGCACCGTGCCGACCGCGAACACCGGCGTGCGCTCGAGGTCGGACTTCGGCGTGAACACGTCCTGCCGGTTGCGCAGGTTCTGCAGCTGCGTGAGCTGGAAGTCGGTGATCGCCGAGCGCGCGCCGCCCAGGCCGTTGTCGACCCGCTCCTCGTCGGCGAACGCCTGCACGAAGGTCGAGGCCGAGAGCTCGCCGTCGTATTGCAGGCGGGTGCGCTGGTACAGGCCGCCGGCGACCGGCAGGCGGTCGTTGACGGCGATGCCCAGGGTGTCCAGCGGCGCGAGCGTGGCGGCGCCGGCCGGACGGCGCCACTGCTGCCCGACCAGGCGCAGCGTCTGCCGTTCGCCGAGGCGCCATTTCATGCCGAGGCGCAGGTTGGTGTCGTCGTGGCTGCGCTCGGCATGGCCGGCGCTGACCGGCACGAAGATCGGCGGCGGCACGCCGATGATGTTGATGTTCAGGCTGTTGTTGCCGACCCGGCGCGTGGTGCCGCGCTGGTCGGACACCTGGCCCTCGAGTTCGAGGCGCTCGCTGGCCTTGAAGCGCGCCCCGAGGTACGCGTCGGTGGCGCGCACGATGTAGGTGTCGCTGGTGGTGATGGTGGTCGGCGCGCGGAAGGCGCCGAAGACGCCGGTGAAGGTGGTGGAGAGGTCGCCGCCGAGGTCCTGGTTCGAGCGCTCGAGGCCCCAGGACAGCAGCCAGTCGCCCGCGGTGAACGCGTGGCGGAACTGCAGGTCCTGCTGCGTCACCGCGGAGCGGAAGCGGTCGAGGCTGCCGGTCGCCGGGAAGCGGAACGGGGCGGCGGCGCGGTCGAGCGAGGTGGCCGCCGACGCGGAGACGATGGCGCCGTCGACCGCGTTGGTCTGGCGGCCGTCGCCGACCTTGAGCCAGACCTGGTTGGTCGGGCTGAACTTGAAGTTGACGCCGACGTCGGCGCGCTGCTCCTTCTGCACCAGGTTGTCGGTCGGCAGCGACGGCGAGCGCAGGTTCGAGCGGATGTCGTTGTCGGTGCCGAAGACGAAGATGCCGAGGTCGTGGCGCGGGCGCGCGCCGAAGCCCAGGGTGAGGTTGCCGCCGCTGGCGGTGGTCGGGTCGTCGCGCGACTTGCCGGTCGACAGGTCGCCCGAGAAGTAGTAGGCGAGCGGCATGCGCTCGGTGGACAGGCCGTTGAAGGTGCCGATCACCGCGCCCTGGTCGAAGTTGTTGCGCTCGTAGAACAGGTCGACCCGCCCGTAGTGCCCCGGCACCTGGACCAGCGACGAGAAGCGGTTGGAGGCGCCGAACACCGTCGGGTCGGTGATGAAGCCCTTGAACAGCTCGGAGTTCTTGTTGAACTGGCCGGTGTGGCGATCGGCCAGGAACAGGTGGCTGCCGGCCCAGTAGGGCGAATACGCCTCGTTGGCGTAGAACGACGCCCATTCCTCCATGCCGAAGTTCGACAGCGAGCTGCCGAGGTTGGCGCTGCCCTTCTGGTCGTTCAGGATCTGGTTCAGCGACTTGAGGAAGGGCATGCGCGCCTGCGCCTCGCGGGCGGCGTCGACGGCGGCGCCGAGTTCGAGCGCGTCGCCGCGGATCAGGCCCAGCATCACGTGCGGCAGCGGGTCGCGCGGGTCGAGCTCGGCGGCCCGGCGGATCGCTTCGAGCGCGCGCTCGCGATTGCCCTGGCGGTAGTAGGTGACGCCGCTGTAGAGCTGGGCGCGGGCGAAGCGCGGCTCGATCACGCCGGCCTTGAGGAAGGCTTCGAGGGCGCGGTCGCTGTTGCCGGCCTTGAGCTCCAGGATGCCCAGGCCGGTGAGCGCGAGGTAGTCGTCCGGCTGCCGGGCGAGCGCGGCCTCGAACAGCGCGCGCGCCGCCTTCAGTTCGCCGGCGAGCGACTCGACGGTGGCGCGCTCGCCCAGGTACCCGGGGCCGCCGGCGGCCAGGCGCAGCGCCTCGTCGAGCGCGGCGCGCGCCTTCTTCACGTCCTCCTTCTCGTTCTCGATGCGGCCGACGCCGAACCAGGCCTCGTGGCTCTGCGGGTAGGCGGCGGCGACCTCGTTGAACAGGCGCAGCGCCAGTTCGGCCTCGCCGGCGATGCGCGCGACATCGGCGCGCGCGAGGGTGACCTCGCGCGCGGCGCCCGGCTGGCTGCCGGCGCGCGCCGCCAGCGCGCGCGCATCGTCGAGCCGGCCTGCGATCACCAGCGCGCGCATCAGGAGCGCGGTGGCCATCGGGTTGCCGGCGCCGTCGCGCGCGAGCGGCTGCACGAGGGCGATGGCGTCGGCGGCGCGTCCCTGGAACAGGCGCATGTCGGCCAGCAGCAGGGCGGCCTCGGCGGACGACGGCGCGGCGCGTTCGAGCACCGGCAGCGCGCCTGCATAGTCGCCGGATTCGATCGCCTTGACCGCGCCGGCCAGCGCCGGGGGCGGACTGGGCACCCAGCGCCCGGGCGTCGGCCGGTAGGCCGTCACCCACTGCACGCGGTCGCGCGCGGAGGACAGCAGCGTCTTGACCGGCGCCTTGCCGCGCTCGGCGGTGCCCTGTTCATTGGCGCCGACCGCGACTTCGCCCTGCGCATTGGCGAGCAGCACCTCGCCGGAGAGGACGGTGACCACCGTGCGGTCGTCCTCGACCACCAGTTCCCAGTCGGTGCCGCGGATGCCGACGGTGGCCGTCGGCGTCGACACGCGCAGGCCCGGGCGTGCGGCGCGATTGACCGCGACGATGCTGCCCGACACCGAGCGCAGCACGCCGGTCACCCACTGCTTGGCCTGCGCCCACATGCGGCCGCGCGCGAGCTCGACGTTGGTGCCCTCGCCCTCGGCGTTGACGGCGGCGATGCGCAGCATGCTCTGCTCGTTCAGGCGCACCTGCGTCTGGTCGCGCAGCACCACCGCGACCTGGCTGGCGCCGCTGGTGCGGATGCTGGTGCCGGCGGCGAGCTTCTGCTGCAGGGTCGCGGGCTGCCACTGTCCCTGCGCGCCGGTCTGGACTTCGGCCTTGCCGATCAGCAGCACCACCTCGGCGTCGTTGGCCAGGACGGACTGGCTGATGGCGGCGAAGCTGGCGGCGGCGGCGAGGCGCCGCAAGGCGCCGTTGTGCATGCGTGGTTGTCGATTCATGGAGATCCCCTGGTGCGGCAACGATCGACCGCAGTCCGGCGTGTGTCCGCGCACTGCAACGCGCGCCTGCCGGTTGTTCCGGCAGACGCGTGCGAGCGAGACGCGTTCACGTCCAAATTGGCATTTTGCGCCCAAGTTCAGTCGATTGGCGTGCTTTCCTCATCCAAACCCTACGCAACAATGACGAAATCGGCGCCGATGTTGTTTGGGTGCAACGTGCTGCCGAGGATCGCAAAGCTGACCGCGGCGCCGGCCCCGGCGCCGTCGGCGTCGTAGGCAAGCACGCCGGTCGTCGCGTTGTAGGTCAGGTGGTCCGACAGGCCCACCGTCTGCCCGACCTGGCCCGCGAAGGCCGTGTACACCGCGGCCGACAGCGCGATCTGGTCGACCCCGCCG
>JAEUOS010000022.1 GCA_016790695.1 Burkholderiales bacterium
TGTCGATGATGACGCCGCTGTCGTGGCTCGAGCGGGTGCCGACCTACAAGGACCAGCAGGCCAAGCTCACCGAGAAGGACCTGACCACCTACGGCTTCCTCGGCTACCCGCTGCTGCAGGCGGCCGACATCCTGATCTACCGCGCCCGGCACGTGCCGGTCGGCGAGGACCAGGTGCCGCACGTGGAATTCACGCGCGAGCTCGCGCGCCGCTTCAATCACCTGTTCGGCCGCGAGCCCGAGCACGAGAAGCGGCTCGAGGAATCGATCCGGAAGCTCGGCGGCAAGCAGGGCCGCAGCTTCCGCGAGCTGCGCGCGCGCCATCAGGAGACCGGCGACGCCGAGGCGCTGGCGGCGGCGCGCGCGCTGATCGGCGCGGCGCAGAGCCTGTCGCAGGCCGACCGCGAGCGTCTCGCCGGCCATCTCGACGGCAGCGGCAAGTCCATCCTGGTCGAGGCGCAGGCGCTGCTCACCGAGGCCTCGCGCATGCCGGGGCTCGACGGCCACAAGATGTCGAAGTCCTACGGCAACACCATCGGCCTGCGCGAGGACGCCAAGGCGGTCGAGAAGAAGATCCGCACCATGCCGACCGACCCGGCGCGGGTGCGGCGCAGCGATCCCGGCAACCCCGACAAGTGCCCGGTGTGGGACCTGCACCAGGTCTATACCGACGACGCGGTCCGCGGCTGGGTGCGCGCGGGCTGCACCAGCGCCGGCATCGGCTGCCTCGAGTGCAAGCAGCCGGTGATCGACGCGGTGCTGGCCGAGCAGGTGCCGATGCACGACCGCGCGCAGAAGTACCTCGACGATCCGACGCTGGTCGACGCGATCCTCGAGGACGGCCGCGCCAAGGCGACGCGCCTGGCCGAGGAGACCATGCGCGACGTGCGCGCGGCGATGGGACTGGGGGGCGCGTAGATGCGGCGGCCGCGGTCATCGGACGGGCGGGCGCGCGCATGGTGAAGCCCGCGCAGCCGGACAGCGCGGGCGGCGCGGTCACGATCCGGCCGTCCAAGGCCGGCGACGTCGCCGCCATCGCCGAGATCTACGGCCATCACGTCCTGCACGGGCTGGCATCGTTCGAGCTCCTCGCGCCCTCCGTCGACGAGATCGCGAAGCGCCGCGCGGACGTGATCGGGCGCAAGTTTCCCTACCTGGTCGCCGAGATCGACGGGCGCGTCGTCGGCTACGCCTATGCGAGCCTGTACCGCACCCGCCCGGCCTACCGGCACACGCTCGAGGATTCGGTCTACATCCACAAGGACTTCATCGGCCGGGGCGTCGGCAAGCTGCTGCTCGACGCGCTGATCGACGCCTGCGCCCGCGTCGGCTGCCGGCAGCTGATCGCCGTCATCGGCGACTCGGCCAACGCCGGCTCGATCCGGCTGCACGCGGCCTGCGGCTTCAAGCGCGCCGGCACGCTCAAGGCGGTCGGCTTCAAGTTCGGGCGCTGGGTCGACTCGGTGATCATGCAGCGCGCCATCGGCGAGGGCGCGAAGACCCTGCCGCCGGAGCCCAACGGCCGGTAGGACCGCCGCGCCGGCCCGCGTGCCGGCGCCTCGCATTTCCAGCGGCCGCCGGCGCGAGGGCGGCGCAACGCATCACCAGATCGAGCCTTCCATGCTTTCGACCGCAAACATCAGCATCCAGTTCGGCGCCAAGCCGCTGTTCGAGAACGTCAGCGTCAAGTTCGCCGACGGCAACCGCTACGGCCTGATCGGCGCCAACGGCAGCGGCAAGTCCACCTTCATGAAGATCCTCGGCGGCGAGCTCGAGCCGTCCACGGGCGAGGTGATGCTCGAGTCCGGCCGGCGCCTGGGCAAGCTCAAGCAGGACCAGTTCGCCTTCGAGGACGAGCGCGTGCTCGACGTGGTCATGCAGGGCCATGCCGAGATGTGGGCGGCGATGACCGAGCGCGACGCCATCTACGCCAAGGCGGACGCGACCGACGACGACTACATGCACGCCGCCGAGCTCGAGGCCAGGTATGCCGAGTACGGCGGCTACGACGCCGAGGCGCGCGCCGGCAGCCTGCTGCTCGGCGCCGGCATCGAGGAGAAGTTCCACAACGGCCCGATGCGCGAGGTGGCGCCCGGCTGGAAGCTGCGCGTGCTCTTGGCGCAGGCGCTGTTCTCGCGCCCCGACGTGCTGCTCCTGGACGAGCCCACCAACAACCTCGACATCAACTCGATCCGCTGGCTGGAGGAGGTGCTCAACGCCTACGACAGCACCATGGTCATCATCAGCCACGACCGCCACTTCCTGAACCAGGTGTGCACCCACATGGCCGACCTCGACTACGGCCAGCTCCGCGTCTACCCCGGCAACTACGACGACTACATGCTGGCCGCCACCCAGGCGCGCGCGCTGCAGGCGGCGGCCAACGCGCGCACCAAGGAGCGCATCGCCGAGCTGCAGGAGTTCGTGCGGCGCTTCTCGGCCAACAAGTCCAAGGCGCGCCAGGCCACCTCGCGCCAGAAGCAGATCGAGAAGATCAAGGTCGAGGACATGAAGCCCTCGTCGCGCCAGAATCCCTACATCCGCTTCGAGGAGGAGAAGAAGCTGTTCCGCCAGGCGGCGGTCATCGACGGCCTGTCGTTCACCTACCCGGGCGCCGATGCGCCGGTGATCGCGCAGGCGAGCCTCTCGATCGACGCTGCCGAGCGGGTGGCGATCATCGGCGCCAACGGCGTCGGCAAGACCACGCTGATGCGCTGCCTGGCCGGCGACCTGACGCCCTCGGCCGGCACCATCAAGTGGGCCGAGAACGCCAGGGTCGGCTACATGCCGCAGGACCCGGCGGCCGAGTTCGAGCGCGACATGGACCTCGCCACCTGGATGAGCCACTGGAAGGGCACCAGCGACGACGACCAGATCGTGCGCGCCACCCTGGGCCGGCTGCTCTTCACCGGCGACGACGGCAGGAAGTCGGTCAAGGTGCTCTCCGGCGGCGAGAAGAACCGCATGCTCTACGGCAAGCTGATGCTGGGCCGGTACAACGTGATGCTGATGGACGAGCCCACCAACCACATGGACATGGAGTCGATCGAGTCGCTGCAGATCGGCCTGGAGAAGTACCCCGGCACGCTGGTTTTCGTCTCGCACGACCGCGAGTTCGTGAGCAGCCTCGCCAACCGCATCATCGAGATCAAGGCCGGCGGCGAGATCGTCGACTACCACGGCAGCTACGACGACTACCTGCACGCGCAGGGCATCGAGGTCTGACGACAGTCCTCGCGGGTGCCGCGACGCTGCGGCCGAAACGGAGTAAGGTTTCGCCTCCGCGCCGCATCCGCCAGCCCACCCCCCGAAGGAGACGCAGATGATCAAGTCAGGCATCGACCAGGAAGCGATGATCAGGATGTTTTCCGAGGCCAGCGCCCGCCAGGGCGAGGCCTTGCGCCAGGCGGTGGGCGACGCCACGCTCAAGGCCCTGCAGGGGCGCGAGCTGACGCTCGCCAACATCCGGAGCGTGATCAAGAGCGTGACCCAGGCCGCCTCGATGGGTGCGGCGCAGAACCCGGCCCCCGCGGTCGATGTCGAAGCCATGCTCACCAACGCGTTCGCCGGCATGGACGCGGCGCTGCTGCAGGCGGTGGAGGCCAACCGCAAGGCGCTTTCCCAGTTCGTCGGCCAGGGCGTGGGCGTGCAGCAGGCGCAGATGAAGGCGGCGCTGGCCAACCTGGAGAAGATGGAGGACACCTTCTTCGCCACCGTTGCCAAGGCGGCCGAGTCGATGAGCGGCCCGTTGAAGGGGCCGTGGGAGCACGTGCTCGCGGCGATGAAACTGCAGGGCACCGCCACCGGCATGCAGGCCAGCCAGAGCGTCGAGCAGATCATGAAGCAGGCGCAGCAGGCGATGCGCGAGGGCCGCGCCAACTCGATGAAGGCCGCGCAGGCGATGATGGACAGCTATGCCGCACTGGTCTCCGGCGTGCTGATCGGCATGTCCGAGGGCCTGACCAAGGGCGGCGCGGCGGCGAAGACCCGCAAATGACTGGCGCCGGCTTCGGCGCGCCGGACGCCGCGGCGCTGCGCGAGATCTCCGCGCGCACGCTGGCGCACTACGAGGCGCGCGCGCAGGAATTCCGCGCCGGCACGGCGGATCACGACGTCACGCAGAACATCGCCGCGCTGCTCGAGGCGATCGAGGCGCCCAAGCCCTGGCGCATCCTCGACTTCGGCTGCGGCCCGGGGCGCGACCTCAAGGTGTTCGCCGCGCTCGGCCACCAGGCGGTGGGCCTGGACGGCTCGGCCGAATTCGCCGCGATGGCGCGGCAGGACAGCGGCTGCGAGGTGCTGCTGCAGGATTTCCTCGCGCTGGACCTGCCGGCGTCGTCCTTCGACGGCGTGTTCGCCAACGCCTCGCTGTTCCATGTGCCGAGCGCCGAGCTGCCGCGCGTGCTCGGCGAACTGCACGCGGCGTTGAAGCCCGGCGGCGTGCTGTTCGCCTCGATCCCGCACGGCGACAACAGCGAAGGCTGGAACCGCGGGCGCTACGGCGTCTACCACGACCTCGTGTCATGGCGGCGCTACCTTGCCGGCGCCGGCTTCACCGAGCTGCACCACTACTACCGGCCCGCCGGCCTGCCGCGCGAGCAGCAGCCGTGGCTCGCGAGCGTCTGGCGGGCCGCGGCCGCGCGCTAGCGCGCGCTACGCCGCTTTCGCTGCGCGCCGGCGAACCGCGGTAAAACCGATCAGCCCCAATCCAGCCAGCATCATCGCGTAGCTGCCGGGCTCGGGCACGGCGGCCACCGAGAGCGTGCCGTCGACGTACAGGTTGGATGTGTCCCAGGCCAGACCGCCCGCCAAGGGGGCGGCGCTGAAGTCCAGGGCGGCGAACTGCCCGGCCCGCGTGCCCCAGTCGAACAGGTCGAAGCTGTTGCCGGCCTGCGGTGCATAGCCGCCGACCTGCACCACCTTGAGCGTGCCGCCGAAGGTGAGCGTGCCGTTGACCACGTAGCGGTCGAACTGGAGGTCCGCGGGTTGCGGGACGCCCGGGTTGGTGCCGCCGATCTCGGCTTCGTAGACGTTGGCCGAACCGAAGGTCACATTGCCGGGGTCCGTGCCCAGGCCCGGCGAATTGCCCACTGCGAAGCCGGCCTCGTAGTTCTTCGCACCGGTGCCGGTGAGAATCGCGCCGTTGCGCTGGTTCACCTGCGCGAAGAAGGTCGCCACCGAACCCTGCGAGACGCGCAGTTCCGCGCCGTCCCTGACTTCCACCGTGCCGTGGAAGGTGGTGTTGCTGTTGCCCGACAGCACGATCTGGCTGCCGCCGTTGGACACCAGGTTCGCGTACACCGCCGAGGTGCCGCCGGAAAGGAGCACGCGGCCGTCGTTGGCGATGGCGCCGCTGCGCAGCGTGCCGTAGCCGCTGACGACCCCGGATGCCGCGTTGGTGAGCGCGGCGCCGTTGTTGTCGAAGGTTCCGCCGGAGAGCTGGATCTGCCCGGCGTTGCTGGACAAGCCGCTGATTGCCACCACCCTGGCGCCGGCGTCGGCGGCGATGATGCCGCCGGCGGCATTGGCGAGTGCGCTGTTGAACACCAGCGTGCCGCTGCGCGCCTGCGCCATGCCGCTGTTGGTCACGCCACCGGCCATGGTCAGCACGCCGCCGAAGGACTCGATCGTCCCGCTGTTGTTCACGGCATTGTTGACCCTGCCGAAGCCATCGATGCGCCCGCTGTTGGCAAGCGCGCCGCCGGATAGCAGGGCGGTGCTGGAAGAAAGCTGGATCTGCCCGCTGCTGCCGAAGGCACCGGCGACGGCGAGCGTGCCGCCGGTGAGTGCAAGCACACCCTGGTTGCTCAACGCCGCGGTGATGCTGCCGCGCCCTGCCAGCGTGCCGTCCGGCCCGTTGACCAGTGTTCCGTTGCCGCTGATCAGGCCGCCGGCGAGATTGACCACGCCGGCGTTGGTGAGCGTTACGCTGCTCAACGCCAGCGGCAGCCCGGCCGGCACATCCCAGTTGCCGTAGTTGACGTTGGCGCCGGTGTTGGCCAGCGTGAGGCCGCCGCCGGTGGGCGTGATTTGGCCGTAGTTGGCAAAGCCGCCCGAGCCGCCGATGCTGCCGAAGCCGGAAAGCAGGTTGTGGTTGGCAAGGGTGCCGGTGCCGTTGAGTGTCGCGCCGGTGAGGGTGAGCACGCCTGCGTTGCCGAGGCTGCCGCCGATGGTCAATGTGCCGTTCGCGGCGATGCCGCCTTGATTGGTCACCGAGCCGGTCACGACGAGCCCGGTCGGCAGGTTCAGCGTGCCCATGGCGACATCGACATGCCCTACCGCCGTGGTGGCGGGCCCGAGGGTCAGCGTGCCGCCGCCTTGCTTGCGCAACGTTCCGGCTCCGGAAATGGCGCCGGCGAACGACATACCGTCGCTGCGGTTGAATGCAAGGGTGCCATCGTTGGTCACGTTGCCGGCGATCGAACCCGTCATGCCGCCGTCGCCCAACTGCAGGGTCGCGTCTGCCATGATCGTGGTGCCCCCGCCGTAGGTGTTTGTCCCGGTGAGGGTCGTGATGCCGGACCGCACGTCGACTCGCAGCGCGCTGTCGATCGCGCCGCCGAAGCCGCCGCCTCGAAGATGGAGCGTGGGACTCCCGCTGCTCGAGGTGATGCGTCCGGCGCCCGACAACGTGGTCGGCAACCGTGCCTGGAAGCCTGCGATGTCGAGGGTTGCGCCCGCGTTCACCTGCAGGCTGTCGGCGGGGAACAACAAGTTGTCGACAAAACCGCTCGCGGCCTTGAAGGTGCCGCCCGCGATGGTGATGCTGGAGGAAGCATTTCCGCTGACGCCGCTGGTTGGAGCCCACAACACTGCTCCCGTCGCATCTGCCGTGCCGATCGTCAGTGCGGTACCGATTGCCATGGACGATCCGCCGCCGCCAACCGTCAGCGTGGTGCCGGTCTGTGCGGCGATTGTAGGGCTGCCGCTCAGGGCCAGCGTATTGGCCAGGGTCACGTTCGCGGTACCGAGCAGGGTGCCGCCGGTGATCGTCACCGTTCCGTTCCCGAGCGCAGAGTTGCTGGTCACGGCCAGCGTGCCTTCGGCCAGTGTGGTGCCGCCGGAGTAGGTGTTGGCTCCAGTGAGCGCGAGTACGCCGGCGCCCAGCTTCGTGAGGGCGCCGGGTCCGGTAGTGATCGCGGAGAACGTCAAATCGTCGCTCCGGTTGAACACCAAAATTCCAGAGTTGGACACGAAGCCGGTGTTGAGCGAACCGGAGGTGCCGCCGTTGCCCACTTGCAAGGTTCCGGCACTGATGGTCGTGTTGCCGGTGTAGGTATTGGCTCCGGTCAGGATCACGGTTCCTGTCGTCGTCTTGGTCAGAGTCCCCGAGCCGCC
>JAEUOS010000073.1 GCA_016790695.1 Burkholderiales bacterium
CCGATGAAGGTGCCGGAGAAGAGGTAGGACAGCGACGGGTGGTTGTGCCAGTAGGCGATCAGGCTCTTCAGCAGGTCCGGGCGCCGCAGGAAGGGGGAATCGTGGACGGTGGCGCCGCCGAGCACGAAGTGATTGCCGCCGCCGGTGCCGGTGTGGCGGCCGTCGAGCATGAACTTCTCCGTGGTCAGGCGCGACAGATGCGCCTGCTCGTACAGAAAGGTCGTGTTCGCGACCAGGTCCGGCCAGGTCGCGGTCGGCTGCACGTTGACTTCGATCACCCCGGGGTCGGGCGTGACCCGCAGCACCTCGAGGCGCGGGTCGCGCGGCGGCTCGTAGCCCTCGATCACCACCGGCAGGCGCATCTCGGCGGCCGTGGCCTCGACGGCGGCAATGAGCTCGAGATAGTGCTCGAGCGCGGCCAGGGGCGGCATGAACACGTGCAGCACGCCGCCGCGCGCCTCGGTGCAGATGGCCGAGCGGGTGATCCAGCCCGCCGATTCGCCGAAGCGCGGGCGCGCGCCCGGGGCGCCGGCCTGCGCCCCGGCGTCGCCGCCGCCGTCGAGCCAGGCGCCGTTCTCGCGCGGGGCGCCGGCAGGGGACTGGAACAGGCGCGCGATCTCGCGGTGCGCCGGCAGGCGCGCGAACGCCTGGGTCGGGTCGGGCGCGTGGATCCACGGAAAGTCGCCGGGCGCCGTCCACGGCTGCGAGTCGAGCGGCAGGCGCAGGCCGATCGGCGAGTCGCCGGGCATCAGGTAGCAGCGCTCGGCGCGCAGGAACCACGGTCCCGACTGCCAGCGGCGCGATCGCTCGCTGCTGCGGGCGATCGGCAGCACGTGGCCCGCGACCTTGTCCAGGCCCTGGCCGAAGATCCTGGCCAGGCGCTTGCGCTCGAGCGGATCGTCGAGGCGCGCGTCGAACGGATCGACGTTGGCCGGCAGCCGCCGTTCGCGCCACAGGTAGTACCAGGTGTCCTCGTAGGCCGGAAACACATGGGAGGGATCGACCTCGAGCCGGGCCGCAAGCAGCGCGAGGAACCTGCCGGTCTGCGCGTCGGTGACCCCGTAGTCGACGCGCTCGCTCGCGAACAGCGTCGGATCGTTCCAGATCGGCTCGCCGTCGCGACGCCAGAAGGCCGTCAGGGACCAGCGCGGCAATTGCTCGCCGGGGTACCACTTGCCCTGGCCGTGGTGCCGCAGACCCTGCGGGGCGTAGCGCGCCATCAGGCGATCGAGCAGGTCGCCGCCCAGCAGGCGCTTGGTCGGACCGAGGGATGCGGTGTTCCATTCGGCGCCGTCGCGATCATCGACCGACACGAAGGTCGGCTCGCCGCCCATGGTCAGGCGCACGTCGTCGGCGTCGAGCTGGGCGTCGATGCGCGCGCCCAGCGCGTCGATGGTGCGCCACTGCGCCTCGCTGTAGGGAAGCGTGACCCGTGGTGCCTCGAACACGCGGGAGACCGACATCCGGTGCTCGAAGATCACCTCGCACTTGTCGGTGGCGCCGGTGATCGGCGCCGCATTGCCCGGATCGGGGGTGGCGGCGAGCGGAATGTGGCCCTCGCCCGCGAGCAGGCCGGAGGTCGGATCCAGCCCGACCCAGCCGGCGCCCGGCAGGTACACCTCGCACCAGGCGTGCAGGTCGGTGAAATCGGCCTCGGCACCGGATGGGCCGTCGAGCGACTTGACGTCGGGCTTGAGCTGGATCAGGTAGCCGGAGACAAAGCGCGCGGCCAGCCCCAGATGGCGCAGCAGCTGCACGAGGAGCCAGGTGGAGTCGCGGCAGGAGCCGCTGGCCAGCGCCAGGGTGTCCTCGGGCGCCTGCACGCCCGGCTCCATGCGGATCAGGTAGCGCACGTCCGACTGCAGGCGCTGGTTCAACGCCACCAGAAAGTCGATCGTCGGCGTCGCCGTGCGCGGCACCTCGGCAAGATACTTCGCGAAGCGCGGCGTCGCCGGCAGCTTCAGCAGGAAGGGCGCGAGTTCGTGCGCCAGCGACGGGTGGTACGCGAACGGCACGGTGACCGCGTCGGGCTCGAGGAAGAAGTCGAACGGATTGATCACCGAGAGCTCGGCGACCAGATCGACTTCGATCTTCAGTTCCCGGGTCCGTTCGGGAAATACCAGGCGCGCGAGGTAATTGCTCTGCGGATCCTGTTGCCAATTGATGAAGTGCGGATCCGGCGTGACCTTGAGCGAATACGCGAGGATCGGCGTGCGCGCGTGCGGCGCCGGGCGCAGCCGCACCACCTGCGGTCCGAGATGAACGGCGCGATCGTACCGGTAGTGGGTGACATGATTGAGGGCGACGTGGATCGACACGATGACTTCTCCGGGGCGTATGCCGGCTTGGAAGCAATTTGCGTGCGCAGTGTCGCCGTCCCCTGCGAAACGAACACGGCCGGCGGCGCGCACTGGCGCCCCGGGAATTATCCGCCTTCGGGGCGTTTGATCAAAAGGACGCCGGAAACGTGGGAAAATGCGAAGCTTCACGGCCGCGCCGCAGCGGCCGGCACGCCGCATTGTCCCGCATTTTCGATGACCTCCGCCGCTTCCGTCCTGTTGTCCGCCGCCCGCCTCGAGTGCCGGCGCGGCCGCCGGCGCCTCTTCAGCGAGGTGTCGTTCGCCTTGCCCGCCGGGCGCGCCCTGCTGGTGAGCGGGCGCAACGGCGCGGGCAAGACGACACTGCTGCGCGCGCTTTGCGGCCTGACGCGGCCCGAGGTCGGCGAGGTGGCCTGGCGCGGCCGCGCCGTGCGCGACCATCGCGACGAGTACCACGCGGAACTGGTCTTTCTCGGGCATCACAGTGCCCTGAAGGACGACCTGACGCCCGAGGAGAACCTGCGCTGCGCGCTCGAGTTGGGGGGCGATGACGGGGCGGCGCACGTCGCCGCGACCTTCGAGCGCCTCGGCCTGGCCGCCTGCGCGCGGCTGCCGGTGCGCTCCCTGTCGCAGGGCCAGCGCCGGCGCGCGGCGCTGGCGCGCCTGTGGCTGTCGCGTGCACGACCGCTGTGGATCCTCGACGAGCCCTTCGTCGCGCTCGACGCCGAGTCGACCGCGACGCTGGCCGGACTGCTGCGCGCCCACGTCGACGGCGGCGGCGCGCTGGTCTACACCACCCATCAGGAGATCGATGTTGCTCCCGGGCGCACCGAACGGCTCGCGCTCGGCGACTGAGTCCATGCCATGTGGCGCGCGCTCAAGGGAATCTTTGCCCGCGACCTGGCGCTGGCCTGGCGCCAGCGCGCCGACGTGCTCTCCAGCCTCGTCTTCTTCGTCATGGTCGTGAGCCTGTTCCCCCTCGGCCTCGGGCCGGAGCCGGCCACGCTGCGCGCGATCGCGCCCGGGGTGCTGTGGGTGGCGGCGCTGTTGTCGTCGACCCTCGCGCTCGGCCGTCTGTTCGCGGGCGACCATGCCGACGGCACCCTCGAGCAGATGCTGCTCGCACCGCAGCCGCTCGCCTTCCTGGTGCTGTCGAAGATTGCCGCCCATTGGGTCGCGGCCGGGTTGCCGCTGACGGCGATGGCGCCGCTGCTCGGACTGCAGTTCGACATGGCACCGGCCGACATCGCGGTGCTCACCGCGACCCTGGCGCTGGGTACGCCGGCGCTGAGCCTGATCGGCGCGATCGGCGCGGCGCTGACCGTGGGTCTGCGCGGCGCGGCCGTGCTGGTGCCCCTGCTGGTGCTGCCGCTGGCGATTCCGGTGCTGATCTTCGGCGCCGGCGCCGTCGATGCCGCCGAGGCGGGACGCGGCGCGGGCGCGCACCTCTCCCTCCTCGGCGGGCTGCTGGCCTTCGCGCTGGCGGGCGCGCCGCTCGCATGCGCGGCGGCGCTGCGCATCTCGCTGGATTGATGCGCATGGCATCCTCCGATTCCGGCAACCACGCGCCGGGCGCGCCCAGGCGCGCCGCGGCCGGCCCGCTGTGGCTGCGCTACGCGGCGCCGGTCGCCTTCGCGCCGCTGGCGCGGCGCATGACGCCCTGGTTCTTCGCCGCCGCCGCGGTGCTCGCGGTCGCCGGCCTGTACATCGGCTTCTTCGTCGCCCCGACCGATGCCCAGCAGGGCGAGGTGTACCGCGTCATCTTCATCCACGTGCCGGCGGCGTGGATGTCGATGTTCATCTACCTGGTGATGGCCTTCTGGGCGGCGGTCGGGCTCGCGTTCAACACCCGGCTCTCGGCGATGATGGCCTCGGCGCTCGCGCCGACCGGCGCGATGTTCACCTTCCTGGCGCTGTGGACCGGTGCCCTCTGGGGCAAGCCCACGTGGGGCACGTGGTGGGTGTGGGATGCGCGCCTGACCTCGGAATTGATCCTGCTGTTCCTCTACGTCGGGTTCATCGCGCTGCAGGCGGCGATCGACGACCCGCGCCGCGCCGACCGTGCGGGCGCGGTGCTCGCGATCGTCGGGGTGGTCAACGTGCCGATCATCTATTTTTCGGTGCGCTGGTGGAATACGCTGCACCAGGGCGCCTCGGTGAGCCTGACGGCGGCGCCGAAGATGGCGGCGACCATGCTCACCGGCATGCTGGTCATGACGCTGGCCTGCTGGATGTACGCGATCGGGGCGGCGCTCTGGCGCGTGCGCGCGATCATTGCGGAACGCGAGGGCGATGCGGCGGTCGAAGAGCAGTCGGGCACGGAACGCGGCGGAAGGACGACATGAACTGGGGCAGCGCGGGTGATTTCCTCGCCATGGGCGGGCATGGCCTGTATGTGTGGGGTTCCTACGCGGTGAGCGCCGCGGCGGTGCTCGTCGAGGTGCTCGGGTTGCGCGCGAGGCTGCGCCGCGCCGCCGCGCAGCCGGGGGGGCAGCCGTGAAGCCGCGCCACAAGCGGATCGCCGCGATCGGCGCCGGGGTGCTGGTGCTCGCGGTGGGCACGGCACTGGTCCTGAACGCGTTCCAGAGCAACCTGGTGTTCTTCTACACGCCGACGCAGATCGCCAACAACGAGGCCCCGCAGGGGCGCAGCTTCCGGGTCGGCGGCATGGTCGAGGTCGGGAGCGTGCGGCGCGAAGGTGTCGAGGTGCGCTTCGTGGTGACCGACACCGCGCGCACCGTGCCGGTGGTCTACAGCGGCATCCTGCCCGACCTGTTCCGCGAGGGCAAGGGCGTGGTCGCGCAGGGCCAGCTGGGTCCCGATGGCGTGTTTCGCGCGCGCGAGGTGCTGGCCAAGCACGACGAGAACTACATGCCGCCGGAAGCCGCGGAGGCGCTCGCCAAGGCGCACGAAAAGGGCAAGGCCGCCGCGACCATGCCGGGGGCGGCGCGGTGATCCCCGAACTCGGCAATTTCGCGCTGGTACTGGCGCTGGCCGTCGCGCTGCTCCTCGCGGTGGTCCCGATGGCCGGCGCGGCGCGCGGCCGCGTCGAGTGGATGCGCCTGGCCCGGCCGGCCGCCGAGGCACAGTGCGTGCTGGTCGCCTTCGCGTTCGCCTGTCTCGCCTGGTCGTTCGCCCAGAACGATTTCACGGTGACGTATGTGGCGTCGAACTCCAATTCCTCGCTGCCCCTGCACTACCGCCTGGCCGCGGTGTGGGGCGGGCACGAAGGCTCGCTCCTGCTCTGGGTCCTGATCCTGACCGCGTGGACGCTGGCGGTCGCGCGCCTGTCGAATCACCTGCCGCTGCCGGTGGTCGCGCGGATCCTGTCGGTGATGGGGACGATCGCGGTCGGGTTCCACCTGTTCATGCTGTTCACCTCGAACCCGTTCGATCGCCTGCTGCCGGGCGCGCCCGATGGCCGGGACCTGAACCCGCTGCTGCAGGACCCGGGGATGATCTTCCATCCGCCGATGCTCTACATGGGGTACGTCGGCTTCTCGGTGGCATTCGCGTTCGCGCTGGCGGCGCTGATCGGCGGCAATCTCGACGCCACCTGGGCGCGCTGGTCGCGCCCCTGGACCACGGTGGCCTGGCTGTTCCTCACGCTCGGCATCTGCCTCGGCAGCTACTGGGCGTACTACGAACTCGGATGGGGCGGCTGGTGGTTCTGGGACCCGGTCGAGAACGCCTCGTTCATGCCCTGGCTGGTCGGCACGGCGCTGATCCATTCGCTGGCGGTCACCGAACGGCGCAACGCGTTCAAGGCCTGGACCGTGCTGCTCGCGATCCTGGCGTTCTCGCTGTCCCTGCTGGGCACCTTCCTGGTGCGCTCCGGGGTGCTCACCTCGGTGCATGCGTTCGCCACCGACCCGAAACGGGGCGTCTTCATCCTCGCCTTCCTCGTGGTGGTGGTGGGCGGGTCCCTGGTCCTGTTCGCCTGGCGCGCGGCGCGCGTCGGCATCGGCGCGCGCTTCGACATGGTCTCGCGCGAATCGATGCTGCTCACCAACAACGTCCTGCTGCTCGCCGCCGCCGGCACCGTGCTGCTCGGGACGCTGTATCCGCTGATCATCGACGCGCTGGGCGTGGGCAAGATCTCGGTCGGGCCGCCGTACTTCGAGGCGGTGTTCGCGCCGCTGATGGCGCCGGCGATCTTCCTGATGGGGGTCGGGCCGATCGCGCGCTGGCGCGAGGCGAGCCTGCCGGAACTCGCACGGCGGCTGCGCTGGGCCTTCGCGGTCGCGCTGGTGCTGGCGCTGATCGCGCCGGCGCTGGCCGGCGCCTGGAAGCCCCTGACCAGCGCCGGGCTCCTGCTCGCGTTCTGGGTCGTGACCAGCGCCTGGACCAACCTGCGCGAGCGCGCCGGCACGGACTGGCCGCGGCCGGCGGCCACGCTCGCGCGCTGGGCCGCGCTGCCCGGCGGGTACTGGGGCATGCTGCTCGCTCATCTCGGGGTCGCGGTGTTCATCGTCGGCGTCACGATGGTCAAGTCCTACGAGCGCGACGCCGACCTGCGCCTCGCGCCCGGGCAGAGCGCGCCGGTCGGCGACCTGACGGTCCGCTTCGGCGGCGTGCGCGAGGTCGCCGGCCCCAACTACACCGCGGTGCGCGGCGAACTGCAGGTGATGGATGGCGACCGGGTGGTCGCCGTGCTGCATCCGGAAAAGCGCATCTACAAGGTGCAGAAGAGCCCGATGACCGAGGCCGCGATCGACACCTCGCTCGCCCGCGACCTCTATGTCGCGCTTGGCGAGCCCGACGGCGCCGACGCCTGGATCGTGCGCGTGCACGTCAAGCCGTTCGTGGTCTGGATCTGGCTCGGCTGCCTGCTGATGGCCCTCGGCGGGGCGATCGCGGTCTTCGACCGGCGCTATCGCGCGACCGCGCGCGCCGCGGCGCTCGCGCCGGCGGCGGGCGCGCCGGCGGGGGCCGCATGAACCGGCTGCTGATCCCGGCGGCGGTCTTCGCCGTCATCGCGGTGTTTCTCGGCGTCGGCCTGACGCTGAACCCGCGCGAGGTGCCGTCGCCCCTGATCGGCAAGCCGGTGCCGGCGTTCAGCCTGCCGACCATGGACACGCCCGTGCGCACGCTGACCGCGCGCGATCTCGCCGGCCGTGCCTGGGTGCTCAACGTCTTCGCCTCCTGGTGCGCGCCGTGCCGCGAGGAGCATCCGCTGATCGTCGATCTGGTCAGGCGCACGCCGGTTCCGGTCTACGGGCTCAACTACAAGGACCGCGCCGAGGACGCGCGCAACTGGCTGGCGCGCTTCGGCAATCCCTACCAGGCGGTGCTGGTCGATGCCGACGGCCGCGCCGGCATCGATTTCGGCGTCTACGGCGTGCCGGAGACGTTCGTGATCGACCGCGCGGGCGTGGTGCGCTACAAGAAGGTGGGCCCGCTGACCCGGGAGATCATCGACGCCAAGATCCTGCCCCTGCTGAAGGAACTCGATGGCTGAGCGCGGCGCCTGGGCCGCAGCGGCGATGCTCGCGCTGGCCTGTCACGCCGCACCGGCGGCCGCCCCGGCGCCGGCCGCGGGCGGCGCGCCGGCCGATCCGGCGCTGGAGAAGCGGGTCATGCGCCTGTCCGAGGAGTTGCGCTGCCTGGTCTGCCAGAACCAGACCATCGCGGACTCCAACGCCGACCTCGCGGTCGATCTGCGCAACCAGGTGCGCGAGCAGTTGCGCCAGGGCAAGAGCGAGGACGACGTGCGCCGCTTCATGGTCGCGCGCTATGGCGACTTCGTGCTGTACCGGCCGCCGCTCAAGGCCGCGACGCTGCTGCTCTGGTTCGGGCCGCCGGCGCTGCTCGCCGTCGGGCTCGCGGTGCTGTTCGTCACGCTCAGGCGCCGGCGCGCGCTGGCCGGCGCGGACGAGGAGGGCGGCCTGGTCGAGGACGACGATCCGGCGGCCGCGGCGCTCGGGTCCGACGCAGCGAGGCGCGCGTGATCGTCTTCGCCATCCTTGCCGGGTTGATGTGTGCGGGTGTCTGCGCCTATGTGCTGCGCGGCCTGCTCTGGCCGCAGCGCGCCGCGGCGCTCGCGCCTGCGGTCGTGCGCGCGGCGCACGCGCAACTTCTCGCGCGCCGCGCCGCCGAGGCACTGGACGCCGAGGCGTTCGCGCGCGAGCGTGCGGCGCTCGCGCACCGGGTGCTGGACGCCTACCTCGCGCCGCCGCCGGCCCGGCCGCGGCCCGGCGCCGTCGCGGTGCTGCTGCTGTTCGTGCCGCTGCTCGCGGTGCCGGTGTACTGGGCGGTTGGCACGCCTGCCGCGCTGCTGCAGGAAAGCGCGGCGCCGCCGGCCACCCGCGAGGCGGCGGTCGCGCAGATGCGCGAACGCGTGGCCGCGCTCGAGGCGCGTCTGGCCGCCGAACCCGGCGATGGCCGCGGCTGGGCCGTGCTCGGCCAGGCCTACGCGGCGCTGGGCGAGTATGCGCGCGCCGCGCAGGCGTTCGCGAAGGCCGAACCGCTGCTGCCGGCCGACGCCCAGTTGCTGGCCGACTATGCGGACGCGCTGGCCATGGCGCAGGATCGCAAACTGGCCGGTCAGCCGGTCGCGCTCCTCGAGCGCGCGCTCAAGGCCGATCCGGACAACATCAAGGCGCTGCTGCTCGCCGGCACCGCCGCATTCGAGGCGGGCGACTACGCACGCGCGCTCGCGCTGTGGGAGCGCGTGCCCAGGCTGGCGCCGCAGGATGCCGAACTGATCGCCCAGTTGCAGCGAAGCATCGACGAGGCGCGGGCAAAGCTGGCCGGCGCGGCGCCCGCTGCCGCGGCCCCCGCGCCGGCGGCCGCGGGGCTGAGCGGTCGGGTGAGCCTGGCGCGCTCCCTGGCCGACCGTGCCGCGCCCGAGGACACGGTGTTCATCTTCGCGCGCGCCGCCAGCGGCCCGCGCATGCCGCTGGCGGCACTCAAGCTCAAGGTCCGGGATCTGCCCGCCGAGTTCCGCCTCGACGATTCGATGGCCATGGCGCCCGGTGCGACGCTGTCCCAGGCAGGCCTGCTGGTGGTCACCGCACGGGTGTCGAAATCGGGTGATCCGATCGCCCGGCCCGGCGATCTCGAAGGCGCGAGCGCGCCGGTCAAGCCGGGCACGCAGGGCCTGGCGCTGGAGATCGGCGCGGTCGTGCAGTAACCAGGGACGTCGGCGCGCGGCCGTTTCGGCCGGCGGGCCTAGGCCGCCAGCAACTGGCGCAGCACGAACGGCAGGATCCCGCCATGGCGGTAGTAGTCGACCTCGATCGGCGTGTCGATGCGCAGGATCACGGTGACGTTGCGCACGTTGCCGAGCGCGTCGCGCAGCACCAGCCGCGCCTCCGACAGCGGCCGGATGTCGCTGCCGAGCACGATGTCGACCGATTCCCTGCCGGTGATGTTGAGGCTCTGCCACGAGTCGCCGGCCTTGAACTGCAGCGGCAGCACCCCCATGCCGACGAGGTTCGAGCGATGGATGCGCTCGAAGCTCTTGGCGACCACCGCCTTGATGCCGAGCAGCTGGGTGCCCTTGGCCGCCCAGTCGCGCGACGACCCGGTGCCGTACTCCTCTCCGGCGAAGATCACCGTCGGCGTCTCCTCGGCGACGTAGCGCATCGCCGCATCGTAGATCGGCATCTTCTCGCCTGACGGCTGCAGCAGGGTGAAGCCGCCTTCCTCGCGCGAGCCGTCGCGCCCGGCGGGCAGCATCAGGTTCCGGATGCGCACGTTGGCGAAGGTGCCGCGCATCATCACCTCGTGGTTGCCGCGGCGGCTGCCGTACGAATTGAAGTCCGCCCGCGCGATGCCTTGCGCCAGCAGGTAGCGGCCCGCGGGCGAGGCCTCGCCGATCGATCCGGCCGGCGAGATGTGGTCGGTGGTGATCGAGTCGCCGAACAGCGCGATGATGCGGGCATCGCGGACCCCGGTCTCCCGGTGCACGACCTGCAGGGTGAAGTCGTCGAAGAACGGCGGCTTCGCGATGTAGGTCGACCGCGGCCAGTCGTAGACCTGGCCGCGCGCGCCCTTGATCGCGCTCCACAGCCGGCCGGGCTCGGTCCTGACCTTCTCGTAGTTGGCCTTGAACGCGGCCGCGTCCATGGCGAACTTCATCAGCCGGTGGACTTCGTCGGAGGTCGGCCAGATGTCGCCGAGGTACACCGCGCGCCCGTTGGCACCGCGGCCGACCGGCTCGGTCATCAGGTCGACCGTGACGTTGCCGGCGATCGCGTAGGCGACCACGAGCGGCGGGCTGGCGAGGAAGTTGGCCTTGAGGTTCGGATGAATGCGCGCCTCGAAATTCCGGTTGCCCGACAGCACGGCGGCGCAGACCAGGTCGTTCGCGGCGATCGCGGCATTGATCTCGGGGCTGAGGTCGCCCGCGTTGCCGATGCAGGTGGTGCAGCCGTAGGCGGCGACCGCGAAGCCCAGTTTCTCCAGGTAGGGCAGCAGTCCGGCGCGCGTCAGGTACTCGGTGACGATGCGCGACCCCGGCGCGAGCGAGGTCTTGATCCGCGGGTCGACCGTGAGGCCGGCCTCGACCGCCTTCCTGGCCAGCAGCCCGGCCGCCAGCAGCACGCCCGGGTTGCTGGTGTTGGTGCACGAGGTGATCGCGGCAATGAGCACGTCGCCGTTGCACAGGGTCACGCCGTCGCCCGCGGGGTAGGTGCGCGCCAGCTTGGCCGCGTCCTGGGCGAAGCCGTTCTCCGCCACCGGGCGCGAAAACAGGTCGCGGAAGCGCGACGCCAGATGGGTGATCTCGATGCGGTCCTGCGGGCGCTTCGGGCCGGCGAGCGAGGGCGCCACCGTCGCCAGGTCGAGCGTGATCACGGCGCTGAAGTCGATGCTGCCGGATCGCGGGACGCCGAACATCTCCTGGGCCCGGAAGTATCCCTCGAAGGCCGCGATCTCGGCCGCGGTCCGGCCGGTGCCGCGCAGGTAGTCGATGGTGCGCTCGTCGACCGGGAAGAAGCCCATGGTCGCGCCGTACTCCGGCGCCATGTTGGCGATCGTCGCGCGGTCCGGCACGGCGAGGGTGCGCGCGCCGTCGCCGCAGAATTCGACGAATTTCCCGACCACCTTCTCGCGCCGCAGCATCTCGGTGATCGTGAGCACGAGGTCGGTGGCCGTGACGCCCTCGCGCAGTCGGCCGACGAGTTCGACGCCGACGACGTCCGGCGTGAGGAAGTAGACCGGCTGCCCCAGCATGGCGGCCTCGGCCTCGATGCCGCCGACGCCCCAGCCGACCACGCCGATGCCGTTGATCATGGTCGTGTGGCTGTCGGTCCCGACCAGCGTGTCGGGGTAGGCGATGCCGTCCTTCTCGAACACGCCGCGCGCGAGGTATTCGAGGTTGACCTGGTGCACGATGCCGAAGCCCGGGGGCACCACGCCGAAGGTGTCGAACGCCTGCATGCCCCATTTCATGAACTGGTAGCGCTCGCGGTTGCGGCTGAACTCGAGCTTCATGTTGAGGTCGAGCGCGTCCTTGTCGCGGTAGTGGTCGATCATGACCGAGTGATCGACCACCAGGTCCACCGGCACCAGCGGTTCGATCGCCTTCGGGTCGCGGCCGAGATCACGCGCGACATTGCGCATCGCCGCCAGGTCGGCGAGCAGTGGCACGCCGGTGAAATCCTGCAGCACCACCCGGGCCACGACGAACGGGATCTCGTCGGTCCGCGGGTCGTTCGGGCGCCAGCCTGCGAGGCGGTGCACGTGCTCCTGGCTGATCCTGCCGCCGTCGCAGTTGCGCAGCACCGATTCGAGCACGATGCGCAGCGACAGCGGCAGCCGCCGAATGCCCGGGAAGCGCGCGGCCAGCGCCGGCAGCGAATGGAAGCGCAGGGAGCGGCTGCCGGCCTTGAAGGAGCGGAGCGTGTCGGCGAACGGATGGGGCATGGTGACGTCCTCGGAGGGGCCTGCGGTCGCGACGATTCGCCGGGGACCGGCGTGCTGCGCATGCGCCGATCCCGGCTCAGTCTGCCACGGACGTGCCGGTCTGTGCAATCGCAGCGTGCGGCGACGCCGGCGGACCTGCGGCGGGGCGTCGGGAGCCGGCATCCGGCGGCTCGCGGCGCCGCGGCGCGGCGCGCGCCGGGCCCGAACCGGCGCCGCGGGTTGAGCAGGATCAACGCGTCGCTGCGACGGTGGCGTAACATCGCGCCGGATGAGCTTGTTCAAATGGATGCTTCTGGCCTTCTGGGCCGGGGTGCAGGGCATGGCGCCGCTGCTCCATGTGCATCTGGGGCGCGATGACCCCGGCGTGCGGGGCGTCCATGTGCACCTGGCCGCGCCGGGTGCCGCCGCGGCCGCCGCCGCTTCGGTTCCGGAAGCGCACGCGATCGAATCCGCCATCATGGGCCTCGGCCAGGAGATCCGGCGCGACGTCCGGATCGCCTGCACCGATGCGGCACCGCCGCGGGTGGCGGCGTCGGTCGCGCCGCGGACGCACGTCGTCGCATCCGCCTTCCCCGCGCCGCCGGCGACGACCGTGCCGCGCCGCGCGTTTCTGCTGCCGCCCGCGCAGGCGCCGCCGCTGATCGGCTGACACCGGCGCCGGCCCGTCGCCGGCGCACGCTTCTCGCATGCGGCGCCCGCGAGGCGGGGCCGCACGGTTCGATGCAATCCCGGGGGAAACCATGCGGATATTGCAGCGCCGCGGCAGCGCGCGGATGGTCGCGCTGATCGCGTTCAGCACCATGGGGGTGGCCGCGTCAGGCGCGGAGCTGATCCGGCTCGACGGCGCGCGCCGCGACGCCGCCGGCATCCGGACCATGGCGGTCGAAGCGCCGGCCGGCGGCGCGGCGCCGGGGATGCCGGCGCAGGTGACGATCCCGGCACCGCAGCTGCGCGCGATCAGCGCGCCGCTCGCCGGCCTGGTCGACGCGGTGCACGTCGCAAGCAGCCAGCAGGTCCGGCGCGGCCAGTTGCTGGTCCGCCTGACCAGCCCCGGCCTGGCGGACGTGCAGCACACCTACCTTCAGGCCTCCGCGCAGCACCAGCTGGCGGCTGCGGCGCTCGAGCGCGACGAGCGGCTGCACGCCGAGGGCATCATTGCGCTCGCGCGGCTGGAAGCGGCGCGCAGCCGGCAGCAGGAAGTCGCCGCCGATCTGGCCGAACGCACGCAGGCGCTGCGCGCGGCAGGCATGTCGGCGCAGGCGATCGCCGCGCTGCGCGCCGGGCGCGCGGTGGGCAGCGCGATCGACCTCGTCGCGCCGATCGACGGCGTGGTGCTCGAGCAGACGGCGATCCCCGGGCAGCGGGTCGAGGCCGCCGCGGTGCTCATGCGCATCGCGCGCCTGGACCCGCTCTGGCTCGAGATCCAGGTGCCGGTCGAGCGGCTTGGCGGGATCGCGCCCGGCGCGGAGGTCCGGGTGCCGGCGAGCGGCGCCGGCGGGCGCGTCATCGCGCTTGGCCGCAGCGTTGCCGCGCCCACGCAGACGGTCACGGTGCGCGCCGAGCTTCGCGAGGGCGCGGCGCGCCTGCGCCCCGGGCAGCTCGTCGAGGCGGTGATCGACGCGCCGCCGGGCCGCGGCACCTGGCAGGTGCCGGCCGCGGCGCTGGCGCGCAGCGGCGCGCGCACGGTGGTGTACGTCGAGACCGCGGACGGCTTCGTCGCGCAGCCGGTGCAGGTCCTGCAGGAGCGCGGCGCGACGGCGCTGATCGGCGCGCCCTTCAAGGGGGGCGAGCGCATCGCCGTGGGCGGGGTTGCCGCATTGAAGGCGATGCAGGCCGGCATCGGCGGGGCGCGCTAGTGCTCGCGCGCCTGGTCGAGTTCTCGCTGGCCCAGCGCCTGCTCGTGCTGGTCGCCGCTGCCGTCCTGGCCGTTGCCGGCGTGCAGGCGTTCCGCGACCTGCCGGTCGACGCCTACCCGGACGTTTCCTCGACGCAGGTCAAGGTCATCATGAAGGCGCCCGGGATGACGCCGGAAGAGGTCGAGGCGCGCATCACCACGCCCATCGAGATCGAACTGCTGGGCATTCCGCACAAGCGCGTGGTGCGCTCGGTTTCCAAGTACGCGCTGGCCGACGTCACGGTCGACTTCGCCGACGGCACCGACATCTACTGGGCGCGCCAGCAGGTCGCCGAGCGGCTCGCCGCCGTCGCGGCCGACCTGCCGCCCGGGACCAGCGGCGGTCTGGCGCCGATCACGACCCCGCTGGGGGAGATGTTCATGTTCACCGTCGACGGCGAGGGCCTGTCGCTGGCCGAGCGCCGCACGCTGCTCGACTGGACCATCCGCCCCGCGCTGCGCACCCTGCCGGGGGTGGCGGACGTCAACGTGCTCGGCGGCGAGGTGCGCAGCTTCGAGGTGGTGCCGGACAACACCGCGATGCAGGCGCGCGGCGTGACGCCGGCGCAGCTGGCACAGGCGCTCGGCGCGAACAATCGCAACGACGGCGCGGGCCGTGTGCGCGAGGGCGAGGAGACGCTGCTGGTGCGAATCGAGGGCGGGCTGCGTTCACTCGAGGACCTCCGAGCCGTCGTCGTCGGCGCGGGCGGCGGCGCGCCGGTGCGCGTCGGCGACGTCGCCGAGGTGCGCGTCGGCAGCCTGACGCGCTACGGCGCGGTGACGCGCGACGGCCGTGCGGAGGCGGTCCAGGGCCTGGTGCTCGGCCTGCGCGGCGCCAACGCGCGCGCCGTGGTCGAGCGCGTGCACCAGCGGCTGGCGGAACTCGCGCCGACCCTGCCCAGGGGCGTCACCACGCGCGTGTTCTACGACCGCGGCGCGCTCGTCGACCGTGCCACCGGGACCGTCGCGCGCGCGCTCGCCGAGGCGATCGTCCTGGTCATGGTGCTGCTGCTGTTCTTCCTCGGCGACGTGCGCGCGGCGCTGGTGGTCGCGCTGACCCTGCCGATGGCGGCGCTCGGCACCTTCGTCCTGATGCGGCACACCGGGATGTCGGCCAACCTGATGAGCCTCGGCGGCCTGGCGATCGCGATCGGCATGCTGGTCGACGGCGCGGTGGTGATGGTCGAGAATGCGGTCAGCCATCTCGCGGCCGGCGCGGCCGGGGACAGGCGCGCGCGGGTGGCGGCCGCCGCGCGCGAAGTGGCCGGGCCCGTGGTCTCCGGCGTCGCGATCATCATCGTGGTGTTCCTGCCGCTGCTGACGCTCGAGGGGCTCGAGGGCAAGCTGTTCGCACCGGTGGCGCTGGCGATCGTCTACGCGCTGGGCGTCTCCCTGCTGCTGTCGCTGACGGTGGTGCCGGTGCTCGCCTCGCTGATGCTTCGGCCGGCCGGACACGGCGAGCCCTGGCTGGTGCGCCAGGCGCTGCGGCTGTATGCGCCGCTGCTCGACATGGCGCTCGCGCGCGGCAACCGGTTCATGGCCGGGGCCGCCGTCGCGCTGGCCGCCGCGGCGGGGATCTATCCGCTGATCGGCAAGACCTTCATGCCCGCGCTCGACGAAGGCGACATCATCATCGGGCTGGAGAAGCTGCCCTCGATCAGCCTCGAGGAGAGCGTGGCGACCGACCTGCGCCTGCAGCGCGCGCTGCTCGCGCGCGTCCCCGAGGTGCAGGGCGTGGTCGCGCGCACCGGGGCCGACGAGATCGGCCTGGATCCGATGGGGCTGAACCAGACCGACACGTTCCTGACCCTGAAGCCGAAGCGCGACTGGCGCCGCGACGACAAGGCCTGGCTGGTCGACCGCCTGCGCGAGGTGCTCGACGGATTTCCGGGCCTCGCGTACAGCTTCACCCAGCCCATCGAGATGCGGGTCGCCGAGATGCTCATGGGGGTGCGCGGCGACGTCGCCGTGAAGATCTACGGCCCGGACCTGCCGACCCTCAATGCGCTCGCGCGCCGTCTGGTCGAGGTGCTGCGCGCCGTCGACGGGGCCGAGGACGTGCTGACCGTCCGCAACGACGGCGTGCAGTACCTGAGCGTCGTCGTCGACCGGCTCGCGGCCGGTCGCCTCGGCCTCGATGTCGATACGATCGCCGCGGCGCTGCGCACGCAGGTCGAGGGCGAGCGCGTCGGCCTGGTGCTCGAAGGCGGGCGGCGGACGCCGCTGCTGATCCGCGGCGCGGAATCCCTGCGCACCTCGCCGGCGGTGCTGGGCGCGATGAACCTGACGCTCCCCGGCGGCGGCAGCGTGCCGGTGTCCCAGGTCGCCCGCGTGTCGCGCGTCGAGGGCCCGGTCAAGGTCGATCACGAGAACGCCGCGCGCCTGGTCGTGGTGCAGGCCAACGTGCGCGGGCGCGATCTGGTCGGCTTCGCCGCCGAGGCGCAGCGCGCCGCCGCGGCGCTCGCGCTGCCCGAGGGCTACCGGATGGCATGGAGCGGGGAGTTCGAGAACCAGCAGCGCGCGGCGGCGCGCCTCGCCGTGGTGGTGCCGGTCGCGCTGGCGCTGATCTTCGTGCTGCTGTTCCTGACCTTCGGATCGCTGCGGCAGTCGCTGCTGATCCTCGCCAACATCCCGTTCGCGCTGATCGGCGGCGTGATGGCGCTGGCCGTCGCACGCGAATACCTCTCGGTGCCGGCCTCGGTCGGGTTCATCGCGCTGCTCGGCATCGCGGTGCTCAACGGCGTGGTGATGGTGAGCTGCTTCAACCAGTACCTCGCCGCCGGCAGCCGGTTGCGCGACGCGGTCGTGCAGGGCGCGCGGCGGCGCCTGCGCCCGGTGCTGATGACGGCCGGCATCACCGCGTTCGGCCTGGTGCCGCTGCTGGTCGCGACGGGCCCGGGCGCGGAGATCCAGCGGCCGCTCGCGATCGTGGTCGTCGGCGGGCTGGCGACGTCGACCCTGCTGACACTGCTGCTGTTGCCGGTGCTGTTCATGCGTTACGGCGTCGCGCCGGCGGCGCGTGCGGAGCTCTCATGACGAACTCGATCGTTGTTCCGGGCGCGCGCCGGTGGTTCCTGCGCGCGGTGTGCGCAGTCTCGATGGCGGTCGCGGCGGCGGCCGGGGCGGCCGCGCCGGCAGCGCTCACGGACCTGCCGCCGCCGGCGCTGGTGGCCGCGGCGCTCGACGCGCACCCGGCGGTCGCGGGGGCGCGCGCCGGGGTGACCGTCGAGGAGGCCCAGCGGCGGCGCCTGGTCGCCGGGCCGTACGAAAGCGGGGTGCGGCTCGGACGGCAGTCCAGGCACGACGCGCTGGCCGGGCGCAGCCTTGGCGAGTGGGACCTCACGGTCGAACGCACGCTGCGGCTGCCCGCCAAGACCGGTCTGGACGAGCGTCTGGGAACGCTGGGCGTGGAAGCGGCCCGCCTGGCGGTCGGCGCGGCGCGGCACGAGGCGGCGCGGGGACTGCTGCGCCAGTGGTTCGCCTGGCTGCGCGCGGTCGCCCAGCGCAGTCACTGGGACGAGCAGCGGATGCTGTTCGCGCGCCAGGCGGCACTGGTGGCACGGCGCGTCGAACTCGGCGACGCGGCGCGCCAGGACCAGTGGCTCGCCGAGGCGGCCGTCGCGCAGGCCGAGGCCGCCGAGGTCCAGGCGCTGACGCGTGTCGAGGTGGCGGCCGCCGAGTTGCTGCGCAGCTATCCGCAACTGCGGCTGCCGGCGCGGGTGCCGGCGCTCGAGCCGGTTCCGGTCGGCGACACGGCCGAGGCGTGGCTGGCGCGGATCACCGAGCGCAACCACGAACTGGCGCTGGCGCGCGTCGAGGTGGAACTGCGGCGTGCGGCCGCCGGGCGCGCGCATGCCGACGTCCGGCCCGACCCGACGCTGGGCCTGCGACTCGCCTCCGAGCGCGCCGGCGCCGAGCGCGTGGTCGGAT
>JAEUOS010000110.1 GCA_016790695.1 Burkholderiales bacterium
TACCCATTGACAGCCGCGCTCGCCGCGCGTGACGACCGCCGTGCGCGCGCCGAGGGCCAACGCTTCGCGCAGGCCGGCGCCGGTATCGGCGTCGGTGAACGCGGCAAAGCCCGGTTCGGAGAAGACCGCGTGGTCGCACAGCGCGACCAGCGAGCGCAGAATGCCGCGCTCCGCGGTGTCGCCGTCGAGGATGGTGGGAACGCCGGCGGCGCGGGCCGCCGTCAGCGCGCGCGCGCATCCTGCGGGCCAGCGCACGTCGGCAAGCAACGCGCCGGCACCGGCGAGCCGGTCGATCGGCATCCATTCGCCGGCGTCGCGCAGGCAGTCGCCGCGATAGCCGACGATCAGCCGCTCGCCGCGCGCGTCGACCAGTATCGCCGAGTGCGAGGAGCTGCTCCCGGGAATGCGGCGCAGATGCGTTGCGTCCACCCCGTGGCGCGCCAGGTCGGCGCACATCGCCGCGGCAATGGCGTCATCGCCGGCCGGTCCCCAGAACTCGGCCGCCGCGCCGAGATGGGCCGCCGCCACCGCGGCATTGGCCGCCATGCCGCCGCCAAGCTCGAGATAGCCGGTCGCGGCGATCTTGGCCGGCGCCTCGACGATCCGGTCGACCATGAACACGCGGTCGAACGCGGTGTGCCCGACACAAATGATGCGCATGCGGCGATTATCCGCGAGCGCGGTCCGGACCGGCAAGCGACCACGATCCGGCCCTGCCGCGGAGCGTCGCCGGGTCGATTCGGGTAAAGTCGGCCAACCCTGCGGCACTCCCTTCGCGCCACCTCTTGCGCCCCATCCGCCTCTTCATCATCCTGACCGTGGCGTTCCGCTTCGGCCTGGACGAGTTCTTCATGGCGGCGGCGCGGCCGAGCTGGATCAAGTCCGCCTACCACCTGCTGTTCTCGTGGCGCCGGTTCGATACCCCGCGCGGGGCGCGACTGCGACTCGCGCTGGAGAACCTGGGGCCGATCTTCGTGAAGTTCGGGCAGCTGCTTTCCACCCGCCGCGATCTCCTGCCCGAGGACATCGCCGATGAGCTGGCGCGCCTGCAGGACCGGGTGCCGCCGTTCGATCCCGCGCTCGCCGAGCGTCAGATCGAGAGCGCCCTCGGCAAGAAGCCGTCCCTGCTCTACCGGTCGTTCGAGCGCGAGCCGGTCGCCTCCGCGTCGATCGCGCAGGTCCACTTCGCGGTCCTGCACGACGGGCGCGAGGTCGCGGTGAAGGTGCTGCGGCCGAACATGCTGTCGGTGATCGAAAGCGATCTCGACCTCATGCGGATCGCCGCCGGGCTGGTGGAGCGCCTGTGGGCGGACGGCAAGCGGCTCAAGCCGCGCGAAGTTGTCGCGGAGTTCGATGTCTACCTCCACGATGAGCTTGACCTGGTGCGCGAAGCCGCCAATGCCAGCCAGCTGCGGCGCAACTTCGCGCCCGGGACGCCGCGCGGCGAGCTCCTGATGGTTCCCGAAGTGGTCTGGGAGTACACGGCGACCACGGTGATGACCATGGAACGCATGAAGGGCATCCCGATCAGCCAGATCGAGCGCCTGAAGGCGGCCGGCGTCGACCTGCAGAAGCTCTCGCGGGACGGTGTCGAGATCTTCTTTTCGCAGGTCTTTTCCGACGGGTTCTTTCACGCCGACATGCACCCGGGCAACATCTACGTCAGCGACGCGCCGGCGACGCTCGGCAGGTACATCGCGCTCGATTTCGGCATCGTCGGGACCCTCTCGGAGTTCGACAAGGACTACCTCGCGCAGAATTTCCTGGCGTTCTTCAACCGCGACTATCACCGGGTCGCCGTGCTGCACGTGGAGTCCGGATGGGTGCCGCGCGACACCAACGTCGAGGCGCTGGAAGGCGCGGTTCGCGCTTGCTGCGAACCGCACTTCGACCGGCCGCTGAAGGAGATTTCCCTGGGCCAGGTCCTGCTGCGCCTGTTCCAGACCTCGCGGCGCTTCCATGTGGAGATCCAGCCGCAATTGGTCCTGCTGCAGAAGACGCTGCTCAATATCGAAGGCCTGGGTCGGCAACTCGATCCCGAGCTCGATCTGTGGAAGACCGCCAAGCCCTATCTGGAAAAGTGGATGTTGCGCCAGGTCGGCTGGGAAGGATTCCTGGCCAATGCCAGGCGCGAGGCGCCGCACCTCGCGAAGATGCTGCCGCAGTGGCCGCGGCTCATCACCCAGGCGATGGAGCGGGCGGCGCAAGGGCAGGAGCAGGCAGAGGCGCTCCGGCGCCTGGCCGAGTCGGTGGAACGGCAGGGGCGGCGCAACCACCGCCTGGCGCTGGCCGTGCTGGTGCTCGCCGCGGCGGTTCTGGCGCACGCCGCCTGGCTCATGCGGCATTGAGCGTCGCCACGCCCGCCGGCGCGGCGGTATCGCGTTTACCCGAGTCGACACGCCGGGGCGGCTACCTATAATTGCCGCGTCGGCCGCGGCGGCCCCCGGTCATTGGACGTTTCGCCATGCTCATCGGATTCGTCACGCTCTATCTGCTGATCTCCGTGGCCATCGGGCTGTATGCGGCGACCCGCGTGCACAGCGCCAAGGACTTCGCCGTTGCCGGTCGCAGCCTGCCGCTGCCGGTGGTGACCGCCACCGTGTTCGCCACCTGGTTCGGCGCCGAAACCGTGCTCGGCGTCTCCGCGACATTCGTCAAGGACGGCCTGGGCGGCGTGGTCGCCGACCCGTTCGGCGCGTCGCTCTGCCTGATCCTGGCCGGATTGTTCTTCGCGCCCAAGCTCTACCGGATGGGCCTGTTGACCATCGGCGACTACTACCACGTGCGCTACAACCGCACCGTCGAGGTCGTCACCTCGATCGCCATCGTGATTTCCTACCTGGGCTGGGTCGCCGCGCAGATCAAGGCGCTGGGACTGGTGTTCAACATCGTCACCGGCGGCGCGATCAGCAATGAATGGGGCATGGTGCTGGGGGCGGCGATCGTGCTCACCTACACCACCTTCGGCGGCATGTTCTCGGTGGCGTTCCTGGATTTCATCCAGATGATGGTCGTCATGTGCGGCCTGCTGTTCATCGCCTGGTTCGTCAGCGGCATGACCGGCGGCGCGGGCGCGGTGATCGCGCACGCGCAGGCCGCCGGCAAGCTCGACTTCTTTCCGACCGGCGGCTACACGGCCTGGATCCCCTTCATCGGGGCCTGGATGACGATGATGCTCGGTTCGATACCGCAGCAGGACGTGTTCCAGCGCATCACCTCCGCCAGGAACGAAAAGACCGCGGTACGCGGATCGGTGCTCGGCGGCACCATCTACTTCGCCTTCGCCTTCGTGCCGATGTTCCTCGCCTACGCGGCGACGCTGGTCGACCCGGCGAAGTTCGGGGAACTGGTCAAGACCGATTCCCAGCTGGTGCTGCCGACGCTGATCCTGTCCCACACGCCGGTGTTCGCACAGGTGATCTTCTTCGGTGCGCTCCTGTCGGCGATCATGAGCTGTTCCTCGGCAACCCTGCTGGCGCCGTCGGTCGCGTTCTCGGAGAACATCGTGCGCGGCTTCTATCCGAAGATGTCGGATCGGACCTTCCTCCTCGTCATGCGTACCTCGCTGGTGGGATTTGCCCTGATCGTCCTGTTCGTCGCCCTGAACAGCAAGCTGACGATCTTCCAGATGGTCGAAAGCGCCTACAAGGTGACGCTGGTGACCGCGTTCGTGCCTCTGGCGTTCGGGCTGTACTGGCAGCGGGCCACCACGCAGGGCGCGTACTTTGCGATGGCAGCCGGACTGGGGGTGTGGCTGACCGGCGAGGTCTTCATCCAGAGCGAGGTGTGGCCTGCGCAGATCCTGGGCTTCCTGGCGGCGATCGCCGGCATGGTGGTCGGCTCGCTGCTGCCCCAGAAGGTCCGCCATGCACCGCGCCCGCATCCGCACGGCGAAGGCGCGGCGGCGCACGGCCAGGAGTCGCGCGGCGCCTGAACGCGGCGGCCGCGCCGTCGACGCGCCTCCGTCGCGGCGCGCGGCCGGTGGAGCGGCATGACCGGCGGCACGTCCGGCGGGCGTCGCATCGGAAGACATCGGTTGACGAATCCCGGCCGGCCGCGAGCGCCGCTTGCCGGATGTCGGCGCGGGACGCGTCCTGCTGCGGAGAAAGACAGACGAAAAAAAGCCCGCCAGCGGCGGGCTTTCGATCGTTGCGGTGCAGCGACAGCGAACGATCAGGGTTCCACGTAGGGCGTGATCACCGTCCACTTGCCGTCCTTGATCTGCGACAGCCGCGACTTGTTCGAGCCCAGGTGCTTGGTCGGCGTGAAGGTCATCGCGTCGCCGCCGAACATGTCGGGCGGGGTCGAGAGCGAATCGAGCGCCTTGATGAATGTGTCGGTGGTGAGGTTCTTGCCCGCCTTCGACAGCGCTGCGATCACGTTGTCCATGATCACATAGCCATAGGCGGAGAACACGTCCGGATCCTCGTTGAACTTGGTCTTGTACTTGGAGGCCCAGAAGCGCACGTTCTGCGAGGCGTCGTCGAGGTACGGATGGGCGACGGTGTGCGCTGCGATGAAGCCGTTCATCGCCGGTCCGCCGAGGCGATGGATCAGGTGGGTGTAGGCAGCGGAGGTGCCGATGAACTCGGCGTTGAAGCCGGTCTTGCGGGCCTCGCCGATGGTGCCCACGGTCTCGCGGATGATGGTGCCCATGACCACGGTGTCGCAGCCGGCGCCCTTCATGCGCGCGACCTGCGACGAGAAGTCGGTGGCGCCGCGCTTGTAGCTGGTCTTCTCGGCCAGGGTCTTGCCCAGCTCCTTGAGACCGGCTTCGGCCCCGGCGAGCACCTCGGCGCCGAAGTCGTCATCCTGATAGATGATGCACCACTTGCGGTCGGCCTTGGCCTTGGTCAGGTACTTGATCCCCGAACGCACCTGGTCGAAATAGGTCGCGGCGAACGAGTACTTGAGCCGGTGCAGCGGGTCGTACATCTGGCGCGCCGCGGTCAGCGGAAACAGATGGGGGATGTTCTTCTCGAAGAAGATCGGCATGGTGGCCATCGCGATCGGCGTGCCGATGTTTCCGGCCGTGACGAAGATCTTGTCGCGCTGGGCGAGCTTCTGCGCGGCCAGCACCGCCTTCTTCGGATCGTAGCCGGAATCCTCGGCGATCAGCTTGATCTTGCGGCCGTTGACGCCGCCCTGCTCGTTGATCTCGTCCGCGCGCAGCTGCATGCCGTTGCGCGCCGACTTGCCGAAGGCGGCGATCGGGCCGGACAGGTCCTGGATCGTGCCGACCAGGATCTCGTCCTTGGTCACCCCCTGCGTCTGGGCGAATGCCGCGCCGGAAGCGGCGATCGCCAGGGTCAATGCTGCCAGTCTTGCCTTCATGTCGTCTCCATCAGGTTGTGAAAAATGGGCGCCGCGGCGGCGCACGCCGTCACGCTGCCTTTGCCGCGTACATCGATTCGATCAGGTCGCGATACTTCTCGCCGACCAGCTTGCGCTTGAGTTTCATGGTCGGCGTGAGTTCCTCGTCCTCCGGGGTGAGCTTGGTCTCGATCAGGCGGAACTGCTTGATCTGCTCGACCCGCGCGAAGGTCTTGTTCACCTTCTCGATCTCCTCGCCGATGAGCGCAATCACCTCCGGGCGCCGGGTCAGGCTGCGGTAGTCGGAGAACGGGATGGAGCGCTCCTGCGCCCACTGCTCGACATTCTCGTGGTCGATCATCACGAGGCACGACAGGTACGGGCGCTTGTCACCGATCACCACCGCGTCGGTGATGTACGGAGAGAACTTCAGCTGGTTCTCGAATTCCGACGGGGTGATGTTCTTGCCGCCCGCCGTGATGATGATGTCCTTCATGCGATCGGTGATGTAGAAGTAGCCGTCGGCATCGACGCGGCCGACGTCGCCGGTGTGCAGCCAGCCGTCCCGAATCGTCTCGGCGGTCTTCTCGGGAAGGTTGAGATAGCCCATGAACACGGAGTCGCCCTTGACGAGCAGCTCGCCCTCGGGCGAGACCTTCACTTCCGCGTGCCGCGTGGCGATGCCGATCGACCCGGGCTTGATGCGCTCGATCGGATTCGAAGTCACCGCGCCGCAGCTCTCGGTCATGCCCCACACCTCGACCATGTTCAGGCCGAGCGCCATGTACCAGCGCACGAGGTCGGGCGAGATCGGCGCCGCGCCGGTGAGCAGGAACCTGGCGCGATGCACCCCGATCATGCGACGGATGTTGTCGAGAACGAGGAAGCGCGCGGCGCGAAACAGCAGCGCCAGCGACGCGGGAATCGGCTTGCCGTCCTCGATCAGGCGCGCCCGTTTCATTCCTACCCCGATCGCCCACGCGTATGCCGCCTTCTGCAGGGTGGTCGATTCGCGGATCCGGATCAGGACCCCCGAATAGAACTTCTCCCAGACGCGCGGCACCGCGGTAAAGGTCGTCGGCTGGATCTCGCGCACGTTCTCCGGCACGGTGTCCGGGTTCTCGACAAAATTGATGATCGAGCCGGTGAGGAGCGGGAAGTATTCGCCGCCCAGCCGTTCGGCGATGTGGCACAGCGGCAGGAACGCCATGCGCTCGTCGGACTCGGACTGCGGTGCGAAGTCGTTGTAGGCGTGGCAGGTGAGCACGATGTTCCGGTGCGAGATCATCGCCCCCTTGGGCTTGCCCGTGGTGCCGGAGGTGTACACGAGTATCGCCAGGTCCTCCGGCCGGCGCGCGTCCACGCGCTCTTCGAAGAGGCCGGGATGGGCTTCGTGGTGGGCGCGTCCGAGCCCCTGCAGCGCCTCGAAGCTCATCACCTGCGGGTCGGCCAGTTCGCGCAGTCCCTCCATGTCGAAGACGATGATCTTGCGCAGCTGCGGCAGGCGCTCGCGGACTTCGAGGACCTTGTCGAGCTGCTCCTCGTCCTCGACGAACAGGTAGACCGTCGAGGAATCGGCGCACAGGTATTCGACCTGGACCGCGGCGTCGGTCGGATAGATGCCATTGACCACCCCGCCGGCGGACAGCGCGCCCAGGTCGGCGTACATCCACTCGCGGTTGGTGTTCGAGAGCACGGAGGCGACTTCGCCAGGCTTGTAGCCGAGCGCCACCAGGCCCATGGCGACATTGCGCACGATCTCGCCCAATGCGGTCCACGAGATCGGCTTCCAGATGCCGAAGTCCTTCTGGCGCAGCGCCACCCGGCTGCCGCGGCGCCTGACGCCATCCCAGAACATGCGCGGCACCGTGTCGCCCTGCGCCAGTCCGCCGCCGGCAGGGGTGCCCTGATCGAATGCCATTCGCGGCAATGCCGGACCGATCATGCTTGTCTCCGTGGTCGCGTCGCGCCGGGTGCCGACCCGACTTGTAAGAGTGGTCGGATTTTGGCCGGTTCCCGGGCCGACCGCAAGGCGCGTTCACCCGGGAGTGTCCCGGTGCGGGAAAACCCTAGACGGGGGCGTCGACAGTGTCCCCGGCTGCGCCGATCAGGGCGAGCAACTCGGGACCATAGCGTTCCAGCTTCTTCGCGCCGATGCCGGGTATGCCGGCCAGGCCGTCGACGTCGGCCGGGGACCGGGCGGCGATCTCCGCAAGTGTCGCGTCGTGAAAGATGACGTAGGCGGGCACGCCGTGGGCCTGTGCGGTGCGCCGCCGCCAGTCGCGCAGGCGGGCGAGCAGACCGGCGTCCGCACCTGCGGCAGGAGACTCGTCCGCGGTCCTGCGGGACCGCTTGCGCGCAGTCGCCTCGACCGTGTTCTCGCGCATCTGGACCGATTGCTCTCCCTTGAGGATGGCGCGCGCAGCGGTCGTCAGGCGCAGCGCGCCGTAGGCCTCGGCATCGGCGATGAGGATGCCGCTGGCGACCAGGTGGCGGAACAGCGCGCGCCATTGGCGCTCGTCGCGGTCGCTGCCGACGCCGAAGGTCTTCAGGCGGTCGTGGCCGAGCGTGGCCACGCGTTCGGTGGTGCGTCCGCGCAGGATGTCGATCAGGTGGCCGGCGCCGAAGCGCGCGCCGGTGCGGTACACCGCCGACAGGGCCATCTGCGCCGCCTCGGTCGCGTCGACCACACGCGGCGGCGCGATGCAGTTGTCGCAGTTGCCGCAGGGCGCGCTGGACTCGCCGAAGTAGGCCAGCAGTTGCACCCGGCGGCAGTGCGGGGTCTCGGCCAGGCCGACCAGCGCTTCAAGCTTGGCGCGCGACACGCGCTTGAAGTCCTCGTCGGCCTCCGATTCGTCGATCATGCGGCGCTGCTGCACGACATCCGACAGGCCGTAGGCCATCCACGCGTCCGCCGGCGCGCCGTCGCGGCCGGCGCGGCCGGTCTCCTGATAGTATGACTCGATGCTCTTGGGCAGGTCGAGGTGGGCGACGAAGCGCACATCCGGCTTGTCGATGCCCATCCCGAACGCGATGGTTGCCGCCATCACGATGCCCTCGCCGTCGACAAAGCGCTGCTGGTGTGCTGCGCGGGTCGCTGCGTCGAGGCCGGCGTGGTAGGGCAGGGCGGCGACGCCGCGGGCCGAGAGCCAGGCGGCCGTCTCCTCGACCTTGCGGCGCGACAGGCAGTAGACGATGCCGGCTGCGCCGCGATGGCGCTGCTCGATGAATCGCAGCAACTGCTCGCGTCCGCCATCCTTCGGGACGATGGTGTAGCGGATGTTCGGCCGGTCGAAGCTGGAAATGAAGATGCGCGCGGCGTCGAGCTTCAGGCGCGCGACGATCTCCTGGCGGGTCAGCGCGTCCGCGGTGGCGGTCAGCGCGATGCGCGGCACCGCCGGAAAGCGCTCGTGCAGCACGGCCAGCTCGATGTACTCCGGACGGAAATCGTGCCCCCATTGCGACACGCAATGCGCCTCGTCGATGGCAAACAGTGCCGGCGTGGCGCGGCCGAGCAAGTCGAGGAAGCGCGGCGTGACCAGGCGTTCCGGGGCGACGTACAGCAGGTCAAGCCGGCCGGCAGCGAAGTCCTGCTCGACCTGTCGCGCCCGTTCCGCATCGAGGGTGGAGTTGAGGACCGCCGCGCGCACCCCGGCCTCGGTCAGCGCTGCGACCTGGTCGGCCATCAGCGCAATCAGCGGGGACACCACCACTGCGGAGCCGCCGCGCATGATCGCCGGGATCTGGTAGCAAAGCGACTTGCCGCCGCCGGTCGGCATCAGGACCAGGGCGTCGCCGCCTCCGGCGACATGATCGATGATCTCGTCCTGCGGCGGCCGGAAGGCGGGATAGCCGAAGACGGTCTTGAGAATGGCCAGCGCGTCCATCATGGCCCCATTCTAGGCAGGTTGCGTACCGCGGCAGGATCGCCCGCCGGCTGCCCGGCGGCGCGGCAGGACCGCACGGCTGCGTGGCCGATCGGACCCGGGGCAGCGCCGAATGTTGCGTTTGTGCAACGTGCGGTGAGCGCAGCGGCGGGTAAGGGCCACGTGCGGCCCGCGGGCGGTGCGCAACGGCTTGACCAGTGGCGCTAAATCTTTGATAATTTGAGGTTCGCTTCGGTGGGGTGGCCGAGTGGTTAATGGCAGCAGACTGTAAATCTGCCCTCTAACGAGTACGCTGGTTCGAATCCAGCCCCCACCACCAGCGCGTTTGGACGCCGGCTCGTTGTTTGCGGGTGGTGTGAAGGCGTGGTTTGGTTTGCGGGTGTAGCTCAATGGTAGAGCAGAAGCCTTCCAAGCTTACGACGAGGGTTCGATTCCCTTCACCCGCTCCAGCACCTGCCGTACCGGACGCGGCTTACCGGCGAGAGCGGCAGACAAGGCCCATGTAGCTCAGTGGCAGAGCACTCCCTTGGTAAGGGAGAGGTCACGTGTTCAATCCACGTCATGGGCACCAGGTGTTTTCGCGGCGGTGGGTGCGGGCTTCCCCGCCTGGCTGGCGCGAATTTGTGCAACCCCGTGTCAACGGTTCGAAATTTTTGGGTAGAGGATCATGGCCAAGGGCAAGTTTGAGCGTACGAAGCCGCACGTGAATGTGGGGACGATTGGGCACGTGGATCACGGGAAGACGACGCTGACGGCGGCGATCACGACGGTGCTGTCGTCGAAGTTTGGTGGAGAGGCGAAGAAGTAC
>JAEUOS010000121.1 GCA_016790695.1 Burkholderiales bacterium
CTACGTCCAGGAAGGGGTGGCCAAGGTCGCCGCGCTGGCCGCGCTGGGACTGGAGTGGCACTTCATCGGGCCGATCCAGAGCAACAAGACACGCCCGATCGCGGAGCACTTTTCCTGGGTGCACAGCATCGACCGGCTGAAGATCGCCGAGCGCCTGTCCGCCCAGCGCCCGGCCGGGCTGCCCGACCTGCAGGTGTGCATCCAGGTCAACATCTCGGGCGAATCCAGCAAGAGCGGGCTGGAGTCAACCGCGCTGCTCACCCTGGCGCGCGAGGTGGCCGCCCTGCCGCGCCTCAAGCTGCGCGGCCTCATGACCATCCCCCAGCCGGCCGAGGGCCTGGACGCCCAGCGTGGTCCCTTCCGCGAACTGCGCCTTCTGATGGAGCAACTCAACGCCGAAGGGCTGGGCTGCGACACCCTCTCCATGGGCATGTCGGCCGACATGGAAGCTGCCATCCTCGAAGGCGCCACCCTGGTGCGCATCGGCACCGCCATCTTCGGACAACGGGACAAGCACCAATGAACATCGCTTTCATCGGCGGCGGCAACATGGCCGCGGCCCTCATTGGCGGCATGAAGGCCAAGGGCTTCGACACCGGCGCCATCACGGTCGTGGAACCCCTGGCCGAAGGCCGCACCCGCCTTGAAACCCAGTTCGGCGTGCGCACCCTGCCCGCCCCCGACGCCAGTCTGGGAGCGGCCAGCCTGATCGTCATGGCCGTCAAGCCCCAGAACATGCGCGAAGCGGCCAGCGCTCTCGCGCCGCACCTCAAGAACCAGACCGTCCTCTCGATCGCCGCCGGTACCCGCCTGGCTGACCTGAAACGCTGGCTGGGCGGCCACGGCAAGCTCGTGCGCACCATGCCCAACACCCCGGCCCTGATCGGCCAGGGCATCTCCGCCCTTTTCGCCCCGCCAGAGGTAGAAGGCTCGCGCCGGGCCGACGCCGAGAAAGTCCTGGCCGCCGTCGGCCAGACCGTATGGGTGGAACGCGAAGACCTGCTCGACCCCGTCACGGCGCTGTCCGGCAGCGGCCCCGCCTATGTGTTCTTCTTCCTCGAAGCCCTGCAAGCCGGCGGCGAAGCCCTGGGCCTCGAAGCCGAAACCGCCCGTCGCCTGGCCCTGCAAACCGTCGTCGGCGCCGCCCAACTCGCCGCCAATTCCCCTGAGACCTTTGCGACGCTGCGCGAGCGCGTCACCTCCAAGGGCGGCACCACGTTCGCGGCGCTGGAGGTCCTGCGCACAAAGGACATTCCTGGAGCGATCGGCGCGGCGATGCAGGCGGCGAGTGCTCGGGGCAGGGAGATGGGGGAGACATTGGGGCGAGATTGACGCGAAGTTCAGGAACGCCCCACGTCGCCCGTTGGTCACAGCGGGCGCATCCGGATCTTGACGCCCCAAGCCTCGTTCAGCGGCTCGCTTCTCCAGTTTCGATGGCGAGAAGCCGATTAAGTCCATTACTCATTGCGGGGCAAGTTACCCTCAGATGAAAACCCCATGAGCCATGGGGTCGCTTGTATGGGTGAGCGAGTGCTCTGAAGACGGCATTAGCCGCAGGACGCCAACAGACCGGAAAGACTGATTTTCCAGAACTGCTGTTCCTCTGTTCCGTCCAAGTTCATAGCATGACATCGTCCTTTACAGGAGCGACTCATGCAACTTTCCCTTCGATCACTTGGCAGTACCTGTGCCCTCATCCTGCAATGACGGTCCCCTCATCCCCTGCGGGCAAGGCATTGCCGCGCCGAGAATTCTTGCATGGCGGTGCCGCTTTGGCCGTTGCAGGCCTGCTAGGCGCATGCGCCCATGGTCCCGGCAAGCAAGGCGGGCGCTGGGCGCTCACAAATGCCGATGGTTTTTCGGCGAATCTGGTCAACGCCAGTGCCGCCACGTTCAAACAACGCAGCGCGGTGATGGTGGAGCTCACACCCGAGACGCAAAAAGCCCTGCTCGCGGGCACAGGGGTGGGCAATGGCCCGAGCTTCATCATGCCGAATGTGGTGCTGGCCAACGGCGTGATTGAAGTCGATCTGGCCGCCCGCATCAATGGCAAGGGTGCGCCCGATGTGCGCGGCTTTGTGGGCATCGCTTTTCACATCGACGACAAGGCCGAGACCTTTGAGGCGGTGTATCTGCGCATGACCAACGGCAGCAAAAACAACCCGCCTCCGCCCGCGCCGCGCAATGGGTTTGCGGTGCAGTACATCAGCTACCCCGACCGCTACTGGCGCAAGCTGCGGCAAGAGTATCCCAATGTGTACGAAAAGGCCGCGCCCGTGGCGATCGAAAGCTGGCACAGGCTGCGCCTTGAAATCGCGGACAGCAGCGTGAATGCCTTTGTCGATGGCGAAAAGGTACTCACGGTGAGCGACCTTCGCTTTCCCAACCGCAAGGGCCGCATCGGCCTGTGGGTGGACGATGGCACGGCAGGCTACTTCAACGACTTGAAGGTGCAGGTGACCCCTTGAGGTGGTTTTCCACGAGGGGTTCGCTGCCATCGCTCACTCGACCTTTGAACTGGAAGCCAGTGGAAGCATTGTCAACGGGAGAGACGTTGGAACGGGATTGACGCAAAAGCGGACATCCGGCGCTTCAATGGCCGGAACGGTTTGGTCCTTGTACATGCACGTGGGCTCGTATTGGGCAAGGCGATTTCGCAGGAGGACACCTGGCATGTGCGCGAACACAGAATGGTGGACATCTCGGGCGTGATGCGACCTGTGCTGGACAGGATGCAGTACCGCAACGGAACATTCTGAGCAAGACCGCCAACTCGAACATGAGCAAGAGCAAACGCATGGCAAACACACCGACCCACCGCCGGCGATGGGTGGCCGCATGGGCACTGGCACTGGTGGGATGGCGGGCGGCACTGGCACAAGCCGAGAGCAAGGCGGCGACACGCGATCCGACACCGAGCCAATTCGAAGGACCGTACTACCCTACAGTGCCCATCCCCTTCACACCCTACCTGCTGGCCCAAGATGCGTCGGCGGACGCCGGAACGCCGATGTGGATCACCGGCCGCGTATTGGACGTGAACGGTCGACCTCTGTCCGGCGTGCAGATCCAGTTGTGGCAAGCCGACCAAGCCGGCCTGTATCGACACCCCAAGGCCCCAAACACTGAGAAGGTACACCCGTCATTCGCAGGGTTTGCTTCGCAGACCACGGACAACGAAGGGCGATACCGGTTTCGCACCATCATCCCCGTGCCATACACCGGCCGGGTGCCGCACATCCACGCCAAGCTGCTCCACCGCGGCCAGAGCGCACTAGTGACACAAATCTATCTGCAGGGTAAAGAGAAAGAACAGGGAATGTTCTTCAGCTTGATCGCTTCGCTATATGGCAGTAGAGACAGGCTGGTCATCGATCCTGTGCGCCGCGCGGACGGCCAACACGAAGCGGCATTCGACTTTGTGATCTGAGCGATCCCTCCAAGACCCCAAGATCTTGAAGCAACAAGTGGACAAACGCCTGTGCCACAGGGCTGCGATCAAGCCTGTCCGGCGTCAGGGCGAACACGTCCACCACACCGCTTTGCCAGTTCGGCCAAGGCTGGATCAGCGCATGGGCCGGTCCGACTTCGTTGAGAACAAACGCGGGTAGCAGGGCAAAGCTGGGTATCGCAACGAGCAACTGGGCGATCATCGACCATTGGTTGCAATAAATGATCTGCTTCGACTCAAGAGCCACCTGCACCGGCATCGGCGACTGGCGCCCATCCCCAGCCGCGCCCAATACCTCCTGCAACCGGCCTCGCCAATTGGGCAAGAGCAAAGCCTTCAGGCCCGCTTGGGGGTGATGCCCATGTACCGACGCTTCGTGAGATTCATGAACAACCAGCACCCCGTGTGTCGCAAACAGGCGCTGCGCAACGTAGCGGCTGTCGGGCAGCGCGCCCACGTGAATAATCAGGTCCAGATCATCACGCATGAGGTCCAAGTGCTCGTCGCGGACATCCAGATCGACTTGCACTTCAGGATGCATCTGCGCGAAGCGGGCCAATAAGCGAGCGAACCGGGGAAACGCCAGAGTGGTCGGCACACTCATGCGCAAACGACCCTGCAACTTCTCGACGCCACCGCCGAGCACAGCCGGCCAATGGCTAGCGGCAGCCAGCAACGATTCACAAGTCGGCAACCATTGCTGGGCAGTGTTGGTCAACCGCAGGCCGCGAGTCGACCGCACAACCAATTGGACGCCGGCCGCAGCTTCCAACGCCTGCAGTTGCTTGGTGACCATTGATGGGGTGGAACCCAAGGCTTCCGAGACCTTTGCCATGGAGCCGTGTCGGGCAATCAGCGCCAGTATCGCCATCGATTTGAGGTGCTTCAGGTGCATGGAATCGGCTTTTCGAGAAAAGCAGCAATAGGCCGTTGCCGGAGCCCAAAAGGAGCCAGGAGGGAATTCGCTTCAGCAAGTTGTTGGCACCACATGTAAAGGACAGAAGAGTATGTCGAGCAGGTCCCGATTTCCTCGAGACGGTAAGTTATGCCGGCTGAGCATGCAGTCGCACGCCCAGCGCCCGAGCAACCTTGAGCACGGTCGCAAAGCTCGGATTGCCGCCCTCACTGAGCGCCCGGTAGAGGCTTTCCCGACTGAGGCCGGCTTCCTTGGCCACCTGGCTCATGCCCTTGGCGCGGGCAATATCCCCCAGTGCACGAGCGATGCCTGATACGTCATCCGGAGCCTCTTCGAGCCAGGCGTCGAGATACGCGGCCATCTCTTCCGGCGTCCTCAGATGCTCGGCCACGTCGTACGTGGACGTCTTTACCTTGGCAGCCGTTTTGCGAGGGGAACTTGTCATGCCTACTCTCCGAAAGCCTTGGCCAGCCGAATGGCCCTGGCAACGTCTTTGGACTGGGTCGACTTGTCTCCGCCTATAAAGAGCAGAAGCAGCCGATCGCCGCGTAGGGTGCAATAGACGCGATAGCCCGGACCGACATCCACCTTCAATTCCGAAACCCGTGGGTCAGGTTTCGGTGCGCGCCAGGATTGCCGTGAATCAGCCGGTCGACCCGCATGAAAATTCGGGCACGGCCGGCCAAGTCCTTGAGGCCGTCGATCCAGTCGCGATACTTGCCGGTCTTTTCGACACGCATCCAGCAATTGTAGCCGATAGGCTACATGTTGAACAAGCGCAATGGCGGCCCGACAGGGTCCCGCTGTCAGGTCTTGTACGAAGGATCGCGCCGATCCAGATAGCGCAGCATCGCCGGCCATTCCATCATGGCCGAACGGCCGCCGCACCTCGGGACGATACTAATGCGCAGTCTTGGCGACGATCTCCGCCGACGGCAGGTTGAGCTCGGTGTAGCAGGCCATCGCGTCCACCTGCGCGCGGCAGGCCATTTCCAGCCAGTACATGGTGTTGAAGGCTTGTGCGACGTTGGGGCCGGCGGCGAGCAGGCCGTGGTTGCGCAGGATCATCACGTCGGCCGTGCCGAGGTGCTCCACCAGGCGTTTCTGTTCGTCGAGGTCGATTGCCACGCTCTCGTAGTCGTGATAGGCGATGTTGCTGAAGCGCATGGCGGTTTGCGTGAGCGGGAGCAGGCCGCACTTGAGGCCGGAAACCGCCATGCCGGCGCGGCTGTGGGTATGGATCACGCAGCCCACGTCGGTCCGCGCGCGGTGCACCGCGCTGTGGATCACGTAGCCGGCCTGGTTGATGTCGCAGCTGCGGTTAGGGTTGAGGATCACGTGGCCGTCCAGATCGATGGTGACCAGCGAGGAGGCGGTGATCTCCTCGTACATGTACGCGCGGCGGTTCACGCACAGCGTGGGCTTGCGCTCGGTGGTGCAGAAGAAGCGGGCGCCGCAGGCCGTATGGGTATGGAGCACGCGGTCGCCCACGGCGATCGGCTGGCCGGTCGAGTCGCTGTGCGCGCCGGCGCCGATGGCCACGACGCGCGCCACCATCTCATGGCCGAGGATCACCGGCAGGTTCACCGTGAGCGCCAGCGAGCCCTGCCGGAGGTGCACGTCGGTGCCGCCGATCGAGCAGGCCTCGATCTTCACCAAGAGCGCGCCGGGTTCCAGCTCGCGCCGTACCGGGCACGGCCTCGATGACCAATGGCGCCTTGAAGCTGCGCAACACGACGGCGCGCGCGAAGTCGGGAATGCGCCCCATGCCGAAGTTCCACTTTTCGGAGTCGATGGTCCGCAGTCTACAATCCGCCGCGAGGAGACCCCATCATGAAAACCATGCTCAAGACACTCGTCGCCACCGCGCTCACCGCCGTCTCGTTCGCCGCCTTCGCGCAAGGCGCCTTCCCGAACAAACCGGTGCGCTTCATCGTGCCGTTCCCGCCCGGCCAGGCCACCGACATCATGGCGCGCCTCCTCGGCGACACGCTGTCCAGGCAGTGGGGCCAGCAGGTGCTCATCGAGAACCGCGGCGGCGGCGCCAGCATTCCCGGGATGGTGCTCGGGCGCGACGCGGCGCCGGACGGCCACACCCTCACCCTCGGCAGCAGCGGCTCGATGGGCGTCAATCCCACCCTCTATCCCAACCTGCCCTACGACCCGCTGAAGGACTTCGCGCTCGTCAACGGCGTGTTCATCGTGCCGCTGATGATCATCGCCCATCCGGCCGCACCGTACGCGAACATCCGCGAGATGATCGCCGCCGCGCGCAAGGAGCCGGGCAAGCTGGCCTGGGCCTACGCCGGCACCGGCACGTCCCAGCACCTGACCGGCGAGCTGTTCAAGTCGCGCACCGGCGTCGACATCCTCGGCGTGACCTACAAGGGCAGCGGACCGGCGATCACCGACCTCATGGGCGGGCAGGTGCCACTGATGGTCGACAGCCTCGCGTCGGCGCTGCCGCACATCAAGGCCGGCAAGGTGAAGGCGCTCGCGATGACCACGCTGCAGCGCGTGCCGCAGCTGCCCGACCTGCCCACGGTCGCCGAGTCCGGGTATCCGGGATTCGACGGCAACGGCTGGGCCGGACTGATCGCCCCCCGGGCCACGCCGCGCGAGATCGTCGAGAAGATCAGCGCCGACGTGCGGCGCGCGCTCACCGACCCCGCCATGCAGCAGCGCATCATCGAGCGCGGCGCCATCCCCGACCCGCGCGGCCCGAAGGAATGGGGCGACTTCATCGCGGCGGAAATCGTCAAGTGGGGCGAGATCGTCCGCAAGGCCAACCTCAAGCCGGAGTAGCGGTCGACTGCGGCGGTCCGGCGCGCCGCACCGGCGCGAACCGCATGGCGCCGCGCCGCCGACGCGCCGCCGGGTTCAGATCAGGCCCGGATACGAGCCGCCGTCCAGTTGCAGGTTCTGTCCCGAGATGAAGCCCGCCTGCGCCGCGCACAGGAAGGCGCAGGCATCGGCGAATTCCTCCGGGCGGCCGAAGCGCTTCGCCGCGACGGTCTCGGCGATGCGCCGCCGGGCCTCGGCGCGGTCGATGCCGTGCAGCCGCATCATGCGCTCGGCCATGAACGCCTGGCGCGGCGTGTCGATGCGTTCCGGCAGCAGGTTGTTGATCGTCACGTTGTCCGCCGCCGCCTCGATCGAGACCGACTTGGAGAATGCGGTCAGGCCGGTGCGTGCCGCGGTCGACAGCGCCATGTGCGGGCGCGGGCTCTTGACCATCGCCGAGGTGATGTTGACGATGCGCCCGAACCGGCGTGCGCGCATGCCGGGCAGATAGGCGCGGATCAGGAGAATCGGCGCAAGCATGTTCTGCTCGAGCGCCGCGATCCACGCCGCATGATCCCAGTCGGCCAGACTGCCCGGCGGCGGGCCGGCGTTGTTGTTGACGAGAATGTCGGCCTCCGGGCAGGCCGCGACCAGCGCGGCGCGCCCGGCGTCGGTGGTGATGTCGGCCGCGACGCAATGCGCGACGGCGCCCGTGGCCGCCACGATGGCGGCCTGCGCCGCCGCGAGCCTGCCGGGGTCGCGGCCGTTGATCCACACCTCCGCTCCCTCGCGCGCGAGGGCCGTCGCGCACGCCAGGCCCAGCCCCTGCGAGGACGCGCACAGCACCGCCTTGCGGCCCTTCAATCCGAGGTCCATCGTGTCCTCCTGCCTGGCTAGTTCTTCCTGGTGTCGGTGCCTGCCGCCTTGATCGCCGCGGCCGCCTGCGGGTGCGCGTGGCCATGGGCATGATCGTGACCCTGCCCGTGCGGATGATCGTGATCGTGCCCGTGCGGATGGCTGTGATCGCGCCCGTGCGGATGGCTGTGATCATGCCCGTGCGGGTGGTCGTGATCGTGCGGATGCGAGTGACCGGGGCCGTGGTCGTGCGCGCGCGGCCGATCGTCCCGATGGTGGATCTGCTCGCCCAGGATGCCCGGTCGCGCGCCTTCGTGGTGGTCGCGCCGGTAGTGCTGGCGCAGCAGGTCCGCGCCGTAATCGTTGCCGTTGGGGGTGCGGACGATGGTGTGGATGTGAAACTTCGCCGGATGCGCGTTGGTGAGGAAGACCCCGGAATGATGGTCGAACTCGATCATCACCACCGGGCTCTGGATGCGGTAGTAGAACGTGTCCTCCTCGCCGGTTCCGCCGATCCAGCAGAACCGCGTCGCCTCCAGGTGCCGCTCGACCTCGTCGATGCGCGCCTTGCGCGGGCCGTCGGGCAGCGGCGCGACGTAGGCATCGACCAGGTCGAGCAGGCGCCGGCGCTGCGCCCTGTCGAACCCTGCGACCGGCACCCCTTCGTACGGCACCACGCGGTTGTCCTGGAACGCGCCGCCCAGATGCAGCTGGTCGGCGGGGTGGCGCCGCCCGGGCGGCAGGTCGCCTCCCTCCGAGGCATGGTAGACGATGGCCTGTGCCCGCTGGGTCGCATCGAGGGATCGCATCAATGCCAGCCCGCCGTTCTCCTCGTCCTGGAACAGGCGCCTTCCGGCCCAGGGGCCGGTGTCGGCATAGTTGGGCTCGGCCCCCATGAACGCGGGCGAGAGCACCATCTGGCCACCGATCACGAGGCAGTTGAGCGCGAGATGGTGCCCCATCAGTTGCCAGCCCCAGGGCGAGCCGGCCGACGGCAGGCCGAACAAGGTGAAGTTGTAGCTCCATTCGCCCAGCACCCGGGTGTTGCCCGCAAGCTCGCCCAGGAAGTGATTGAGGCGCATCACGTCGCGCGTCTTCTCGAAGCCGGGCGCCGACAGCGAAGCGCGGACGACCGCGAGGATCGACGCGCGCACCGCCTCGGACACCTCCTCGAGGCGCAGCCCGTGCCGGTAGACGTACATCTCCGTGTTGTTCCACCGGCGCCACTCGCGCGCGTCGATCGGAAGCATCAGCGCGCGGCGCTGGGCGGGCGGCAGTGCGTCGGCGAGCGCTGCCGCGGCCTGCACCATCGCCGCTGTCGGCGCGCCGTTCGGCGCCAGCGTGAACAGCCCCGCGAGCGGATGGCCGTCGGTGGTGACGCCCACGAAGGGTTCGTGATAGAGCTTGTCCCAGGGGGCGAACAGCAGGTCGCGCGGCCGCGGATTGACCAGGCTCGCGTCACCGTGGGCGCGCGCGTCGCGGCCCTGGAGTGCGGCGGCGCGCGGATACGCCGGCGTCGGCACGAACGGCCTGAAGTCTCGTGTGTCGCTCATCCCGCCTCCCCTGCCTTGCGATGCGCCGCAGCCGCAAGCTCGTCGATCGCCGCCCGCGCGCCGTCGGGGTCCGCGAAACCGCCAAAGACGTAGTGGTCGGGACGCACCAGCGCGCCGCAACATCCGGCCGCGGCCAGCCACTCGGCGAGCAACCGGTCGCGCTCGGTAACCACCACTGTACCAGCCGGCACCGCGGCCGGCCCCCGGTCCGCGACCACGATCGTCGCGATGGCGTGCGACCGCGCCGAGGCGATCACGTCGGCGAAGCGATCCGGTGCCGCCGCGTCGCGCGCCGCGCCGGTCGCGACGAGCACCAGGCGCCAGACCGCACCGGTGACATCGTCGAATCGCGCGGCGGTCCCGTCGGCGGCGTCGACCATCGGTTGCGGGAACACGCGGCCCGCCAGCGGCGCGCTGCGCGACACGAGGCCGGCGCAAAGGCCCGGGATGAGTTCCTGCCGCAGGAGGGTGCGCGGCCGGCCGTCGCCATCACGCAGGCGCGCGTCCCGCGCGCGGGCGCGCTCGGGATCGCGCTCCGAAATGATGCGGCCGAACTCCTTCGCGATGCGCGTGGTCTCGGTCACGTGCGGCCTGCGCTCCGCGGCGTAGGTGTCGAGCAGCCAGTCGCCCGCCGCGCCGCCGACCACCTGCCCCAGCTTCCACGCGAGGTTGCCGGCGTCGCGCAGCCCCTGGCACATGCCCTGACCCAGAAACGGCGGCGTCATGTGCGCGGCATCGCCGGCGAGCAGGACGCGGCCGCGCCGCCATTCGTCGGCGATCAGCGCATGGAAGCGGTAGGCCGCGCTGCGCCAGATGCGCGCCTCGCCCGGCCGCAGCCAGCGCCCCAGCAGTTGCCACAGCCGCGCCTCGGTGATCACGCCCTCGACCGGCTCGCCCGGAAGCACCATGAATTCCCAGCGCCGGTGATTGCCCGGGCAGTTGATGAACGTGGACGGCCGTTCCGGCTCGCAGTACTGCACGTTGACCACGGGCAGGCGGGCAAGCGCCGCCGGGTCGTCGACCTTCACGTCGACGACGATCCAGGCCTGGTCGTACTCGAGGCTCTGCATGGACACGCCGAGCGCGCGTCGCACGGGGCTGGAACCGCCGTCGCACGCCACCAGATACCGCGCCCGGCAGGCCGACCTGTCACCCTGCGCGTCGGCGAACTGCAGCGCGACCGTTTCGCCCTCGTCGCGGAAGTCGACCAGCGCGACCCCCAGCGCGACGCGCACCGACGGCATCGCGGTCACGGCGGCGCGCAGCACGTCCTCCAGGCCCGGCTGATCGCAGGTGAAATGCGGCGGCCAGGCCTGCGGATAGGGCGGCGGCATGTGCACCACGCGCTGGATCACGCGGCCGTCGGCGCCGCGGTACTCGCCCTCGCGAAACGGCGCGACGTGGGGTCCGATCGCATCGGCCACCCCGAGACGCTGGAAGATGCGCATCGCGTCGTGGTCGAATCCGACCGCCCGCGGCTGCGCATACACGTCGGGTGCCTTGTCGACCGCCAGCACGCGCAATCCCGCTCGACCGAGCAGCCCTGCGAGCGTGATCCCCACCGGCCCCAGCCCCACCACCGCCACATCCACCAAGTCGTCCGTCGCCATCCCCGTCCCCGCGGTCCGATCACGACCGCGCGGCGGAGCGTGGCCTGCCGCAGCGGATCGCGGCACAGATTAGCCGCGGCCTGCGGGAGCGTCCAATGAATCTTTTCGTGCCATGCGTTGCGCGCCGTACAACGGTGCGCTGGCGCGCGCTCAGTGCGGCAAGCCGGCCGCGCGCGCCGCGCCGCCCGGCCAGGCGCCCAGGCGCACGCCGTAGTCGAGGGCCAGCCCGGCGAAGACGGCGGCCCCGAGCCAGTTGTTGTGCATGAACGCCGCGAAGCAGCCCGCGCGCGAGCGCCCGGCGATCAGCCGCAGGTGGTGCAGCGACATCGCCATCGCGACCGCGAGGCCGGCGTAGTACAGCAGGCCCAGCCCGAGCACGATCCCCAGGTAGGCCAGGATCGCGAAGCTCGCCGTGTAGGACAGCATCACGGCGCCGACGTCGAAGCGCCCGAACGTGATCGCCGACGTGCGGATGCCGATCTTCAGGTCGTCGTCGCGGTCCACCATCGCGTACTCGGTGTCGTAGGCGATCGCCCAGAAGATGTTCGCCGCCAGCAGCCACCAGGCGATCGGCGGCACCTCGTTCTGCACGGCGGCGAAGCTCATCGGAATGCCGAAGCCGAACGCGACGCCCAGGTAGGCCTGGGGCACGGCGAGGAAGCGCTTGGTATAGGGATAGCTGACCGCGAGGAACAGCGCCACCACCGACAAGCCCCAGACGAGCGGGGGCAGCCGGATGATCAAGACGAACGAGCCCGCGGCCAGGAACGCCGCCAGCGCAAGCGCCTCGCCGCGCCCGACCTGCCCGGTGGTCAGGACGCGCGCCGCGGTGCGTTTGACGTGGCGGTCGAATTCGACATCCGCATGGTCGTTGACGATGCAGCCGGCCGAGCGCATCAGGAGCGTGCCCAGGCAGAAGATCCACACCAGCCACCAGGACGGCCGGCCGTCCGCGGCGATCCACAGCCCCCAGAGCGTGGGCCAGAGCAGCAGCAGCGTGCCGATCGGCTTGTCGAGCCGCATCAGCCGCTCGTACAGGTCGAGGCGCGCGGACAGGGCTGCCCAGTTCATGGCCGGATCCCGCCGCGGCGGACGCCGGCGCGCCGGGCGGCGTGCGGCCCGGCGCGGCCTGCCGGGACCGGCATGGCTCTTCGAACAGGCTGCGCAGCATCCAGGCGTTCTTCTCGTGGATCTGCATGCGCTGGGTCAGGAGGTCCGCCGACGGCTCGTCCCCCGCCTTGTCGACCAGCGGAAAGATGCTGCGCGCGGTGCGCACCACCGTCTCCTGGCCGGCGGCGAGGATGCGGATCATGTCGCTGGCCGCCGGTACCCCCTTGACCTCGGGAATCGCGGTCAGGCGGGCGAAGTCGGCGTACGAGCCCGGCGCCGGATGGCCGAGCGAGCGAATCCGCTCGGCGATCAGGTCGACGGCATTCCATGCTTCCGTGTACTGGTCCATGAACATCAGGTGCAGGGTGTTGAACATGGGACCGGTGACGTTCCAGTGGAAATTGTGCGTGGTGAGGTACAGGGTGTAGGTGTCCGCCAGCAGGCGCGACAATCCCTCGACGATCTTCTTCCGGTCCGCCGCGCCGATGCCCAGGTCGGGCACGTAGGCCGCGGGTTTCGCGGCCCTGGATTTCTTGCTCATTGGGATTCTCCTTGTTCGGCCTGCCGTGCGCCCCGAGCGCACACGGCCACATGCTAGCGGGTGCGGTGCGACCGGTCCATTCGATTTCTTCAATTGCCGCGATAGCGGTTCACACGCCCAGGTAGGCCTCGCGCGCGCCGAGCCAGCGCTCGAGGTGCCGCGCGACCCGCGGATCGTCGGCGGCCAGCATCGCGTCGGCGCAGGCGCTCGCGGCCTCGATCAGATCGAGATCCTCCTCGAGGCTGGCGAAGCGCAGCAGCGGCGCGCCACTCTGCTGGCGCCCGAGGAACTCGCCGGGACCGCGCAGGCGCAGGTCCTCGCGCGCGATCGCGAAGCCGTCGCTGCTGCCATAGATCACCTTGAGCCGCGCGCGCGCGGCCTCGGACAGGGGTGTCTGGTAGAGGAGGATGCAGACGCTCTCGTGGGTGCCGCGTCCGACGCGGCCGCGCAGCTGGTGCAGCTGCGACAGGCCGAACCGTTCGGCGTGCTCGATCACCATCAGCGACGCGTTCGGCACGTCGACGCCGACTTCGATCACCGTGGTCGCGACCAGCACCTGCGCGATGCCGCGGCTGAAGTCATCCATCACCTTCGCCTTCTCGGCCGGCTTCATGCGCCCGTGCACCAGCGCGACGGCGAGATCGGGCAGCGCGGCGGACAGGCGTGCATGGGTCTCGACGGCCGTCTTCAGCTCCAGGCTCTCGGACTCCTCGATCAGCGGGCAGACCCAGTAGGCCTGGCGGCCGGACTGGCACGCCGCGCGGATGCGCAGCACGACTTCGTCGCGCCGCGCCTCGGCGACCAGCCGGGTCGCGACCGGGGTGCGACCGGGAGGCAGCTCGTCGATCACCGAGACGTCGAGGTCGGCGTAATAGGTCATCGCCAGCGTGCGCGGGATCGGCGTCGCGCTCATCATCAGCTGGTGCGGCAGGTACGGCGCCTCCGCCGCGGCCGCGCCCTTGCGCGACAGCATCAGACGCTGGTCGACGCCGAAGCGGTGCTGCTCGTCGACGATCGCCAGACCCAGGCGCTGGAAGCGCACGCGGTCCTGGAACAGGGCGTGGGTGCCGATCGCGAGCTGCGCCGTGCCGTCGGCCACCGCCGCGAGGCTGGCATCCTTGTCGCGCTTCTTCAGGCCGCCCGCCAGCCACGCGATCTTCACGCCCAGCGGCGCAAGCCAGGCGGAGAGCTTGCGGTGGTGCTGCTCGGCGAGGATCTCGGTCGGCGCCATGAAGGCGGCCTGGAAGCCGCGATCGATCGCCCGGCAGGCGGCAAGCGCCGCCACCACCGTCTTGCCGCTGCCGACATCCCCCTGCAGCAGCCGGCGCATCGGATGCGCGCCGGCCAGGTCGCGGCCGATCTGCGCGAAGGCGCGCGCCTGCGCGCCGGTGAGTCCGAACGGGAGCGCGGCGATCAGGCGCGCCTCGAGCGCGTCCGCGGCATCGGCCGGTGGTGCGGCGATCGCCGGCGCGCGCGCGCTGCGGCGCGACCGGTAGGCGCGCTTCAGCGACAGCTGCTGTGCGAGCAGCTCGTCGAACTTCATGCGGCGCCAGGCCGCCGGGTCGCGCCCGACGGCGTCGCCCGGGCGCGGAAAGTGCAGCGCCTCGACGGCCTGCGCGAACGGGACCAGATCGTGCCCGGGGATCGCGGGTGCGGTGTCGTCGAGCGCGTTGTCGTCGCGCGCCGCAGCGATGGCCGCGACGATCGCCTTGCGCAGCACCGCCTGGCCCACGCCGGCCGTCGTCGGATAGACCGGCGTGAGCGCCGCCGGCAGCGGCGCGCCCGCGGCGACTTCGCGCGTGCGCGGGTGGATCATCTCGGCGCCGAAGTAGCCGCTGCGCGCCTCGCCGGCAACGCGCAGCCGCTTGCCCGCGACCAGCGCCCGGACCTGGCTGCCGTAGAAATTGAGGAACCGCAGATGCAGCGTGCCGCTGCCGTCGCCGACGCGCACCAGCAGCGTGCGGCGCGGCCGGTACTGGATCTCCGCCGATTCGACCACGCCCTCCACCTGCGCGAACGCGCCGTCGACGAGCGCGGCGATCGGCGTGACGCGCGTCTCGTCCTCGTACCGCAGCGGCAGGTGCAGGATCAGGTCGAACCGCGAGTTGAGCCCGAGCTTGGCCAGCCGTGCCGCAAGGGCGGGCGCGACGCCGAGGGCCGCCGCGGGCGGCGTGGCCTGGCGCTTGCCCGGCGCGGCGCTCAACCGATGACCAGGATCGCGTCGGCCTCGACCTGCGCGCCGCGCGGCAGGCTGGCCACACCGACGGCGGCACGCGCCGGGTAGGGCTGACTGAAGTAGCGCGCCATCGCCTCGTTGACGCGCGCGAAGTTGGTGAGGTCGACCAGGTACACCGTGACCTTGACGGCATCGCCAAGCGTGCCGCCGCAGGCGGTGGCCAGCGCCTTGAGGTTGGCGAACACCTGTTCGACTTCGGCGTCGAAGCCGCCGCCGACCAGCTGGCCGGTGGCCGGGTCGAGCCCGATCTGGCCGGACAGGTAGCAGGTCGAACCGGCCTTGACGGCCTGGGAATAGGTGCCGATGGCGGCGGGGGCCGCCGTGGTGCTGATCGGAATGCGTGCCATGGACGGATGTGCGGTCTGGGACAAGCGCGCAAGTGTAATCAAACGACACCGCGCCGGCACGGGCCAAACGAAAAGGGGCGCCCTGCTGGGCGCCCCTGGAGCGGCTCGGCCGCGGATGCGCGGCCGCGCGTCAGGCCGCCTTGCGTGCGCCGGCCTTCTTCTCGTCGAAGAACTGCTCGTCCTCGGTCGAGCCGTGCAGCGCGGTGGTCGAGGCGTTGGCCCCCTGGATCGCCTGGGTGATGGCGTCGAAGTAGCCGGTGCCGACCTCGCGCTGGTGCTTGACGGCGGTGAAGCCCTTCTCCGCGGCCGCGAACTCCTTCTGCTGCAGCTCGACGAACGCGCTCATGTTGTTGCGCGCGTAGCCGTAGGCCAGCTCGAACATCGAGTAGTTCAGCGAATGGAAGCCGGCCAGGGTGATGAACTGGAACTTGTAGCCCATGGCGCCCAGTTCGCGCTGGAACTTGGCGATGGTGGCATCGTCGAGGTTGCGCTTCCAGTTGAACGACGGCGAGCAGTTGTACGCGAGCATCTTGCCGGGGAACACCTTCTGGACGCCCTCGGCGAAGCGCCGCGCGAATTCCAGGTCCGGCGTGCCGGTCTCGCACCACACCATGTCGGCGTATTCGGCGTAGGCGATGCCGCGCGCGAGCGCCTGGTCGAAGCCCTTGCGCGAACGATAGAAGCCCTCCTGGGTGCGCTCGCCGGTCAGGAACGCGCGGTCGCGCTCGTCGCAGTCGGAGGTCACCAGGTCGGCGGCCTCGGCGTCGGTGCGCGCCAGCAGCACCGTCGGCACGCCCATGATGTCGGCGGCCATGCGCGCGGCCTTGAGCTTGTCCACCGCCTCCTGGGTCGGCACCAGCACCTTGCCGCCCATGTGGCCGCACTTCTTGACCGACGCCAGCTGGTCCTCGAAGTGCACGCCGGCGGCGCCGGCCTCGATCATCGCCTTCATCAGCTCATGGGCGTTGAGCACGCCGCCGAACCCCGCTTCGGCATCGGCGACGATCGGCGCCATGAAGTCGATCTTCTCGCCGCCCTCCTTGTCGAAGGACTCCATGTGCTGCACCTGGTCGGCCCGCAGCAGCGCGTTGTTGATGCGCTTGACCACCGTCGGCACCGAGGTGGTCGCGTAGAGCGACTGGTCGGGGTACATGGAGAGCGAGTCGTTGGCGTCGGCGGCGACCTGCCAGCCCGACAGGTAGACCGCGGGCACGCCGGCCTTCACCTGCTGCATCGCCTGGTTGCCCGTCAGCGCGCCCAGCGAATTGACGAACGGCCGCTCGCTGCACATCTTCCACAGCTTCTCGGCGCCGTTCCTGGCGAGCGTGTACTCGATCGGTACCGAACCGCGCAGGCGATAGATGTCCGCGGCGGAGTAGTCGCGGCGGATGCCCTTCCAGCGGGGGTTGTCCTTCCAGTCCTTGGCAAGTTTCTGGATTTCGAGGTCACGGCTAGACATGTTTTCTTCCTTCTCGGGTTGCAGGTTGAGCACGCCGCGGGGGTTGCCTGCCGCAGGACCGGGATCCGGCCCCCGGCGGCTTGCGCCCGGCGTGACACGCAGTTTGCAAACGCGATTGATGCATAGCAACACATTTAGCGGCGTGTAGCGCTTACTTAACAAGTGACTGTTTTTATGTATGTTTTTAATTCCCTCCCCGAGGGATTCCGAGCTAAGTAAGCACTTAAGATCTCGCGTCGCAACAATTCAGTAGCCGCTTACGTGGGGAGTCCGAAAAACCCCTTTGGCCTCAATGGTTTGCGGCGCCCTGCACGAACGCGTCGACGATGCGCGCGGCCGTGCGCGATCGGGCGCGCCTGACCGGCGGCGGGGCGGGGCCGCCCGCGCCACGCGCGGTGACCCGCAGGGGGGCGATGCTAAAATCGCGTGCAAAGAATTGTTGCGCGCGCCGACGCGCCCGAATGCGTGGATCCCATGAGCCCGAACGACAAGACCGCCGCCAAGCTGCGCCCGATTCCGCGCTTCATCTTCGCCAGCCGCTGGCTGCAGTTCCCGCTCTACATCGGCCTGATCGCCGCGCAGGCGGTGTATGTCTACCACTTCTGGGTGGAGCTCATGCACCTGATCGAGGCGGCGTTCGGCTATGGCCCGCTGCTCAAGGATGCGCCGGACGGCAAGCTCACCGAGACCGCGATCATGCTGGTGGTGCTGGGCCTGATCGACGTGGTGATGATCTCCAACCTGCTGATCATGGTCATCGTCGGCGGCTACGAGACCTTCGTCTCGCGCATGGACCTCGAGCACCACCCGGACCAGCCCGAATGGCTGTCGCACGTCAATGCGAGCGTGCTCAAGGTGAAGCTCGCGACCGCGATCATCGGCATCTCGTCGATCCACCTGCTCAAGACCTTCATCAACGCCCAGCACTACGACGAGAAGACCCTGATCGCGCAGACGGTGATCCACATCACCTTCCTGCTCTCCGCGGTGGCGATCGCCTACACCGACTACATCATGGAGAAATCGATCACCCTGGCGCGCGGCCACCAGCACTGACGCCGCGGCGCCCGGGGCAGCGGCGCGTCCGCAGGCGGCCCGCAGCCGCAGCGCCCGCCTGACTAGAACGGCATCTTGAAGCCGGCGGGCATGCCCATGCCGGCGGAGAGCGCCCCTTTCTTCTCCTCCGCGGCGGCGTCGGCCTTGCGGGCGGCGTCGTTGAAGGCCGCGGCGATCAGGTCCTCGAGCATTTCCTTGTCGTCGGCCAGGAGCGAGGCGTCGATCGCGACGCGCTTGACCGAGTGGTTGCCGCTCATCACCACCCTGACCATGCCGGCGCCGGCCTGGCCTTCGATGTCCATGGCCGCCAGATCCTCCTGGATCTTCGCCATCTGCTGCTGCATCTTCTCCTGCATGGCCTGGGCCTGCTTCATCAGGCCGGCGAGTTGTCCCTTGTTGAACATGTCGTTGTGCTCCGGGCGTGTGGGTCGAATGCGTGAGGAACGGCGCCGCGCACGCGGCGACCGGATCAGGAAGGACGGACGTCGGTGGCGCGCGCGCCGACGGTTTCCACCATCTCCTTGACGAACGGGTCGGCGGCGATCGCCGCCTCGGCGGCCTTCTGGCGCGCATCGTTGCGCTTCTCGGCGATGGCCGCCACAGACGCGCCAGCCATGTCGCCGACCTGCACCGTCAGGCGCACCGGACGGCCGAAATACTGCTCGAGCGCCGACCGCAGCTTCTCCTGCATCGGCCGGTCCTCCGCGAGCGGCCGCGACGGCACGCGCAGCGTGAACAGACCGGGCTCGTGACTGGCGACCTCGCTCTTGTTGGCCCAGGTGCGCACGAATCCGGTGAGCGGCAGGCGCGCGATCAATCCCGGCCAGTCGCCATCGAACGGCGCGGTGGCGCCGGCCGGCGCCGCTGATGTCGACGGCGCGGGCGCCGATGCCGACGGCGCAGGCGCCGATGCCGGGACGGGCGCAGGCGCGGCCGAAGCGTCCGGCACCGTTGCCGCAGGCGACGCGGCGGCGCGCGGCGGTGCGTGTGCCGCCGCCGCTGGTCGCGGCACACCCGCAGCCGCGCGCGCGGGCGCGGGCGCCGGTTCCGGCTGGCCGCCCTCGTCGGGACGGAAGCTCAGCATGCGCAGCACCGTCATCGTGAACCCGGCGCGGTC
>JAEUOS010000174.1 GCA_016790695.1 Burkholderiales bacterium
CGGCGGTCCTCCTCGAACGCGTTGGCGGTCATCGCGAGGATCGGCACCGCGGCGCCGCCGGGCTGCGCGCGAATCGCCCGCGTCGCCTCGAGGCCGCCCATGCGCGGCATCTGCATGTCCATCAGGATCAGGTCGTAGGTGCCGGCCGCGGCCTTGTCCGTGGCCTCGCAGCCGTCGACGGCGACCTCGACCGCGAGCCCGGCGCTGTGCAGGATCTCGAGCGCGACCTCGCGGTTGACCTCGTTGTCCTCCGCCAGCAGCACGCGCGCGCCGGCGCGGGTCTGCGCGAGCTCGCGCTGCGGGTTCTGCGCCGGCGCGACGCCCGGCGCCGGCGGCGGCGTGCCGGCGCCGCGCTGCAGGCGCGCGGTGAACCAGAACGTGCTGCCCGCCCCCGGCGTGCTCTCGACGCCGGTGTCGCCGCCCATCAGGCGCGCGAGGTGGCGCGTGATCGCGAGGCCGAGGCCGGTGCCGCCGAAGCGGCGCGTGGTCGACAGGTCGGCCTGCTCGAACGGCGCGAACAGCCGCGCCTGCGCCTCGGGCGCGACGCCGATGCCGGTGTCGCTGACCTCGAAGCGCACGACGACGTCGTCGTCCGCCGCGTCCTCCACGCGCGCGCGCAGCGTGATCGCGCCGCGCTCGGTGAACTTGACCGCGTTGCCCGCGTAGTTGAGCAGCGCCTGGCGCAGCCGCGTCGCGTCGCCGCGCAGCCACGGCGGCAGGCCGTCGGCCTCGACGCTGACGGCCAGGCCGCGCCGGACCGCGGTCTCGGCGACCAGCGCATGCACGTGCGCGAGGATGTCGGCGGGCGCGAAGTCGGCGTCCTCGAGCTGCATGTGCCCGGCCTCGATCTTCGACAGGTCGAGGATGTCGTTGATCAGGGCGAGCAGGTAGTGCGCGGCGCTGTCGATCTTGCCGAGCCGGTCGCGCTGCGCCGGCGTCAGCTCGGACCGGCCGAGCAGGTGCGTGAGCCCGACGATCGCGTTCATCGGCGTGCGGATCTCGTGGCTCATGTTGGCGAGGAACGCGCTCTTGGCGCGGTTGGCGGACTCGGCCTGCGCGCGCGCCTCGCTCAGCGCCGCGGTGCGGTCGGCGACCAGTTCCTCGAGGTGGTAGCGGTGCGCGTCGAGCTCGGCGGCGACGCGCTTCTTCTCCGTGATGTCCTCCTCGATCGCGAGGTAGTGCGTGATCCGGCCGTCGGGCTGGCGGATCGGCGCGACCTGGGCCGCGACGGCGTAGTCGGTGCCGTCCTTGCGCCGGTTGAGGAACTCGCCGCGCCAGCTCTGCCCGGCCGGCAGCGCCGCCCACAGCGCGCTGTAGTTCTGCGGCGGCGTGTTGCCCGAATGCAGCATGCGCGGATTGCGGCCGATGACCTCGTCGCGCTGGTAGCCGGTGATGCGCACGAACGCCTCGTTGACGTACTCGATGTGCGCCTTGAGGTCGGTGATCATCACGCACTCGGGGCTCTGCTCGACCGCGAGCGAGAGCTTGCGCAGCTGCTCCTCGGCGCGCGCGCGCTGCGTGATGTCGTTCGCGAGCATCACGACCGCGGCGCGGCCGTCGTAGTCGATCGCGTGCGCGGTGACCTCGACCAGCAGCAGCGTGCCGTCGGCGCGCCGGTGGCGCCAGACGCCGGCGTCGTGCGAGCCCGCGATCGCCTGCCGGATCTCGTCGTGCATGCGCGGCAGGTCCTCGGGAACGCACAGCGCGTCGAGGGTCATCGCGCGGAACGCCGCGCGCGGGTAGCCGTAGTGCGCGACCGCGGCGTCGTTGGCGGCGAGGAACGTGCAGTCCGCCTGGTCGAGTACCCACATCGGCAGCGGGTTGGCCTCGAACATCGCGCGGTAGCTGGCCTCGCGCAGGCGCAGCGCCTCGTCGGCCCGGCGCCGCGCCGCCTGCGCCTCGGCCGTCTCGAGCGCGCGCCGGATCGCGTTGGGCAGGCGCACGAGGTTGTCCTTGAGGATGAAGTCGGCGAGCCCGAGGTGCAGGAGCTCGACCGCGAGCTCCTCGCCGATGCGGCCCGAGACCAGGATCACCGGCGGCGCGGGCTGGAGCGCGCGCACGCGCGCGAGCGTGGCGCGGAAGTCCATCCCCGGCACGTTGTAGTCGGCGAGCACCACGTCCCAGGGATCGCGCAGCGCCTCCTCGAGCGCGGCCTCGCTGTCGACGCGCCGCGCCTGCGCGCGCAGGTCCTGCCGGCGCAGCGCGCGCTCGATCAGCATGTGGTCGGCCGGGTTGTCTTCGACGAAGAGGATGCGGAGGTCGGCCGTCATGGCGTCGGCGGAGGGCGGGTTCACGGGCGGTGGCGGGAGTCAGGCGGCGGTCAGGGCGCGGGCCGCCGCGGCGCCGACGGCGGCCGCTGGCGCGGGCAGGGTGAAGCTGAACGTGGCGCCGCGCCCCGGCTCGCCGCGCGCCTCGATCGTGCCGCCGTGGCGGCGGATGATGCGTTCGACGGTGGCGAGGCCGATGCCGATGCCGGGAAACTGGTCGCTCGGGTGCAGCCGGCTGAACGGCTTGAACAGGCGCCCGGCATGGTCGGCGCGAAAGCCCGCGCCGTTGTCGGTGACGCAGAACCAGCGCTGGCCCGCGCGTTCCTCGGCATGGACGCGGATCTCGGGATGCGCGGTCCGCGCGGTGTACTTCCACGCGTTCGACAGCAGGTTCTCGAGCACCGAGTCGATCATGCGCGGGTCGCCGGTGGCCGCGAGGCCCGGCTCGACCGACCAGGCGACCGTGCGGCCGGGCTCGGCGCGCGCCAGGGCCGCGAGCGCGCGCGTTGCCGACGCCGAGAGGTCGACCGGGTCGCGCAGCAGCTCGCCGCTGCCGCTCTGCGACAGGCTCAGCAGCCCGTCGATCAGCTCGCCCATGCGCCGGCTCGCGGCCTGGATGTGCGCGAGCAGTTTCTGCGCGTCCTCCGGCAGCTGCGCCTCGTAGTCCTCGGCCAGCGCGCCGCTGAAGCCGCTGATCGCGCGCAGCGGGGCGCGCAGGTCGTGGGACACCGCGTAGGCGAAGCTGTCGAGCTCGCGGTTGGCGGCCGTGAGCTCGGCCGTGCGCTGCTCGACGCGCCGTTCGAGGTTCGCGTTGAGCTGGCGGATCTCCTCCCGGGCGGCGATGACGCTCGTGATGTCCTCGGAGAAGATCACGATGCCGCCGATCGTGCCATCGGCCGCGCGCCACGGCCGGACTTCCCAGCGGAACCACTCGACGCGGCCGTCGGGATAGACGAAGCGGTCGGCCTCGGCGGTGATGACCTCGCCGGCGAGCGCGCGCCGATGGACGTCCTTCCAGTCGTCGCCGATCCCGGGGAACAGCGTGTAGTGGTGCAGCCCGCGCACGTCGCGGTCGCCGATGCGGCGCGCCTCGCGCCAGCGCCGGCTCACGGCAAGGTAGCGCATCTCGCGGTCGAACATCGCGAGCGCGGCCGGCGCATGCTCGAAGAACAGCTGCAGCCGTTCCTCGCTCTCCCGGAGCGCGGCCAGGCTGGCCTCGGTCGCGAGGCGCGCCTTGTTGGCGTCCTCCATCTGGTTGAGCGTCGCCAGGCGCGCCGCGCGCTGATCCTCGAGTGCCTTCGCCTGGACTTGGAGCAGCTGGCGCTCGGCGCTCTTGAAGTGACTGATGTCGATCGCGAAGGCGACGCGGTTCGCGGGCTTGCCGTCGCTGTCGAACAGGACCGAGATGTCGAACAGGCAGGGAAAGCGTTGGCCGTCACTGCGCAGGTGCTCGCTTTCGAACACCGCGTGCCCGGTGCGGTCGAGGGCGCGCACCTGCTCGCGCACGCCGGCCAGGAGGTCGGGTGGAGTCATGTCGGTCACGCCCATGCCGATCATCGCCTCGCGCGTATGGCCGCGATCGCGCGCGAACGCGGCGTTGACCGCGACCAGCCGGTTGCTGCGCGCATCCGAGATCGCGATTCCGAGCCCGGCCTTCTCGAACGACTCCGCCCACAGGCGCAGCCGGTCCTCGGCGAGGCGCTGCGCGGTCACGTCGTACAGGGCCGCGAGCAGACCGTCGTCGATCCGCAGGCCGGTCATGCGCACGATGCGCTCCTGCCCGTCGCGGCAGGTGACGTGGAACTCGCCCGCGTGGAGTTCGGCGTCGGGCGCGGTGGCCGCGACCGCGCGATCCCAGGTCGCGCGTGCCGCCTCGAGGCGGCCGGGCGCCGGGAATGCGAGGCGCCACCAGTCGTCGATGCGGCGCAGGTCGGCGCTGCCATAGCCGAAGGTGCGCTCGAAGCTCGCGTTGAGCGCGCGGACCGTGCCGTCGGCGCCGACATGGCACAACGGCACGGGGGCGTCGCGGAACAGGTGCTCGAAGCGCTTCTGGCTCGCCTGCAGCGCGTGCACCAGGTCGGTCAGCGAGCGCGCGAACACCGCGACCTCGCCGGAACCCTCGGGCGCCGGAATCGGCGTGTGCAGGTCCGCGCTCGCGATGCGGCGCGCGGCGTCGCTGAGCTGCTCGAGCGGGCGCATCGCGCGCCCGACCATCCACCAGAGGGCTGCTGCGACCACGAGGCCGCCGAGGAGGCCCCAGAGAACGAGCTGGCTCGCGAGTGCCGCGGCAGGCCCGAAGGCGACCGCCGCAGGCACGCGCGTGACGACGGTCCAGCCGAAGCCGGGAAAGCGGCCATAGGCCTGGTCGGCGCCGGTGGCCGTCAGGTAGTCGCGGCCGTCCGGCCAGGCATGGACCTTGCCGCCGGAGCCGGGTCCCCGCGCCTCGCGGACCGCGGCCAGCGCGCCCGGGTTGGTCTGCAGCGCGGGCGCGTCCGGCGTGCCGACCAGCACGGCGCCGGCGCGGTCGAGCACGATCAGGTCCACCTCTTCGATGCGGAAGCTGGCAAGCAGCTGCTGGCGCGCCGCGTAGACCCAGTCCATGGTCACGTGGGCGCCGAGCACGCCGAGGAACGCGCCGGACGGATCGAATACCGGGATCGAGATGTCGACCAGGCGCAGCGGCAGTTCGTCCCAGCGCGGTTTCGGCCGCAGGCCGGCGAGCAGGCGGGCGTCGTGCGCGTCGCCGAAGTGCAGGCCGTGGCGCCCGTGCACGAACCAGTCGCGGCTCGCGACGTTGCGCCCGACCAGGGCCGGCTCGGTGCTCACGGTGATGGTGCCGGTCGCGTCGGTGAGGCTGATCCACGCATAGAACGGGTCGGCCGCGCGTGCCGTCTGCAGCAGGGCGAGCCGCGTCGCCGCGGGTTCGGCGCGGTCGCGCAGCTGCTCGAGGCCGGCGAGGAAGACGATCTGGTCGGCGCGCGTGCCGAGGTCGCGCGCGAGCCGCAGCGCGAGGCGCTGCGCGACCTGCTCGAGCAGCAGGCCCTGGTCGTGCGCGAGCTGCCGTCGGCTCAGGTGGTCGGCGATGGCGCCGAGGAACAGGATGCCGGCCAGCGCCAGTGCGCCGGTGCCGGCCAGGAGGCGATACTTGAGGCGATGCCGTGCGGACAGCGCCGTCATGCGGGCACACGGGACGCGGCCGGTGCGGCTGCTTCGAGGGAGTCGGGGTCGAACGGTGCGGCGCGCCCGAGCTCGCGCGAGAGCCGGTTGACCTCGCGCTTGAGTTCGATCATCCGCAGCTCGCGCCCGACCGATGCCGAGTTGAAGCGCTGCAGTTCGTGGACGGTGCGGCGCAGTTCGGCCTCGCCGTTCACGCGCGCGGTGACGTCGCGCGACAGCATGACGAAATGG
>JAEUOS010000210.1 GCA_016790695.1 Burkholderiales bacterium
CGCCGCGGCCGCACGCCGCCGCGGCGCTCTGGATCGCCCTCGTCGTGCTCGCCGTCGCCGCCGTCCTCGGATGGCACGGCCCGATCCACCAGCCGCCGCGTTACCACGACTTCGCCGACACGCGCGCATGGCTGGGCATTCCCAATGCGGCCGACGTGCTGTCGAACCTGCCGTTCCTCGCGGCCGGGATGTTCGGCCTGGCGGCGGCGCTGCGCCTGCCGGCGCAGGTGCCGTCGCGCGCCGCCTGGGGCATGTTCTTCGCCGCGGTCGCGCTGACCACCGCGGGATCGGCGTTCTATCACTGGGCGCCGGACACCATCGGCCTCGCCGTCGACCGCGCGCCGATCGCCTGGGCCTGCGCCTGGCTCACGCTGGCCCTGCTGGCCGAGCGTGTCGATGCGCGCTGCGGACGGCCGGCCATGCAGGCCCTGGCGTTCGTCGCCGCCACCGCCTCGGTCGGGCTGTGGCTCCGCGGTGAGCTGACTGGCACCGGCGACCTGCGCGCCTACCTGTTCGTGCAGTTCCTGCCGGTGTTGCTGATCCCCCTGGTGTGCGGGCTCACGCGCGGCGGCGTGCTCGGCGCGTGGGACTGGCACGGCGCCATCGCGCTCTATCTGGTCGCCAAGGCGCTCGAGGTCGCCGACGCGCCGATATTCGCAAGCACGGGCGTGGCGAGCGGGCACACGCTCAAGCATCTGGTGGCCGCGCTGGCCGCGCTCTGGCTGGCGCAGCGGCTGGCACAACGCGGTGCCGCGCTGCGCGCGGACGCCCGCCAGGCGAACCGCACCTAGGGCAGGCGGCGCCTGGGGCAGGCGGCGCCTAGGGCAGGCGGCGCCTAGGGCAGGCGGCGGCGCCTGGCGCCGGCGCCGACCAGTGCCAGCCCCGCGAGCAGCAGCGCGTAGGCCGACGGCTCCGGCACCGGCGCGGTGGTGATCGCCAGGTATTGCAGGGTGAAGATCGAGCCGGCGGACGAGGTGTTGTCGCCGACGAAGAGAAAGCTGGTGGAGTCGTACGCGGCCTGGCCCAGGCCGGTGTAGGCGGAGTAGTCGCGCAGCGCCCCGGCGAGCACCGCGGCACCGCCGCGGGTCAGCGCATAGCCGCCGGCATTGACCTGCAGTTCCCAGGTGTTGAACGATCCGAGCGCGCCGATGTGCGCGGCAGACGTGGTGTTCTCCGCGGCGGTGAACATCGGCCCGGTGGTGCCGTCGTGCTGCGCGAAGATGCGGTCGCTCTGGAAGCCGATCTCCACGCCCTTGTGCTCGGCGTCGAGCAGGGTGATGGAAAAGCCGGCGCGGTTGGAATTGCCGGAATGGTCTTCATCGAGCATGCGAAAACCGATGGTCAGCTTGAAACCCTCGTTGCGGTCGAGCACCGGGAACGCGGAATTGACGTGGTTGCCGGTGCCGACCTGGAACACCAGCGGAAAGATCGAGACGATGGTCAGCGTCGATTCGCGGTTCGCATAGCCGGCGTAGGCGCCGAGGCCGGAGTTGACCGTCGTGCCGTCGGAGCCGACGGATTCGGTCGAGAAGAACAGCCCGCCGGACAGCCAGCCCGGCGTCGTCGGCGTGTAGCCGCTGTCGGTCGCGAGGTTGTAGTCGTACAGGACCGTGGTCGACGGCGCCGGAGCCACCGCCAGGACCGCCGGTGCCGACAGCACGGCCGCCAGCGCGATCGCACACCAGGAAACTGCAAGCCGCCTGTTCGCCATGTCTACCCGCCTCGTGTCAATGACACCAGCATTATGCAAGATTCCAGCAATACGCAAGATTCGCGCCGCCACCAGGCGTTGCGGCGCAACCCGTTGATCTCAGGAGCGTTTCCCTGGCCAGGCCAGCGTCGTGCGTGCGCCGCGGCCCGACCGGTGTAAGCTTCGCCGACACGCGCCCGGCGCCCGGCCGGCGCGTGCCGACCGCCGCTCCCGCCAACCCCTCCGAGAGTCAAGAGCCCCTTCATGAAACTGTTGTCCAGCCCCGCCTCGCCGTTCGGCCGCAAGGTCAGCATGACCATCGCCATCAAGAACCTCAAGGACCAGGTCGAGGTTCTCGGCGTCGACGCCACCAAGGGCGACGCCTCGCTCAACGCGGCCAACCCGCTCGGCCGCATCCCCGCGCTCATCACCGATGCGGGCGAGACGATCCACGACAGCCACGTGATCTGCGAGTACCTCGACACCGTCGGCACCGGCCCGGTGCTGGTGCCGCGTTCCGGACCCGAGCGCTGGCGCACCCTGACCCTGGCCTCGCTCGGCGACGGCCTGATCGAGCAGGCGCTGCTGCAGGTCTACGAGGGCCGCTATCGCCCGGAGAACATGCGCGTGCAGTCGTGGATGGAGCGCCTGCAGTCGAAGATCGACCGCACGCTCGCGCACCTCGAGGCCAGTCCGCCTGCCTGGGGCGCGCATCCCGACTATGCGCACGTGACCCTGGCTGCGGCGCTCGGCTACATGGACTTCCGCCACGCCGGGCGCTGGCGCGCCGCCCATCCGAAGATGGTGGCCTGGCTCGATCGCTTCGACGCCGCCGTGCCGGCCTTCAAGGCGTCCGCGCCGCCGACCTGATCCCGGCGCGCCGCCCGATGGCCGTCGCAGCCGCGCCCGGCGCCGCGACTTCGGTGCGGGACGCCGACGCGCTCGCCTGGCGTGCCGTCGGCACGCTGTACAACGCGCTCGTCACCGCGCTGGTGGTCTCGCTGGTGGTGCGCCGCGGCGAGGAGACGGCGCGCGCGTACGTGTTCCGCCACTTCCGGCGCCAGCACCTCGACCGGTTCCTGGGCGGGCTCGACAAGCTGGGGCTCGCCGGCCAGCCGCACGCGGTCGCCTGCGCGCTCTATCACTACCACTCGAACGCGCTCGGCGGCGTCGCGACCGAATATGTGCGCGTCTCCGATGCCAAGGCCTGGGTGCGCTATCCGCCGCCGCGCTGGATGTGGCGCGGCACCGCGATCGCGGCGATCCCGCACGCGGTGTCGGCGGCGATGCTGCACGGCTGGCACGGCCACAACGGCGTGACCCTCGGCAACCCGCGCCTGGGATTCGTCTGCACCGGCATGACGGTCGACGGGCTGCCGGGGCTCGAGGGCTATTACCTCGAGCACGACCGGCCGCTCGCCGAACACGAACGCGTGCGCTTCGCCTACGGCGAGGAGACCATGCCGCCGTTCGATCCGGCCGCGGCGCCGCGCCTCGAAGTCGCGGCCTGGCCGAAGGAACGGCTGGCGCGCACCCGGCGGCGCTACGCGATGGACTACGTGCGCACCCTGATCGCGGAGCTCGAGGGGCTGCTCGGCACGCACGAGGCGTCCGTGGAACTCGCGCGCGCGGCGCGCCTGACCGGCCTGCAGTTCTTCGAGGAGGCGGCCGACGGCTTGCTCGCCGCCCCGCCGGTCGCCGACGGCCGCGCCGCGCACGCGCGCGCCTTCGCCGACTGGCTCGCCGCGATGCTCGCCGCGCAGGGCGAAGCGGTGCGCGTCGACGCCGACGGCGCCGGCGTGCGCGTCGCGCTCGCGCACTGGAAGCTCGGCGCCGGGCTCGGGCTCGCCGACCCGTGCGCGGCGCTGATGGCCTGGCAGGCGCTGTGGGCCGGCGCCGGTGCCGCCTATGACCGCTTCCTGCGCGTCGAGTGCAGCGCGGCGCCGGCGGCGGACACCGCCGCCGCGCTCTGGCGCGTGCTGCCGCGCGCCTGACGCGCGCCGCGGCCGGTCACTTCGGCTCGGCGCGCGCCGCGAGGAAGATGCCGGCCAGGAGCAGCGCCATGCCGGCGAGCTTGAGCGCCCCGATTCCCTCGCCGAACAGGAGCCAGGCGAGCAGTGCCGAGCCCACCGGTTCGCCCAGCACCGCCAGCGCGATCATGGTCGGCGTCACGTGGCGGAGCGCGTAGTTGAATGCGCCGTGGCCCAGCAGTTGCGGCCCAAGCGCCATCGCGACCAGCAGAATCCACGCGAAGCCCGGGTACCCGGTCATGCGGACGCCGGTGGCGAACGCCAGGGCCAGCAGGCACAGCGCCGCGACCGCATAGACCACGCCGATGTAGGCGATGACCGTCATGTGCACGCGCAGCCGCGCGCCGATCAGGAGGTAGCCGCACATCGCGAGCGAGCCCGTCAGCGCGAGGGCATCGCCGAGGAGCGGCGCGCGCGCCGCCGCGGCGCCGGCGCCGCTGTCGGCCCAGATCACCACGGCGCTGCCCGCCATCGCCAGCGCCACCGCGGCCAGGCGCGCGCGCGGCAGGCGCTCGCGCAGCACCAGCACCGAGAACAGCGCGAGCCAGATCGGGTTGGTGGTGACCAGCGCCACGCTCGACGCCACCGTGGTGTACTCGAGCGAGACGATCCAGGCGGCGAAATGCAGCGCGAGGCACAGGCCGGAGACGGCCGCGAGGCGCCAGTCGGCGCGCGACAGCCGCGCCAGGTCCGCGCGCGCGCGCCACGCCAGGAGCGGCAGCAGCAGTGCGGCGGCGATCGCCAGGCGCCAGGCCGCGATCGCCAGCGACGGCACGCCCTGGCCCTGCGCGAAGCGCACCAGGATCGAGGCGGTGGAGACCACCAGCACGCCGGCGGCGAGCGCGGCAGGAGCCCGCCAGGCGGCCATCGCGGTCAGTCGCGCGGACGGGTCAGGCCGCGGTCACGCCGCACCAGTCGGCGATGAACAGCGCATAGACCAGCGCCACCCGCCGCATGCTGGCAAGCTCGACGCATTCGTCGAGCGCGTGGATGCGCTGGGCGCGCGGCCCGTAGCAGGTCGACGGGATGCCGGCGCCGAGCTGGAACAGGCGCACGTCGGTGGTGCCGGTCGCCGCGAAGGTGGCGGGCCGGGCGCCGCCGTTGACCTCCGCGTGGCACTGCGCGAGCAGCGCCAGCGGCGGCGCCTCCAGGTCGACCACGCAGCCGGGCGCGTGGAACCCCTCGAAGCCCACGGTGCAGCGCGGCGGCTCGGGCAGCTCGGCGACGGCGGCGCGGATCGCCGCCTCCACCTCGCGCTTGGCCTCCGCCGGGTCGCGCCCCGGATAGATGCCGAAGCGGAAATCGACGCGGCAGGTGGTCGGCACCGAGGACGCCCATTCGCCGCCGTGGATCCGGCCGAGGTTGAAATTGAGCGGATGCGGATGGTCGCCGAACAGCGGGTGGGTCGCGTGCGGCGGATTCCAGCGCGCCTCGACCTCCTTCAGGCGCCGCCACACATGCATCGCCGCCTCGATCGGATTGAGGCCCTTCTGCGCCTCCATCGCATGCGCCGGCCGCCCGGTCAGGTGGTACTGCGCCCACACCGTGCCGACCTGCCCGCTCATGACCGACTCCCCGAACGGCTCGGGGTCGAGCATGGCGTCGATGCGAATGCCGCGCGCCTGCAGGTGCATGACGGTGGCGAGCGCGCCGTTGCCCGTGCATTCCTCCTCGGCGACCGTGTTGAACCACAGCGGCGCGGCGGGCCGGTAGCCGGCATCGAGCAGGGCCTTGACCCCGGTGAGCGCGGCCACCAGGCCGCCCTTCATGTCGCCGGCGCCGCGCCCGTAGAACCAGCCGTCCTTGACATGGGTCTCGAACGGGGGACGCGACCACAGGTCCAGCGGTCCGGTCGGCACCACGTCGACGTGGCCGCTGATCATCAGCGAGCGCCCGCCCTCCGGGGTGCCGGCCAGGCGTCCGAGCAGGTTGTGGCAGCCGTGCAGCGCCTCGACCGACGGCGAATACAGGGGACTCGACTTGATCGCGGCGAGGTCGGTGGGAATCTCCTCGACCGCGAAGCCGAGCGACTCGAGCATCAGGCGCATCTCCGCCTGCGCCGCCTGCTCGTGGCCGGAGAAGCTCTCGGCCTCGACCAGGTCGCGCAGGCGCGCGAGCATCCACGGCTCGGCGGCCGCGAGCGCGGCGGCGACGCGCCTGCGCAGGGCGGCGCGCGCGTCCATCGTCAGGCCACCCCGGCGCGGTCGAGCATCGCGTGCAGCAGCACGTTGGCGCCGGCGGTCAGGTCGGACGGCTTGGCGTCCTCGATCTCGTTGTGGCTGATGCCGTCCTTGCAGGGCACGAAGATCATGCCGGTCGGGCACACCGAGGCCAGGTAGATCGCGTCATGGCCGGCGCCCGACACCAGGTCCATGTGCGGATAGCCGAAGCGCGCGGCGGCGGCGCGCACCGCGTCGCGGCATGCGGGCGCGAACGGCGTCGGCGGGAACTCGACGGTCTGCTCGATGGCCAGCGTCAGGCCGCGCTCGCGGCAGACGCGCTCCGCCGCCGCGCGCATGCCGGACTCGAGCTGCGCGAGCTCGTCGACCGTGGCGGCGCGCAGGTCGGCCGAGAACGTCACCCGCCCGGGGATGACGTTGCGCGAATTGGGCTCGACCTTCACGTAGCCGACCGTGGCGCGGGTGCTCGGCGTGAGCCGCCCGAGCGCGTCGATCGCCTGCATGATGTGGGTGGCGCCCTGCAGCGCGTCGCGGCGCAGGCGCATCGGCGTCGGCCCGGCGTGCGCCTCCATGCCGGTGACGGTGAGGTTGAACCAGCGCTGCCCGAGGCCGCCCTCGACCACGCCGATCACCTTGCCGGCATCCTCGAGCACAGGCCCCTGCTCGATGTGCGCCTCGAAGTAGGCGGCGACCGGAAAGCCCATCGGCGTCTCGCCGCTGTAGCCGATCGCATCGAGCGCATCGCCCATGGCGATGCCGTCGGCGTCGGTCTGCGCGCGCGCATGCTCGAGGGTGAAGGCGCCGACGAACACGCCCGAGCCCTCCATCACCGGCGTGAAGCGCGAGCCCTCCTCGTTGGTCCACACCGCGACCTCGAGCGGCGCGCGGGTGCGGATGCCGTAGTCGTCGAGGCTGCGGCACACCTCGAGGGCCGCCATCACCCCGTAGCAGCCGTCGAAGCGCCCGCCCGAGGGCTGGGTGTCGAGGTGGCTGCCGCTCATCACCGGCGCTGCGGCGGCGTCGACCCCGGCCCGGCGCGCGAAGATGTTGCCCATGCGGTCGATGCGCACCGCGAGACCGGCGGCCCGGCACCAGGCGACGAACTGGTCGCGCCCCGCCTTGTCCTCGGGCGTGAGCGCGATGCGCTTGACCCCGCCCTTGGGCGTCGCGCCGATCCTGGCCATGTCCATCAGGCTCTGCCAGAGGCGGTCGCCGTTGACGGTGAGGCGTAAGATTTGCTCGGGAGCGTTCATGGTGGCAACCTTCAAACCTGGTTGGGACTTCCGCGGCGTTCACCGCGCATCGCCCCTGAATTTCTCCGCGCCCCGCTCTTGGCGGCTCGCAATCGTCGGGAACATGATCTTACCCGCGTTCGCCCAGCAGATCGGGGTTGCTGTCCCGCTCATTCTCGCCTTGGTCACGAGCCTGCCCGCGAACGCGCACCAGCCTCCCTATCGCGGCCCTGCGATCGAACAGATCGAGATGAGCCATACCAATCCGGACGTGATGTACGTGAGGGCTTGGATGGGACTGTTTGCATCGCGAAATGGCGGTGCGAGCTGGTCCGTCCTGCGCGCCAACGGCGCGCTGCTCGATACCCATACCTTCGCCATGGCGCCGTCAATCGACCGATTTCTCTACGTGATTGGAAGGCGCTGGGACAAGATTCAGAAAAGGTATTCGCACGGGCTTTTCCTGTCGCGCGACCATGGCGAATCGTGGATCTCGGTGCCGGCACCCGTGCTCACGACGGCCTCAATTGCCGAGGCCATCGCGGTTTCGTACACGGATCCCGCCGTCTTCGTGCTCGTCACAAGAGTCGGCAACGAAGATCGTCGCGAAATCCGGCGCGCTCCGAGGTCTGCCTCCCTGCTTGCGACAGCAGACGGCGGCCGTACCTGGCGAACGCTGGTCCGGAACGAAGCGGTGGAGTCCGTCCGATTTCTTCCGACGAGTCGTTCGCGACTCGTGGCGAGGATCGATAGGAAGCTGTTCGCCTTCGATGCCGAAACCGGAACTCGTGACGCCATGCCGGGACCGGACGATGTCCACCGGCAGGAGTTGTTCATCGATGGCGTTCAGGCACGTTCGGCCGGCGTCCTGCCCGGCTTGGCTTCCGAGGCTTTCGGTCTTGACGACGCGAGGGTCCGCGGGCTCGCGCCGGATCGGCGCTGCGCCGTCCTGGGCGCTTCCGGGCGGACAGGTGACCTGTTCGTCAACTGCATCCGCCTCCGCTCGGTTTGGGAGATGTTGACTACGCCCACGGCCGATCAGAGAATTTCGCGTGACGGCGGGGAGACCTGGCACACCTGGAAGGCCTGCGCCCCGGGAGGGAACCAGGAGCGCAATATCGCGGAACCATGCACGGAAACAGACCTCCCGAACACCTGGTATCCGACGACGTTCCAAGCATCTCCATCGAATCCCGATCTGCTCCTCATGGGTTGGACCGGCGGAGGACTGCTGAAGAGCATAGACCGCGGCACCACATGGCGCTGGATCAACAACGGGCTGACGCATCCGAACGAAGAATCGCCGGAGTTTGCCTTCGAGTCTCCATTGATGCAGGCAATCCTGTCTCGCGACGCGAGTCGTGTAGACAAGCTACTTCGTGCCGGTGCCGATCCCAATCTCTGCACCCTGAGTCGACGGCCCCCGCTGATTCGCGCCATCGACGTCAACTCGCCGGAGATATTCAGATCGCTTCTCAAGGCAGGGGCGCAGCTTC
>JAEUOS010000227.1 GCA_016790695.1 Burkholderiales bacterium
CGGTGGCGCGCGCGGCGGCCGCGCTGCGCAGCGGCGCGGTGGTGCCGGCGGATGAATACGACGGCGCGGAGATGGCTTCGCCCTGAGCCTGCGCCCGCGGACACCCCGCCGCGCGTGCGAACCTTGCGTCGACAGGCGCTAGAAGCGCTTGACCAGCACCATCGTGTCGCCCTCGCGGCGGATCTCGACGCGGCTCAGGAAGCTCATCCCGAGCAGGCCCACGCCCAGGCCGGGGCCGTCGAGCACGGTGGCGTCGACGTTGTAGAACGTGATCGCGCCCGCGCTGACCTGGTCGAGCTTGACGCGCCAGGCGCGCACGGGGCCGTTCGCGGTCTGCGCCATGCCCGGCGCGCCCTTCTCGAAATTGAGGCCGATGCGGCGGGCCATGGCGGCATCGATGGCGACGTTGGTGGCGCCGGTGTCGACCAGGAACGGCAGCGTCACGCCGTTGACCTGGACCTCGGCGGCGAACAGGCCGGCGCGCCGTTCCCGCAGCACCACCTGCGGCCGCGCGTCGGCGGCCTGCGGAGCCGCCTCCTTCTGCGACAGGCGCAGCAGCGTGCCGTCGCGGTGCATCGCCAGGCGCGACAGGAAGCTCATGCCGAGCAGCGCGAGTTCGCCGGTGCCGGCACCCTCGCCGACCGCCCCCTCGACGTCGGCGAGCGTGATCGATCCGAGGCGCACGCTGGCGAACCGCACCAGGTAGGCGGGCTTCGGCCCGCCGGCGGTGCTGACGGTGATGGTGCGCCCGCCGCGATAGTCGACGCCGATGCGGTTGGCCAGTTCGGCGGAGATCCACACGAGCGAGGCGCCGGTGTCGACGACGAAGCGCACGGCGCGGTCGTTGATCGCGCCCACCGACACGTAGTGGCCGGTGCTGTCCGGCGCCAGCGCCAGGCTGGCGCCCGCGGCGCCGCGCGCGGCCGGCGCGCCAGGCCCGGTGCCCGCGCCCGGCGCGGAGAAGGTCTCCCCCAGGCGCACGAGGCGGCGCTGCCCGCCGAACTCGATGGTGGCGCCGTCGCTGCCGACGGCGACGACGAGGACGCCCTCGGGTGAGCGCTGCCCGGCGCCGAGCGCGCGCGGCGCGCCGCCATCGACGGCGACCAGCGCCTTGCCGCCGAGGATGCCGGTCACGCTCACCTGGGCCGCCGCCGCGGCCAGCGGGGCGCACAGGGCGAGCGCGGCCGCCGCCCGTGCCAGGCGGGTCGCTGCGAAGGCGTGCGCGCGCATGCCGGTTCGATGCGGGCTAGTCGCGGAAGTTCTGGAACGTCAGCGGCACTTCGGTCACCTCGCGGCGCGCCAGCGCGATCACCGCCTGCAGGTCGTCGCGCTTGGCCCCGGCCACCCGCACCGCGTCGCCCTGGATGCTCGCGGTGACCTTGATCCGGCTGTCCTTGACCAGGCGCACGATGCGGCGCGCGAGCTCGGACTCGATGCCGTTCCTCACCTTGATCGTCTGCTTCACCTTGTCGCCGCCGATCCTCTCGGGCTCGCCCGGCTCGAGGAGGCGGGCGTCGACGCCGCGCTTGGCCATCTTGGCCGTCAGGATGTCGCGCACCTGGCCCAGCTTGAAGTCGTCGTCGGCGAAGGCCGTGAGCTCGCGCTCCTTCTGCTCGATGCGCGCGTCGGAACCCTTGAAGTCGAAGCGGGTGGCGATCTCCTTGTTGGCCTGGTCGAGCGCGTTCCTGACCTCGACCATGTTGGCCTCGACGACGATGTCAAACGACGGCATGGGCGGACTCCGGCAAGAGGGCGCGCGGCGTGCGCCCGACGATTGTAGCCAACCGCGGCGCGCCGCCGCGGCGGCGGCCGGGCGCGACCTATAATCGGCCGCTGCGGCGCCGCGCGGTGCCGTTCCATCATGGCCCGCATCGAACACGACGTCCAGCTCCAGGGCCTGAACAGCTTCGGCCTGGCGGCGCGTGCCGCCCACCTGGCGCGCTGCGCGTCCGACGCCGACGTCGGCGCGGCGCTGGCCGAGGCGGGGCGCCGCGGCTGGCGCCACCTGGTGCTCGGCGGCGGCAGCAACGTGGTGTTCACCGGCGACTTCGACGGGCTGGTGCTGCGCATCGAAAGCCGGGGCATCACCCTGCTGGAGGACGGCGGTCCGGCCTGGCGCGTGCGTGCGGCCGCGGGCGAGAACTGGCACGACTTCGTCATGCACGCGCTCGCGCAGGGCTGGCACGGGCTCGAGAACCTAGCGCTGATTCCGGGCACGGTGGGGGCGGCGCCGGTCCAGAACATCGGCGCCTACGGGGTCGAACTCGCCGACCGGCTCGAGGCCGTGCGCGTGCTCGACACCGCCGACGGCACGATCCGCACGATGACGTGCGGCGATTGCGGATTCGGCTATCGCGACAGCGTGTTCCGGCGCCAGCCCGGACGCTTCGTGATCCTCGACGTCACCTTCCGCCTGCCGCGCGCGCACGTTCCGGTGGTCGCCTACGCGGACCTGCGCGCCGCGCTGACGGCGCAGGGAATCGACGCGCCGACCGCGCGCGAGGTCGCCGCGACGGTCATTGCGATACGCCGCGCCAAGCTGCCCGATCCCGGCCGCCTCGGCAATGTGGGCAGCTTCTTCAAGAATCCGGTGGTTCCCGCGGCGCAGTTCGCGCGCCTGCGCACGGCCCATCCGGGCATCGTCGGTCATCCCCAGGACGGCGGCCTGGTCAAGCTGGCGGCGGCCTGGCTGATCGACCGGGCCGGGTGGAAGGGACGGCACCAGGGCGGCGCCGCGGTGCACGATCGCCATGCGCTGGTGCTGGTCAACACCGGCGGCGCGCGCGCGGCCGATGTCCTCGGACTTGCCAGGGCCATCCAGGCCGACGTGCGGCAGCGATTCGGTGTCGAACTGGAGCCGGAACCGGTACTGGTCTGACGCGCGACGCGCGGCTTCAGGCGGGAGCGGCGCGGGGAAGGTGATCGCCGACGAACGAGTCCATCAGCGCGGCGAATCCGGCCGGGTTGTCCTGGCACAGACGGTGGTCCGCCGCAGGCAGCACCTCCCTGCGGTGATTGGGCAGCAGCGCGCACACACGGTCGACGGTCGATGGCGGCAGCACCGTCGCCTCGGCGCCGCCGAAGACAAGCACCGGCAGCGCGGTGCGAATGGCATCGCTGTGGTCGTTCACCAGGTCGGCTTCGCATTCGGCGACGCCTTGCGGGTGGTATCGCCAGCGCCACGCCGCGCCGCCATCCGCCGGCTCCAGTGCGTGGTCGAGGTAGTGCTCGACCACCTCGGGGGACCAGCGCGACGCGAAGGGCAGCGCCGCCCTGGCTGCCGCGCGGTCGGCAAGCCGGACCTGAGCCTGCACCTGCGAACGCACCATCTCGTTGACCGCCGCGGGGATTGCCAGCGCCGGATTGGCCGCCACCACGGCTCGCACCAGGTCGGGCCGCGCGTGCGCAATCATCAGTGCCAGCATCGCGCCGGTGGCCTGGCCGACCAGGAACACCGGGCCGGCGTCCAACGCCGCGACGAGTTCGATCAGGTCGTCGCGATGGTCGGCGAGCCGGTAGCCCTGCGCCGGATAGTCGGACAGGCCGTGGCCGCGCAGGCACGGTGCGACGAACCGGTTCGGCAGCGTGCTCGCCGCGACCACATGGTCCCAGACGCGATTGATGGTGCGATTGGGATGGATCAGGACGACCGCGGGAGCCGTGCCCGGCCAATCGAGCGCGTGCAGGCGCAGGCCGCGGGTGAGGCGGGCGTGGAGTTCCGTCGGAACGCGCATGATCGCCGGACCGCTCGGCGGCCCCTCAGGGCATGCGCTGCGCCTTGGGCGGCAGGAAATTCGAATTGAAGATGATGTCGGGGCTGGTTCGCGACTTGGTGCCGAGTGCCGCGCTGACGTCCTCGACCTGACTTTCCAGCTTGACCTTGCTGATCAGGCCGAAGCCGTTGGCGCGGGTGAAATCGTTGACAACGAACGGCAGGATCGCCTCCAGGTTCTGCAATTCGATGCGCTCGTCGGTGAGCGGCTCGGCCTTCTTGAGCCACTCGACGGTGACCTTGGGATTGCGCCAGGTCTCGACGAAGGCGCGATTGAAGGCGCGCAGGAAGGCCGCAACCGCCTTCGGGTTCTCCTCGATGAGCTTGTTGGTCGCCATCACCGCGTCGCCGTAGATGTCGATGCCCATCGCCGTGAGCGGAAAGCCGACCACTTCCTCGCGGGAAATGCCGCGCGAGGTGAACTCGTTCCAGGCGTTCGCGAACCCGCCCATGGCGACCGCCTCGCCGCGGATCACCGCGGTGGCGCGGATCTGCCCGTCCATCGACGCCCACTTGACGGTGTCCGGCTTCATGCCGTTCGCCTTGGCGATCATCGGCCAGAGGCGGCGCGCGGTCTCGAACGGCGCTCCCGAGACCACCTTGCCGTCGAGGTCGCGCAGCGAGCGGATGTTGTGCCTCTTGAGGGTCCACACCGTCACGGCGCTCTGGTCCTGGAACATGTAGACCACCTGCATGCGCGCCTGCCCCGGGTTGTTCCCGAGGAACTCGATGAGCGTACTGGTGTCGCCGACGGCCATGTCGTAGGCGCCGGTGACCAGGCGCTGGATCGATCCGGCCGAACCCGAGCCGGGATCGATCTGCACGTCCAGCCCCTCGGCCTTGAAGTAGCCGCGGTCGCGCGCCATGAGGAAGATTCCCTGCGGTCCCTGGAAGCGCCAGCCCATCGAGACGCGCAGCTTGGTGGGCGCCTGTGCCTGCGCCAGCGGCGTGGCCAGCGATAGCGCGAGCGCCACGCCGGCGGCAAGGGTCAGGAAGGATCGAGCACGCATAAGGGGCCTCGGCAAGGGTCGGTGGAAGGGCGAGCGGCGTTCGGTGGCCACCGCGCGCCGGCACGATACGTCGGGTGCAAGCGCGATTCGTGCCAGCCTGCCGCTCCGATCGGGGTCTGCGGCAGCCCCGGGGCGGTCAAGCGGCCGCCCGGACGCGCCGCACCTCGTTCTCGCCATGGGCGGCGAGGAGGGCGAGCAGCATCTTGCGCATCAGCAGCCCCGGACCGTCGGTCGGCATGTGCCGTTCCTCGCCCGAGGCGGCGACCAGGGGCGCATCGCAGTCGGTTGACTCGAGAACGAACTTGTCCTCGCCAACGACCTTGGCGTCGAAGGCGATGATCGCCTCGGTGCTGGCGTCGGCCTCGGTGTCGTTGCGATAGGCCCACTGGCAGACTTGCGTCGAGGCATCGTCGACGGGCGTCGCGCAGGTGACGATGGAATGCACGAGCCCGTTCGGGTAGGTGATCCGCGACTTGCGCACGAACGGCAGGTACCAGGTGCTGCGGATGACCCGTTCGGTGAACTTCGCGTCGGTATGCAGCACCGACTCGGAACCTTCGGGATTCTTGACCGGGATCCGCCCCTCGAGCACGAAGCCGGCGCCGCCCTGCTGAGTGATGTGGCCGAGTTCGGGGATCGGATCGTCGATGCGCCCGAAACTGTCCTTGTGGGTGAAGTTCGCGTGCGCCAGGTCGAACGAGTTTTCCATCAGGCGAAACGGGGCGCATTGCCAGTTCTCGTAGAACTGATGCACCTGGCGAAAGCCGCCTTCGCCGGGCTCCTCGAATACGGGGATGTCGGCCAGCGGCTCGCCCAGGCAGACCCATACGTAGCCGTAGCGCGCCGCGGCGCGGTAGCCCGGAACCTGCGCGCGCGTGGTCGGCACGCCGGGTGTCTGCGGAATGCGCTGGCACGCCCCCGCCGCGTCATAGGCCCAGCCATGGTAGGGACAGACGATCAGGTTGCCGTCGACCCAGCCGCGCGAGAGCTTGGCGGTGCGGTGGCAGCAGCGGTCGGCGAGCGCGGACAGCCCGCCGGAGGCGTCGCGCCAGACCACGATGTCCTCGCCCATCAGGCGAAACGGAAAGGGCGCGGCTCCGAGTTCGGATTCGCGGACCACCGGATACCAGAAGCGGCGCAGCACCTTCTGACGAGTCGTCAGCATGTCGTCGATCTCCAGAAAAGCGTTTGCGACGCCAACCCTTGGCTCTCGGCACGCCCGGCGCGCGCTCGCTGCCGTCCCCGCCAGTCGGACGGCAACATAGCAAGATTTGTCCGATTGGTCAAATCATCCGATCAAAAACCATCACGGCGATGCGGACTTCGCCGGCCGGCGCGCCGGCCGCCTGCGCGCGGCCGCGGCCACCGGCGCGGCGCCGAGGCCGCAGCCGGTCAGGATCAGCGAGGTGACGTGGGCGATGATGCGCTCGCGATCGGCGATGCCGAGGGCCGGCTTGCGCATGTAGAACAGAACCTGGTCACGGTGGTCGGCATACGACTGGGTCACGGCCCAGATGTTCATCAGCAGCTGCAGCGGGTCGACCGGCCGCATCAGGCCGCGATCGATCCAGCGGCGGATCATCGTCGCCGCGGCCGCGGTCCGCCGCCGGTACACCGCCATGTAGGGTTTGAACACGGGAGCGCCGGCGAGCATCTCGGCGGTGAAGATGCGGCTCATGAGAGGGTGGTCGAAGGAGAATTCGAGCTTTCTGCGGATGTAGTCGGAGAGCACCTGCGCCGGCGAAAGGCCGGCGTCGTCGACGGCGAACAGGTCACCCCAGGCGTGCATGGTCTCCAGCAGCACCTCGCGGTACAGGTCTTCCTTGCTGTCGATGTAGTAGTGCAGCTGCGGCTTGGACAGGCCGGCACGCGCCGCGATGGCCTGCGTGGAGGCGCCACGGTAGCCATGGCGCGCGAACTCCTCGATCGCGGCGCGCCTGATGTCGATCTGCTTCCTGTCGCGCGCCTCGCGCGCCTTGCCTGCGGACATGTCGCCTCGGGATACGGATCAGCAGTCGGGGAGTGTGCCATAGCACCCGCCGCGCCTGCGGCGTCAGGGTCCCCCGCCGGCGCTTTCGAGCGCATCGTGGCTGGCGCGCCTGGTCGCCTGCCCGGAGGCCGCGAACCCGGGAATCCGCTCCGCGGGGCATATGCTGAACGGGCGATCTGGATTAATCTGGCGGGAATCCCGAAGATGCAGCCGAAGATGCAGCCGAAGATGCAGCCGAAGACGCAGCCTTTCATGCACCACATCAGCGACCCCGCCGCCACAGGCGACACGTTCCTCACGGCCCTGATGGCGCCCGCGATCGAAGCCGCGTGGCGATACGTCGTGTCGGGACGCCGGATGGTCTTCGCCGGCGCGCGCGCCGGCCGGGCGAAGATCTGATCGCGGGATGGCCGCCTCTCCAGAACGAGGGCGCGCGGCACCTGCCGCGTGCCCAGGAAGATCAGCATGCAACTCGACTTCAGCACCCTCACCGAATACCAGCGCTACCAGCTGATGGCCAGCCTGATCGTGCCGCGGCCGATCGCACTGGTGACCACGCTCAGTGCCGGCGGGGTGGTCAACGCCGCGCCGTTCTCGATGTTCAACATGATGGGCGAGGAGCCGCCGATCGTGATGATCAGCGTCAACAAGCACGCCGACGGCGAAGTCAAGGACACCGCCGCCAACATCCTTCGCACGGGCGAGTTCGTCGTGCACCTGGCCGACGAGGCGATCGCAGAGCAGATGCACGCCTGCGGCGCGCGGGTGCCGCCGGATGTGAGCGAAGTTGCCATGGTCGGCTTCTCCACTGTGCCGTCGAACGCGGTGGGGCCGCCGCGCATCGCCGAGGCGCCGGTCGCCTTCGAGTGCCGGTTGTGGGAAAAGCTGGAGACCGACAGTCGATACATCTTCATCGGCCGCGTGCTGTGGCTGCACGCGCGCGACGACCTGATCGACCTGGAGAAGACCCGCGTGCGCCTGCAGAACTACTTCCCGGTGGCCCGCTTCGGGGCCAGTTTCTACATCAACACGCGCGAGCGCTATGCGCTTGGCGAGAATGCCGCGGGCGGCGCGGCGCCGCGCGCCACCCAGATCGACGAAATCTGAACTGCGAAGACCGAACATGCTGCGCGAACTCGCCACCCATGGGCGCTATCCGTACGCCCCGATCACCCGCCGCGACGACTATGCCTGGCCCGGCGGCTTCCGCCTCGCGGTGTACCTCGGCTTCAACATCGAGCACTTCGAATTCGGCCGGGGCATGGGCGCGAAGCTGGCGCCGTCCGGCGATCCGGACGTGCTCAACTTCGCCTGGCGCGACTACGGCAACCGCGTCGGCGTGTGGCGCTGCCGCGACCTGTTCGACGAGTTCCGCCTCCCGGTCGGGCTGTTGATCAACACCGCGCTCTACGATTACTGCCCGGAGGTGATCGGCGCCTTCCGGCCCGACCAGTACCCGCACGGGACGGAGATCATCGGCCACGGCCACACCAACGCCGAGCGCCAGGGCGACCTGAGCGAGGCCGACGAGCGCGCGCTGATCGCCGCGTGCACCGCGCGCATCGCCGCCGAGGAGGGCGTCGCGCCGCGCGGCTGGCTCTCGCCGTGGATCTCCGAGAGCCACGCCACGCCCGACCTGCTCAAGGCGGCCGGCTACGCCTACAACCTCAACTGGTGCCACGACGACATGCCGCAGCGGATGGCGACCCGCCACGGCGCGTTGTGGACCATCCCGTATCCGCAGGAAATCAACGACATTCCCGCGATCGTCGGCCGCCAGTGCGGCGCCGAGGAGTTCGCCAACATGATCATCGACTGCTACGACGAGATGATCAACCAGGCGCACGGCCAGACCGGTGCCTCCAGCGGCCAGCCGCTGGTGATGGGCATCGCGCTGCACCCCTACCTGGTGGGCCAGCCGCACCGGCTGAAGCAGTTGCGCCGGGCGCTCGCGCACATCGTCAACGACGGGCGCGTCTGGTGGACCACGCCGGGGGCGATCATGGACCACGTGGCGGGGCTGGCGGCGCCGACCTGAGGCCGGGCGGCGGTCGGTGCGGCCAGCCGCGCCGCCGACCCGGCGCCCGCGCCAACGGGCTGCCCCCCGTTTCCGCCCGCGACGAACTGGAGTAATCTCCCCGCCACAGCGCCTTGGGGAAGGCGCGCGAGGAGAGCGCTTGCTGGCGAGCAACGACTTTCTTTGGCTCGTCGGCAGCCTGTGCCAGGTGTTGCGGATCCCGTTCGACGAGCGCCTGGCGCGCGTGGCGTTTCCGCCGCCGCTGGACCGGGCGCGCCTGGTCGAGGCCCTCGAGAAGCACGGGATGCGCACGGCCGGCCTGCGCGGACCGGTCGATGCGCGCACGCCCATGCCCTGCGTCGCCTGGACGCGCTCAGCCGATGGTGCGGCCGGGATCGCGCTGGTGGTGCGCGCCGACGGCGCGCGCGTCCTGTGCTTCGCGCCCGGCAGCGCCGAGCCGCGCACGTTCAGCACTGCCGAGTTCCGCGCGCAGTTCGAGGATGACCTGCTGGCCGTGGCCGCCGACGAGGCGGATCCGTCGACGTTCGATGCGGGCGAGGCGGCCGAACGCCAGCGCTTCGGTTTCGCCTGGTTCATCCCCGAGCTGCTGCGCCACAAGGCGATCTGGCGCGAAGTGCTGCTGGCCAGCGCGGCGATCCAGGTGGTGGGCCTGGCCATTCCCCTCCTCACGCAGGTGGTGATCGACAAGGTGGTCGTGCACCACAGCATCGCGACCCTGTGGGCAGTGGGCGTGGGCCTGGTGCTGTTCATGCTGTTCATGTCGCTCATGACCTGGCTGCGCCAGTACCTGGTGCTGCATACCGGGAACCGCATCGACGCGGTGCTCGGCGACGCGGTGTTCCGGCACCTGCTGCGGCTGCCGATGGCCTACTTCGAAGCGCGGCCGACCGGCACCCTGGTGGCGCGCCTGCAGGGGATCGAGAGCATCCGGCAGTTCATCGCGGGCGCGGCGGTGACCCTGCTGCTCGACTGCCCGTTCCTGGTGATCCTGCTGGCCGTGATGTTCTGGTACTCGTGGCAACTGACCGTCGTTGCGCTGGCGGCGGCAGCGGCGATCGCGCTGCTGTCGCTGGCACTGACCCCGCTGTTCCGCCGGCGCCTCGACGCGCAGTTCCTGGCCGGCGCCAGGGTCCAGGCCTTCGTCACCGAGCATGTCGCCGCAATGGCGACGGTCAAGAGCCTGCAGATGGAAGCCGCGCTCGGCGAACGCTACGGCGCCCAGCTGGCCCGCTACCTGTCGAGCGCCTTCGCCACGCGCCAGCTGGCCAATACCTACCACACGGCGGCCGGTGCGCTGGAACAGGCGATGACGCTGGCGATCCTGGTCGGCGGCGCCCTCCTGGTGATCGATTCCGCGGAGCTCGCGCGCCTTGGCGGCACGCCGTTCACCATCGGCATGCTGGTGGCCTTCCAGATGTTCGCCGCGCGCATGAGCCAGCCGCTCCTGCGCCTGGCCGGCCTGTGGCAGGAATTCCAGCAGGCGCGCATCAGCGTCCGGCGCCTCGGCGACATCATGGACGCGCCGGCCGAGTCGGCCGACGTGGTGCCGCGGCGCGCGGCCGCCGGCAGGGCCCGCGGCCGCGTCGAGTTCGCCGCCGTCGACTTCCGCTACACGGCTGCGCACCCGTGGCTGTACCGGGGCTTCGACGCCATCCTCGAGCCGGGCGAGATCACCCTGGTGACCGGCGCCTCGGGCTGCGGCAAGAGCACGCTCGCCCGGCTGCTGCAGGGCTACTACCCGGTCGCCGAGGGGCGCATCCTGATCGACGGCGTCGACATCGCGCACATGACCGCCACCGAGCTGCGCGCCTGCTTCGGTGTGGTGCCGCAGGAGACGGTGCTGTTCGCGGGAACGGTCTACGACAACCTCCTGCTCGGCAACGCCCATGCCGGGTTCGAGGAGGTGGCGACCGCGTGCCGCCAGGCCGGGATCGCCGAGGAGATCGAGCGCCTGCCGCAGGGGTACCAGACACGCGTCGGCGAGCACGGCGTCGGGCTGTCGGGCGGCCAGCGCCAGCGCATCGCGATCGCGCGCGCGCTGCTCAAGGCGCCGCCGATCCTGATCTTCGACGAGGCGGCATCGAACCTGGACGGCGAAGCGGCGGGTCTCCTGGCGCAGACGGTGAACGCGCTCAAGGGCAGCGCGACCGTGCTGTTCATCGCCCACACCGTGCCGCCGGGGCTGGCGGTCGACCGGGTGCTGCGGCTCGACATGCGCGCCGCCGGGGCCGAGCGATGAGCCGGTCCGCGGCCGGCGGCCGCGCAGGCGCACCGCGCCCGCCGGGCGGCGCCGCGTTCGCGTCGAGCCTTGCGCGGGTGCGCGACACCGAATCGGCGCCGTTCGCCCGCCTCGTGCTCTGGCTGGTGCTGGGGTTTGTCGCGGTCCTGATCGCCTGGAGCGCGCTGGCGCGGCTGGACATCGTCGCGGTGGCGGAAGGGAGGCTGGTGCCCGCCACCTACCTGAAGATCCTGCAGCCCGCCGAAGGCGGCGTGGTCAAGGAGATCCTGGTGCGCGAGGGCGAGAGCGTGCGCGCGGGCCAGGTGCTCATGCGCATGGATGCGGTGCTGACCGAATCCGACCTGCGGTCCGCCGCCGCCGACCACGATGCGCGACGCATCGCGCTGCGCCGCATCGACGCCCAGCTCGCGGGCCGGCCCCTGCCGGCGCTGCCGGGCGATCCGCCGCACGTGTTTGCGCGCGCGCAGGCGCAGTACGCCGCCAACCGCGGCGCCTACGAATCGGCGCTCGACCAGGAGCGCGCGGCGCTCGAGCGCGCGCGCGGCGAACTGGCGGTGGCCACCGAGGTGCGCAACAAGCTGCGCGCCGTCCTGCCGCACTATCGCCAGCAGGAGGCCGCCTACGAGAAGCTGGTGCGCGACGGATTCGCGGGCACCATCCTGTACGCGGACAAGCAGCGCGAGCGCATCGAGAAGGAGCAGGACCTGAGCGCCCAGGAGGCGGCGATGCTGTCCGCCCGCGCGGCGATCGCCCAGTCGGAGAAGCGCCTGGCGCAGATCACCGCGGACTACCGCAAGCAGCTGCAGAACGAGCGCGCCGAGATCGCGCCGCTGGCCGAGCGCTCCGCGCAGGACCTGAAGAAGCACGAGCACAAGCACCGGCTCCTGGAGCTCAGGGCGACCCAGGACGGCGTGGTCAAGGACCTCGCCACGCACACGATCGGCACGGTGGCGAGTCCGGGCACGATCCTGATGACCGTGGTGCCCCGCGACGAGGCGCTGCGGGCCGAGGTGTGGGTGCGCAACGACGACATCGGCTTCGTGCGCGCGGGACAGCGGGTCCGGCTCAAGCTTGCCGCCTTCGCGTTCCAGAAGTACGGCTTTGTCGATGGCGAGGTGCTGCGCGTGAGCGCCGATGCTGCCGATCCCGGCGCGGACGGCCAGGCGGCGCCGCGCGGCCGCGCCGCCTCACCGCTGGCCTACAAGACGCAGGTGACGCTTGCGCGGCAGGCGCTCGACTACGGCAACCAGAGCTTCGGGCTGCAGAGCGGCATGCTGGTCCACGCGGAAATCCACCTGGGCACGCGCACCGTCCTCGAGTACCTGCTCTCGCCGGTGCAGAAGGCATGGCACGAGGCGGCGCGCGAGCGCTGAGCGCGCGGCCAGGGCGCGCGCGGTCGACGACCGCGCCTTGCGTCAGCGCGCCGTCGCCACCCTCCGCGACTCCGCGCGCAGCGCCTCGATCGCCGCCTTGCCGTCCACGCCCTTCTTGCCGGCATCCGCGATCCAGGCGTTGACCACGGGCTCCGTGGCCTTGCGGATCTGCTCGACGAAGGCGGCGTCGGCGGTGCGGATCTCGACGCCGGCCGCGCGCATGGTCTCGACCGCCTTGGCGTCCGAGGAGTCGAACGAGCGCCCGGCCATGCGCCCGAAGCTCTCGCCGGAGACCTTCATGATCGCCGCCTGGTCGGCGGCCGGCAGCGCGTTGAAGCGCGCCTCGTTCATCATCAGCACGAAGCTGGTGTTGAACATGCCGCCGGGGATCAGGGTGGCGTGCTTGACGAGGCCGCCGAGCTTGAAGGTGAGGATCGACTCGCGCGCGAAGAACACGCCGTCGGCCAGCCCGGAGGAGAGGATCTCGTAGGACTCGTTGGCCGGCTTCATCAGGCCGGTGACGCCGAGGGCGACGCCGAGGTCGTTGACCACGCCGCCGCCGGTGCGGATCTTCAGCCCCGCGAAATCCTCCAGCCGCGCGACCGGCTTCCGCGCGGTGAACACCGCCCCCGGGCCGTGGGTGAACACCGAGAGCACCTTCAGGCCCTGGTGCTCGTTGGCCTTGGCCAGGAAGCGGTCGTGGATGCGCTGGTAGGCCACCGACAGCGCTTCCGCGCTCTCGCCGCCGAACGGCAGTTCGACCACCTTGGTCAGCACGAAGCGGCCCGGGGTGTAGCCCTGCACGGTGAAGGCGACGTCGGCGACGCCGTCGCGGATCGCGTCGATGTGGCCCGGCGGCGTCGCGACCGCCTTCGGCAGCATGTTGACCCTGACCCGTCCGGCGGTGGCTTCCTCGACCTGCTTCGCCCATGGCACCAGCGCATGCTGGACGAACGGCGCCTGCTGCGGGATCCACACCGACATGGACAAGGTGGTCTGCGCGCCGGCCGGGACGGCGGCGAGGCATGCGGCGGCGACCGCGGCGGTGAGGGCGATGCGACGGGCGAGTTTCATGGGTTTCTCCTTCGAGGGGCGGATCATTGCCAGGGGACGTCGGTGCCGCGGCCGGCACGCGCCGCTTCGCGCACCGCGAGTTCGGCGGCGGCAAGGTCGAGGGCGGCGAACCCCAGGGCCTTGTACAGGGTGAATTCGTGCGGGTCGCGGCGCCCCGGGGCCTTGCCCGCGAGGACCTCGCCCAGCTCGGCGCGGATGTGCGCCGGCGTGATCGCGCCGGCCGCGAGCGCGCCGAGGATGTCGCCGGATTCCGCGAGTGCGGCCTCGCGGCGGTCGACGAACAGCGCGGCGCGCGCGATCGTCGCCGCGTCGATCTCGCGCGCCGCCGGGGTGCTCGAACCGACGGCATTCAGGTGGCAGCCGGGCGCGAACCACTCGGGCCGCGTCACGGGCTCGAGCGCGGCGGTGCAGGCGCAGACGATGTCGGCGCCGGTGACCGCATCGGCGAGCGCGGCGACGGCGCTGCAGCCGGTCTCCCCGGCCAGGCGCGCGGCGCGCTCGCGATCGCGTCCCCACAGCCGGATGCGCGCGCCGGGCACCGCCAGGCGCATCGCCTCGATGTGGGCGCGGCCCTGCACGCCGGTGCCGAGGATCGCGACCTCGCGCGCGCCGGCGCGCGCGAGCGCGCCGACGGCGACCGCGGAGACCGCCGCGGTGCGGATCGCGGTGAGCGCGCCGGCGTGGACGACCGCGAGCAGGCGGCCGTCGGTGCCGTCGTGCAACAGCACCGCGCCCTGGATCGGGTCGAGCCCCGCGGCGGCGTTGGCCGGCGCGACCGCCATCTCCTTGAGCGCCCACAGCGCGGGCGGCGCGTCGCGCCGCGCCGGCATCATGGTGAGCCAGCTCGCGCAGCCGTCCGGGCGGGCGCGCTGGCGCAGCGGATTGAAATAGGCGCCGTCCGCCATCGCGATGAACAGGTCGCGCATCGCGTCGATGCAGGCGGCCATCGGCAGGCTGGCCGCCACGTCGCGGGCACCGAGCACCAGCATGCGGGCCTCAGGCGCCGCGCGCGCAGCAGGTCAGCACCGGCCGCAACCGCGACGGCGGGGTCTGGCGGCTGCGTTCGGCGACCCGCACGACGCCGTCGATGAGCACGTAGGAAATGCCGGGCAGGTCGCCGTGCGCGATCGCGTCGGCGAGGCTGGTGCCGGCCGAGCCTTCGACCGGCCCGCAGATCGCGAGGTCGGCCGGGCGGCCGGGCGCGAGAATGCCCTCGGCCAGGCCGTGCGCGCGGCCGGTGTTGCCGGTGGCCACCGCGATCGCGGCGCCCGGCGCCAGGCCGCAGACCGAGGAGAGGTACAGGATGTTGCGCCAGGCGCCGCGCGGGATGACGCCGGTGCCGCCCGGGGTGTCGGTGCCGAGGCACAGCCGGTCGAGCTTGCCCTGCGCGTCCAGGCGGCGCACCGCGCGCAGGGTCGACGCGTAGTTGCCCGACGAGCAGATCTCGAGCGCGAAGTCGGTGTGATCGACGACCGCGTCGAGGTCGGCGTCGCACATCGGGATCGGCCCGCCGCTGACGTGGGCGGCGATGTCCGGCGCCAGCCAGGACAGGATCTCGAAGCCGCAGATCTGGCTCGCGCCCGAGCGCGACACGCCGCCGGTGTGCACCTTGGAGCGGATGCCGCGCGCGCGCGCCCAGCGCACGTAGCGGCGCGCCTCGTCCGGGTCGTGGCTGAACGGATAGAACAGGAACTTGACCAGGCGCGCGCCGGCGGCCGCGAGCCGGTCGAAGTGCGCCTCGGTCATCCCCGGCACCAGCAGCGCGGTGCCGGCAAAGAGCTTGACGCCGCTCCAGCGCACCCGGCCGGTGGTCGCCGCGGTCACCTCGGCGAGCGCGGTGACGAGGTCGGGCGTCAGGCGGTCGTAGTCGAGGCCCGGCGCGTGCAGTTCGCCCGCGGAGAGCATGGTGGTGGTGCCGCCGTGGAGGTAGTTGCCGATCCATCCGAGCGCGTCCTGGGTCGGCGTCCATTCGCCCATCACCGGATGCACGTGGCCGTCGACGATGCCCGGGACGACGGCCGCGCCGGCCGCGTCGATGACCGTGTCGAACCCCGACGCGTCGGGCGGATCGAAGCCGGCGATGCGCCCGTCCTCGATGGCGATGGCGCCGGCCGCGGCGACCGGCTGCGCCAGGTCCCCGGTGAACAGCTCGCCGATGTTGCGTATCAGGGTGCGCGCCATGCCCGCCTCCGGTTCGCGTGCGACAATGAATCGGCGGGTGCGCGCGCCGCCGCGCGATCCGCCGCCCGCCCCCGATCCCGATGCCGGAAATCTCCAAGACCGCCGACCAGGCGCTCGCCATTCTCGAGCATGTCGCCGAGCACGGGCCGGTGGCCGTCGCCGACGTCGCACGCGCGCTGCGCATGCACCGCACGGTGGTGCACCGGTCGCTCGCCACGCTGCAGCAGCGCGGTTTCGTGCGGCGCGTCGAGGGCGGGTTCACCGCGGGCATCACGCTGCTGCGCCTGGCCCAGGCGGTCGAGCCCGAGCTGCTCGCCGCCGCCCGGCCCGTCCTCGAGAAGCTGGCGCGCGCGCATGGCGAGACCTTCATCCTGACCGTGCGCGACGGCGACGAGGCGGTGCAGGTCGAGCAGGCGGTGGGCAGCCGGCACTTCGTGCGCGTGCAGCTCGCGCGCGGCTTCCGCCACCCGCTGCCGAGCGGCGCCAGCGGCCGCGCGATCCTCGCGTTCCTGGACGGCGAGACCGTGGCGCGCCTGGTCAATGCGACGCCGGCGCCGCGCAAGCTCGCCGCGCTGGTCGCGCAGGCGCGCGCCGACGGCTATGCCGCCTCGCACGACGAACTCTCCGCCGGCGTGCACGGGCTGTCGTGCCCGATCCTGGCCGGCGGCACGGTCGTGGGCTCGATCGGCGTGGTGACCCCGGCCATCCGGGCCGGCTCCATCGGCAGGTACGCGCGCGTGCTCGGCGCGGCCGCGAAGACGATCGCCGCCTCCCTCGCCCGCTGACGGGCGCGCGCCTGGCAGGTGTGCGCCTGCCGCCGCATTTCCGGCGCTGCGGCCGCCCGCGGGCCCGGCGCCGGCGCGCGCGCGCGCCGGCGCGGCGCGCGCGGAATCGGAAAGTCGGGCGGACACGATGCGCATGCGGGCGGTTTGGCAAAAGCGCGCCGGCCGTGGTAGGCTGTCCGATAGTCGGACACCGCTGTCCGTTTGCCGGTCGCGCGTCGACTCTACACGCGCCCCGATGACCGGTCAAGCGCATCACTTTCGGGAGACACGCATGCAGCCGCGCCGCGACGGGCACTTCGACGTGCAGAAGCTCAACCACTTCGCCTGGCGCTGCCGCGACGCCGAGGAGACCCGCGCGTTCTACGAGGACGTGCTCGGCATGCCGCTGGCGCACGTGGTGCGCGCCGACACCGTGCCCTCGACCGGCGAGCACTGCCCGTACGTGCACCTGTTCTTCCGCATGCGCGACGGCTCGTTCGTCGCGTTCTTCGACCTCGGCGACGGGCGCGCCTGCGCGCCCGATCCGGCCACGCCCGGATGGGTCAATCACCTGTCGATGGAGGTGGGCAGCATCGACGAGCTGCATGCGGCGCGGCGCCGCCTGCTCGATGCCGGCGTCGAGGTGATCGGCGTGGTCGACCATCACTGGCTGCAGTCGATCTATTTCCACGACCCGAACGGGCTGCGCCTCGAGCTGTGCCACCGCACGCTCGGCCAGGAGTTCCTCGACCGGTGCGCCGAGAACGCGCACGGCGAGCTGGCGCGCTGGACTGCCGACAAGCGCAGCGCGCGCGCGGAGGCGCGGCCGTGAGCGGCGCCGCGAAGGAACTCGTCGTCATCGACGTCAAGCCCGGCGTCGCGATGGAGTCGCAGTCCGGCATCGCCCAGCTGTGGCCGAAGATCTACGGCGCGATCGTGCGCGCCGCCGACCGCCGGGTGGCCGCGATCATCATGCATCCGGCCAGCAACTTCATGGGGCACTACCTGCTCGAGCCGCTGGCGCAGGTGGGCATCACCGCGCTCGGGCTGAACTCGCGCTACGCCAACAACGATTCGCAGCTGCTGATGGAGCGGGTGATCCAGGATCTGGGCGCGGGCGTCGCGTGGCTGCGCGCGCAGGGCTACCGCAAGGTGGTCCTGATCGGCAACTCGGGCGGCGCCGCGCTCGCGGCGTTCTACCAGGCGCAATCCGAACGCCTGACGGCCACCCACAACGTCGTCGGCGATCCCACCGGGCTCGCTCCGGGCGACCTGCACCCGGTCGACGGCATCGCGCTCACGGCCGCGCATCCCGGGCGCTCGCGCCTGTTCGCCGAATGGCTCGACCCGTCGGTCATCGACGAGCGCGACGCGTTCTCCGCCGATCCCGCGCTGTCGATGTTCAATCCCGCCAACGGGCCGCCGTTCGCCGCCGACTGGCTGGCGCGCTACCGGGCGGCGCAGGTGGCGCGCAACCAGCGCATCGAGGCCTGGGCCCGCGCGCAGCTCGGCTTCGTGCGCGCCCTGCCGCACGGCGTGCGCGACATGGCCTTCGTGATCTACCGCACCGGCGCCGATCCGCGTCACCTCGACCCGACGCTCGATCCCAACGACCGGCCGCCGGGCACCACCATCTGGGGCGACCCGCGAGCGCTCAACTACGGCGCGAACAACATCGGGCGCTACACCACGATCACCTCGTACCTGAGCCAGTGGGCGCCGTCGAGCCCGGCCGATGGCCCGGACAACCTCGCGCGGGCACGGGGGCCGGTGCTGCTGATCGAGCACAGCGCCGATGCCTCCGTCGTGCCGGTGATGAACCGCGCCTGGGCCGAGGCGGCCGGGGAGCGCCTGACTCGTCACATCCTCAAGGGCGGCACCCACTACCTGGCCGGGCAGCCCGAACTGGTCGCCGAAACCGTCGAGGTGATCCGCGCCTGGGCGGAGCGGGTCTAGGGGCCGGGAGTCCAAGGAGAAGGCGCGATGACCGCACCCGCCGCCGCGTACCGCGTGTTCGACCCGTTCCCGATTCCCGGGCACCAGGGGCTGGCGCCGACCCACGAACTGCCGTGGGAGCGCATCGCCCGGACGCTGGTGCAGCGCATTCTCCGCCTCGGGCGCCACGAGCGGGTGATCCTGTCGGCCGATCCGTACTTCGGCGGCGCGGCCCTCGATGCGGTGCGCGTCGAGATCCAGCGCGCGCGCGCCATCGAACTCGCCACCGTCCTGCACTGGACGCCGCAGCTCGCGCGGCTGCGCGCGCCGCACGGCCGCTACGCCGACCCCGAGGACGATGCCGCCGAGACCGCGGCCATGCGCGGCCTGTTCGCCGCCGCCGACGTCTTCATCCTGCTGATGAACGACCGGCGCGGCGGGCGCACGGTCGCGACCTCGCAGTCCGACCAGGTGGTCGACGGCTGGCGCACCGGGCGCTCGGTGCACCTGCACTGGTTCCACGATCCTGCGATCCCCGACCCCGCGCATCCGGTCAACCGCGCGCTCGACCTCGTCAACGCGCGCGCCGTGACCGACCTCGATTACGACCGGCTCCGGATCGACATGCAGGCGCTGGCGGCGCGCATGCGCGGCGCGCGCGTGCGCGTCTTCGATGCCGCCGGCACCGACCTCAGCTTCACCGCGGGCGCGCATTTCCACCTCAACTACGGCGACGCCTCGCGCGAGCGCGCGCTGGCGATGGCCTCCGGCCGCGACCGCGAGGAGGAGGTGCCGCCGGGCAGCCTGCGCAACATCCCCGAGCCGGACAGCGCCGACGGCGTGGTCGTGTTTCCCAGGGCGCGCGACGGCGAGTCGCCGGCGCTCGGCCGCGGCATGGACATGCGCGCGTTCGCCGACGCCGGCCTGCGCTTCGTGTTCCGCCGGGGCCGCGTGGTGGCGCTCGAGACCGGCGGCGACCAGCGCGAGCTCGAACGCCTCTGGGCGCGCGAGACCGGCGACCGCGACCGCCTGGGCGAGCTCGTGCTCGGCTGCAATCCGCTGCTCAACCCGGTGCCGGGCAGCACTTTCCTGCCGCACTACGGCTTCGGCGCCGGCGTGGTGCGCCTGATCCTGGGCGACAACCGTCTCTCCGGCGGCAGCTTCGCCTCGAGTTTCCATCGCTGGCTGATGTGGGGCGACGCCAGCATCGAAGTCGACGGCCGGCTGATCGTCGACCGCGGCCGCCTGCAGGTTCCCGCGCCCTGAGGGCGCTCCGTTCGTGACCGATCGAGGAGGTTCCATGCGCACCGTCCGACTTGCCGTCATCGCCCTCTGCAGCGCCGCCGCGCTGGCCGCGTCGGCCGCGGCGTCGGCGCAGGGATTTCCGCAGCCCGGCCGCGCGGTGCGCATCATCGTGCCGTTTCCGCCGGGCGGCCAGACCGACATCCACGCGCGCCTGGTGGCTCCCAGGCTGGCCGACGCGCTCGGCGTGCCCGTGGTGGTGGAGAACAAGCCCGGCGCCTCGACCGCGCTGGGCGCGACCGAGGTCGCGCGCGCGGCCGCCGACGGGCACACGCTGCTCTATGCGAATCCCACGGCGCACACGCAGCTGCCGCACCTGACCGGCAAGCTCGCGTACGACCCGTTCCGCGACTTCACGCCGATCGTCAGCTTCGTGCGCGCGGCCACGGTGCTGGTGGCGACGCCGGCGGTGCCGGCGGCGAACGTGCGCGAGCTCGTCGCGCATGCGAAGGCCAATCCGGGCAAGCTCAACTACGCCTCGGTGAGCCCGGGGTCGTCGTCGCACCTGAACGCGGAGATGCTGAAGATGCAGGCCGGCATCGACATCCTGCATGTGCCTTACAAGGGCAGCGCGGACGCCATTCGCGACCTGTTCGGCGGCCAGGTGCAGCTGATGTTCGACGGGCTGGCCACGGCGGTCGCCAACGTGCGCGCGGGCCGGGTCAAGGCGCTGGGCGTCGCCGACACCCGGCGCAACCCGGCGCTGCCCGACGTGCCGACCTTCACCGAGCAGGGCGTCGCCGGCATCGACATCTTCGGCTGGATCGGCTTCTTCGGCCCCGGCGGCCTGCCGCGCGAGACCACGGCGCGACTGAACGCGGATCTCAACCGGATCCTCGCGCTGCCCGAGATCCGCGACGCGGTGCTCAAGGGCGGCAACGATCCGGACGGCGGCAGCGCGGAGGACTTCGCGCGCACGGTGCGCGACCAGCACGAGCGCTGGGGCCGGGTGATCCGGAGCCTCGGCCTGAAGCTGGACTAGGGGGCGCGCCGGATGGCTGCCTTCGCGCGCGACGAGGACGCGCCGCTGCTGCGCGGCGCGGGGTGCTACACCGACGACCTGGTGCTGCCGCAGCAGGCCTATGCCGGCGTGGTGCGCTCGCCGCATGCGCATGCGCGCATCGCCGCGATCGATGCGGCGGCGGCCCGCGCGATGCCCGGCGTGCTGGGGGTGTTCACCGCGGCCGACCTGGCGCAGGCCGGCATCGGACCGCTGCCGACGCTGCCGCCGCTGCGCAGCCGCGACGGCAGCGAGCGCCGCGAGCCGGCGCGCCATGCGCTGGCCGGCGCCCGCGTCCGCCATGTCGGCGAGCCGGTCGCCCTGGTGGTCGCCGCGTCTCCCGCCGCCGCGCGCGACGCCGCGCTGGCGGTCGCGGTCGACTACGACACCCTGCCGGCGGTCGCCGACGGCGCCGCCGCGCTCGCCCCGGGCGCGCCGCTGGTCGACGCCGACGTGCCGGGCAACCAGTACTACGACTGGGAGGCCGGCGACCCGGAGCGGGTCGCCGCGCTGTTCGGCACGGCGCGCCATGTCGTCGCGCTGGCCGTGCACAACCAGCGCCTGGTCGGCAACGCGCTCGAGCCGCGCGCGGTCAATGCCGCCTGGGATGCGCGCACCGGCCGCTTCACCGTCCACGCGGCGTCGCAGGGCGTGCACATGCTGCGCGGGCTGCTCGCGCGCGCGTTCGGCCTCGGGCCGGAGCGCTTCCGCGTCGTCACGCCGGATGTCGGCGGCGGTTTCGGCCCGAAGTTCTACTTCTATCCGGAGCAGGTGCTGTGCGCGTTCGCCGCGCGCGCGCTCGGGCGGCCGGTCAAGTGGACCGCCGAGCGCGGCGAATCGTTCGTCTCCGACACCCAGGGCCGCGACTACCGCGCGACGCTCGAGCTGGCGCTGGATGCCGACGGCCGCATGCTCGCCCTGCGTCTCGACGCGGTGGCCAATCTCGGCGCCTACCTGTCGACGTTCGCGCCGGTGATCCCGGCGCCGGTCGCCTGTGCGGTGCTGCCGTCGATGTACCGCCTCGACGCCGCCTGCGCGCGCGTGCGCGCGGCGCGCACCAACACCGTGCCGGTCGATGCCTACCGCGGTTCCGGCAAGCCGGAGATCCACTTCCTGGTCGAACGCCTGGTCGATCTCGCCGCGGCGCGGCTGGGCATCGACCGCGTCGAACTGCGCCGGCGCAACCTGGTGCCGGCCGCCGCGATGCCCTGGCGCAATGCGCTCGGCACCACCTATGACTCGGGCGACTTTCCGCGCATCGTGGCGCAGGCGTGCGCGGCGTCGGGCTGGGACGGGTTCGGCGCGCGCCGGCAGGCGAGCGAGCGCGCCGGCAGGCTGCGCGGCATCGGCATGGCCTGCTATGTCGAGTCCACCGGCGGCGCGCGCGCCGAGCGCGCCGAGGTGCGCTTCGACGGCGACGGCGGCGTCGCGGTGCTGGTCGGCACGCAGGCCTCGGGGCAGGGCCATGCGACCGCCTACCGGGCGCTGGCGGCCGCGCGCCTGGGCGTGCCCGCGGCAGCCGTGCGCGTGGTCCAGGGCGATTCGGACCAGGTGGCCGCCGGCGGCGGCACCGGCGGCTCGCGTTCGCTGTCGACGCAGGGCAACGCGCTCGTCGCTGCGCTCGACGCCGCGCTCGAGCGAGCGCGCCGCGCCGCCGCCGCGTACCTGGGCGTCGACGCGGCCGGCCTGTGCTTCGCCGCCGGGCGCTTCGACGGCGGCGCCGGCACGCCCGGCGTGACGCTGGCCGAACTCGCGCGGCGTGCCGCGGGGTTCGCGCGCGGCTCGCCGGAACAGGCGGCGGCCGCGATCGACGGCGTCGCGACGATCGAGAATCCGGCGCACAACTTTCCG
>JAEUOS010000005.1 GCA_016790695.1 Burkholderiales bacterium
CTATGGCGACCTCCTGTCCAAGCTGTGGGGCCAGCCGGTGCTGGTCGAAAACCGGCCCGGCGGCAGCGGCATCCTGGCGGTGCAGGCGGTCAAGAACGCGCCGCCCGACGGCTACACCCTGCTGATGGCGACCAACTCGCCTATGACCGTCAACCCGGTGGTGATGAAGAACCTGCCCTACGATCCGATCAAGGATTTCCGCCCGGTGATCGGGGTGAGCAAGTCGGCGGCCGCGTTCATCGTGCGCGCCGATTCGCCGTACAAGACGATCAAGGATCTGATCGACGGCGCCAGGAAGGCCGGCGGGCCGCTGGCGGTGGGCAACTACTCGGCCGGCTCCGAACTCATCGGTGCCTGGCTTGGCACGGTGGCCGGGCTGGAGATCACGCCGGTGCCGTACAAGGGAGGCGCACCGATGATGACCGACGTCGTCGGCGGCCAGCTGACCACCGGGGCCATCGACTTCGCCGGCGCGGCGCCGCTGATCCGCGACGGCCGGCTGCGCGCCCTGGCCATCACTTCCGACGTGCGCTACCCCGCCTTTCCCAACGTGCCGACGATGCGCGAGAGCGGCTATCCCGAGTTCGAGACCTACGTGTGGGCGTCGTTCTTCGTGCGCGCCGACACCCCGGACGACATCACCACGAAGCTCTACGAAGGCTTCCGGACGGTGATGGCGAGTCCGGAAGCGCGGACCTACCAGGCCTCGCAGCCGGCGATGGTGATGACCCTGGGTCCGCAGGAACTGCGCGCCTTCGTCATCGCCGAGTACGAGCGCTTCAAGCGCGTGGCGCAGGCGGCCGGCATCCAGCCCCGATAGCGCGCCGGCAAGCGGGCCGGCCCGTCTTGCTCAACCCGCCGGCAGAGTTGCCGGAATGGGGGTTGGGTGGCCCGGGCGCTTGCGCCACAAGACGGCGACCGCGCGGAACGCCTGTCAGGGCGACCCTCGCCTGCCCGCCGGCATGAACGCGCGCGGGCGACGTGACCCGCTTCGTCCCCGCGCGAGCGCCACGACGGCCAGGCCGAAGAGCGCGAGCGACGAGGGCTCCGGAACCTGGGTTCCGGGGATCGGCTGGTTGCCGAAGAAGGTGCCGTAGCCGTCGAGTTCATGGATGCGCACACCGGAAGCGTCCGACGGCGGGCCGGTCTGGACGAATTCGGCGCGGAAGCGATCGCTCGTCACCGCGGCGACATTCGCCTCCAGGACGAATTGGCACTTGCACGGATGGTTGGCGGCGAGGGGGTCATAGAGGTCGCCGGAGAAGCTGATGCTGAATATCTCGGCGAAGTCCGTGCCGTCGAAGGCAAACAGGCTGAATCGGTCCATGCCGCGGTAGTACCGATTGCGCAGGGGCGCGGCGTCGTGCACGGCGCTCAGATTGAAGCTGCGCAGCGTCACCGGTGCCGCGGTTCGCCATTCGATGAAGTCCAGCGAGCCTGCCGCTTCGAAGTCGCCGAACACCGTGTTGGCGGATTCGATCCGGGTGATCACCGCGCCGAACATCTGGCGCGCGTCGCTGCTGAAGTGGATCGGCGTGCTGCCGGTGACGACCGTGCCTTGACTGACATCCCAGAGGTCGGTGGTGGAGGCGGGCAGGGCCCGGGCCGGACCGGCCGCGAGCAAGGCTGCCGCGAGGGCGAGGGCGAGGGCAAGTTCGGCGTAGCGCATGGACGACTCCGATCGGCGCGGCGTGCGCGCCAGGGCGATGCCCCGATGATCCTGCGCCCGCCACGCGACGGGAATGGGAGCGAGCACTCGCGCGAATGAGTACAAGCACTCACGACGGTGCGTGCTAGCATCCAGGACGGCTGTCGGGAGGATCGCGATGCTGCGCTGGGCGGCTTCGGTGGTCGGACTTTCCTTGTTGCCGGTTGCGGCGATCGCCACGCAACCGCGCCTCGCGCCGCCGCTGGCCATGCTGCTGGAGACCGGCGCACCGCTGGGCATCGAGTCGGTCCTGGCCGGTGCCGAGTTCGCGGCCGTCGGCGAGCGCCCCAACCTCGGCTATGTCGGTCGACCCCTGTGGGTCCGGGTCGACCTCTCCGACGTGCCGCGGCCGCGACGCGAGTGGCTGGTGGAACTGGCGCAGCCGCTCCTCGACCGCGTCGACGCCTATGTGACCACAGGCCGGAGCGTCCTGGCCACCGCGCGGTCCGGCGACCTGCGCGCGTTCGACGTCCGGCCGTACGCGCACCGCAACGTCGTGCTGCCGCTCCCCGACACCGAGGCGGGGGACCTGCGGCTCTACCTGCGCATCGAGAGCGAGGGTTCGATCGCATTGCCGATCACGCTGTGGCGCGCCGACGTCTTCCAGGCGCGGGAATCGACCGCGGCGCTGCTGCTGGGCCTGATGTTCGGCGTGATGGCAAGCCTGGTCCTGTACAACGGCTTCCTCTACCTCGCCGTGCGCGACCCGAGCTACCTGCACTACGTCGGCTACCTCGGCGGCGCGACCCTGCTGCTGTTCACCCTGCACGGCTTCTCGGCGCAGCATCTCTGGCCGCATCTGGAGGGCGCCGGCAACGCGGCGGTGCCGCTCCTGCTGGGGCTGACGCTCCTGGCCGGCAGCGGATTCAGCAGGCAGTTCCTCAACACCGCGAAGCGCCAGCCGTGGCTCGACCGCGCCCTGGCGGCAAGCGGCTGGGCCAGCCTCGCCGCCATGCTGCTCGGCCTGACCGCCAGCTACCGCTGGGGCATCCAGATGCTGATGCTGTGCGGCCTGGCGCAATTGCCTCTGATCGGGTGGGCGATCCTCGTCGGCGTGCGCGATGGCTTCCGGCCGGCGCTCTTCATCGGGCTCGGCTTCACCGCGCTGATGCCGGGCGCCCTCGTCTATGCGCTGCGCACCTTCGGTGTGCTCGCCTCGACGCCGTGGACCGACCGCGCCTTCGAGCTCGGCGTCACGCTGGAGGCGGTCCTGCTGTCGTTCGGCCTGGCCGACCGCATCAATACCCTGGCCCGCGAGAAGCGGGTGGCGGAGGCCGCCGCCGCCGCGGAACGCGAGCGATTCGCGCGCCGACTGGTCGAGCGCCAGGAGCAGGACCGCCGCCGCATCGCCGGCAACCTGCACGATTCGGTGCTGCAGAACCTGGGGGCGATCGGCAGTCGGCTGCGGCGCCTGGCGCGCGAGCCCGCGCCGTCGGGCGCCGAGCTCGCCGGCCTGGGCGAGCTCGCGCGCGATGCCACCCGCGAGTTGCGCGGCATCGTCGACGACCTGCATCCGCATCAGCTCGAGCGACTGGGGTTCGCCGCCGCCGCGCGCGCCGCCGTCGAGCGTGCGTTCGAAGGCACCGGGGTCGAATGGCGCGTCAGCGTGGCCCCCGGCGTCGAGCGCACCCTGACGCCGCAGCAGGCCGTGCAGGTCTATCGCATGCTGCAGGAAGGTGTCGCCAACGTGGCCAAGCATGCGGACGCCAGGCGGTGCGAGGTCACGATCACCGACGCGACCGGCGAGCCGATGCTGCTGATCGAGGACGACGGCCGCGGCGTCGACCCGGCGTCGCCGCCGGGCCTGGGACGCGCAACGCTGGACGAACGCGCCGCGCTGCTGGGCGCGCGCCTGGAGTTCGGACCGCGTCCGGCCGGCGGCACACGGCTTGCGCTGACGATGACGAGGCCGGAATGACGCGCCGCGGCGTGCTGATCGCCGACGATCACCCGGTGATGCGCCGCGGCCTGCGCGACATCGTTGCCGCCTCGCGCGGCTATCGCGTCGCCGGTGAAGCGGGCGACGGCGACTCCGCGATCCGCCAACTGCAGCTGTTGCGGCCGGACATCGCGCTGGTCGATCTCGCCATGCCCGGGAAGGATGGCCTGGCCGTCGCGCAGTGGGCGCGCACGCACCAGCCGATGCTGCGCATCGTGATGCTGACCATGTACGCCGAACCCGCGTATCTCGAGCGCGCGCGCGCACTCGGCGTGTCCGGCTATCTTCTCAAGGACGATGCCGAGGACGAACTGTTGCGCTGCCTGGACGCGGTCGTCGGCGGCGCGAGCTTTGTCAGCCCCTCGATCGGCCATCCGCCGGTACGGCCGCCGCGGTACGCCGACGCCGAGGAGAAACTCGCCAGGCTGACGCCGGCGCAGCGCGCCATCCTGCGCCAGGTCGCACAGGCCCGCACCAGCAAGGAGATCGCCCGCGCCCTGGGCCTGAGCTACCGCACCGTCCAGAACCACCGCGCCCACATCGCCGAGGCCCTCGGACTCGCCGGGCCCAACCGCCTGCTCGACTTCGCCATCCGCCACCGCGACGCGTTGTGAATCCGGCAGGTGTCCCCGCCCGGGGACCGTCGGGGATCGGCACGCTGGTCACGGGATCGGCGCTTCGTCACTCCGCGAATGTTGCGCGCCGCGCGGGCCGATCGGCACGCTCACGTCAACGTGTCAGGCGCTCCTCCGGCGGCGCGATCTCGGTCACGAGGTCGCGCACCAGCGCCTTGCTGGGCAGCGGCGCGACGCGCATCGGCCCGGCCGTGAGGCGCGCGGTGCAGGCATAGCCCGCCCTGCCGTCGATCTGCATCATGCATTCCTTGCAGGCGTTGGCGTTGATGCAGGAGAAGCGCACCGCGAGGCTTGGATCGGCGTTGACGCGGATCCAGCGCAGCGCGTCGAGCACCGACTGGCCCGGCGCGTACGGCACGTGGAACACCTGCTCGCGCGGCGCCTCGCCGGGCCCGCCGCGGCGGATGTGGAGTTCGGCGGTCAGGGTCATCACGCCGCCGCGCGCACTCCGGCCGCGGCGCGCCGCGTCAGCCGCAGCCGGCCGTCCTGCCAGTCGATCATCTGGTTGACCTCCCAATCGGGCAGCATGCCCGGCATGTCCTCGCGCTGGTGCGCGCCGCGGCTCTCGGTGCGCGCGAGCGCCGCCGCGGTGACGCAACGCGCCGTGAGCAGCATGTTGCGCAGGTCGAACCAGTCGAGGCGCGCCAGGTCGTAGCCGCCGGCCGCGGCGGGTGGCGCGTCGCCGAGTTCCGCTTCCATCGCCGCGAGTGCGCCGGCGGCGGCCGCGAGTTTCTCGTGGGTGCGGAACGGCCCGACGCTCTCGCCCATCAGCGCCTGCAGGCGCACGAGCGCCGCCGCCGGGTTGCGCCCCGGCGGTCCCGACGCCCCCGCCAGCAGGGGCAGCGACGGCGCGTCGCCACGAAGCCTCGCAACGCCCGGCGCGCGGGCATGCGCGGCCGCATGCCGCCCGGCCACCTCGCCGAACACCAGCGCCTCGGTGATCGCGTTGCCCGAGAGGCGATTCGCGCCGTTGGCGCCGCCGACCGCCTCGCCGCAGGCAAAGAGCCCCGGCACGCGCGTGGCCATGTCGGCGCCGACCGCGACGCCGCCCATGTGATAGTGCGCGATCGGCGCCACCTCGACCGCCTGGCGCGTGAGGTCGATGCCGTTCTTCGCGAGGCGGTCGATCACCGGGCCGAAGGCCTCGCGCAGCCTGGCTTCCGGCACGTGGGTGAACGACAGGTACGCCCCGCCCGCCGGGCTGCCGCGCCCGGCCTCGACTTCCTTGAAGATCGCGTAGGTGGCGACGTCGCGCGTGAGCTCGTAGCGGCCGCTCTGCTCGCGCCCGTAGCGCTCGCCGAACTCCTCGCCGGCGGCGTTCAGGAGCCGCCCGCCGAGCTTGTAGCGGAACGGGTCCCACATGATCGGGTCCATGCCGATCAGGCGCGGCGCCAGGTGGCCGATCGGGAAGAACTGCACGAATTCCATGTCGAGCAATTGCGCGCCGGCGCGCAGCGCGAGCGCAAAGCCGTCGCCGCCCATGTTCGCCGAGGCGCTGTTGCGCGCGTACAGGCGCGTCAGGCCGCCGGTGGCGATCACCGTGGCCGCCGCGCTGAAGCGCACCGCCGCGCCCGAGGCCAGGTGGTAGCCGACCGCGCCGGTCGCCACGCCGCCGCGGGTGGCGATGTCGGTGACGACGATGTCGCCGATGCGCCGCACGGCCGCCACCGGGTTCAGGCGCGTGCGCAGGGTGCGCGAGACCGCCGGGCCGGTGTTGAGGAAGTCGACGTAGACGCAGCGCGCCCGGTCGTGGCCCGGCGCATGCACCTGGCGGATGTGGCCGCCGTCGGCCGACCGCGCCCAGCCCACACCCCACGCGTCCATCTCGCGGATGCGCGCCGGCCCGTCCTCGACCAGGAGCCGCGCGAGCGCCGGGTCGCACAGGCCGCGCCCGGCGGCGAGCGTGTCGGCGTAGTGCGCCGCGGTCGTGTCCGGGCATTCCTCGCCCAGCGCGACGGCCACCGTCATCTGCGCCATCACGGTCGCGCCGGCGCGACCGATCAGGCCGCGGTCGACCAGCAGCACGCGCGCGCCGGCCTGCGCCGCGGCGAGCGCGGCATACATGCCGGCGCCGCCGGCGCCGATCACCAGCACGTCGGTCTCGAGTTCGAGCATGGATCAGGCTTTTTACCAGACTTGCACCCGCGCGGCCGCCGCCGGTCCGGTGCGCGCCGGGCCCGCCGCAGCACGCGGGTTCAGCGCCGCTTCGCGCGCAACGCCGCCCAGTCGTCCTCGCTCCAGGCGATCAGGTCCTCGGCACCCGAGGTGCGCAGGTGGGCGGCGCCGTCGATGGCGACGGTCTCGCCGGAAACGTAGGCGGCCTCGTCGGACACCAGGTAGGCCGCCAGGTTGGTCAGTTCCGGCGCCCTGCCGACGCGTCCCAGCGGCACCAGCGCGCCCGGATCGCGCGCGCGCTCGCGCGCGGCCGGCATCAGCTGGTTCCACGCGCCCGGGGTGGGAAACGGCCCCGGCGCGATCGCGACCAGGCGAATCCCCTTCGGGCCCCACTCCACCGCGAGGCTCCTGGTCATCGCCTCGAGGCCCGCCTTGCCCATCGCCGAGGGCACGGTGAAGGCGCGCCCGGTGCGCACCGAGGTGGACAGGATCGAGAGCACCGTGCCGGGCCGTCCGGCGTCGATCCAGCGCCGCCCGACGCCCAGCGTGCAATACATGGCGCCGTGCAGGGTCGGCGCGAGGATGGCGTCGGCCGCGCGCGCCGACAGGCGCTCGGTCTGCGCGATGAAGGTCGCCGCGGCGTTGTTGACCAGCACGTCCAGGCCGCCCGCGGCCCACACCGCGTCGAGCATCGCTTCGACGGCGCCGGCGTCGCGGATGTCGCAGCCGTGCACGTCGACGCGGCCGCCATGCTTCTCACGGATCTGCGCCGCGGCGGACTCGAGAACCTCCGCACGCCGTCCGCACAGCACCAGCGCCGCGCCCAGTTCGGCGAAGCGCGCGGCCATCGCCGCGCCCAGGCCGCTGCCGCCGCCGGTCACGAGGATGCGCTTGCCCGCCAGGAGATCTTCACGAAACATCGCTCGCCCGTCCTCAGATTCGCTGCGCGCTGCCGGACAACCGGACGCAAACCCGCGCGGCCGCACCGTGCCGGCTTCAGCATACCGCACCGCAGCGCACCCGCGGCGCCTCAGGAGGCGGAGCCCGCCTTGCGGGTGAGCAGGTAGACGAGCGGCGCGAACGATCCCGTCAGGAGCGTGGCCGCGATCCAGGGCCAGGGGTTGCGGCCGGTCGCCCGTGCGTCCTTCCACATCCAGACCATCACCAGCGTGAGCGCGATCACCAGGTCGAAGAAGATCTGCGCCGATGCGAAGCTCTTCAGGGCGGCAGCGAAGATCTCCGTCAGCCCCTCGCGCCAGACGGCGATCGCCGAGAGGGCACCGAAACCGATCAGAACCAGGGAGATGATGACGCGTTGCATGGTGGGGCCTTTCGTGGCTGGATCGAGGGAAGGGAAACGGCCGGGAAGCGGCTGGGAAACGGCTCGGCCCGGCGGCAATCGGTGCGGGCTCGGACCGGACGCCACGATGCGGCAGATGCCGATGCGGTTCAATTACCTGCCGGGTAATTGGTGCGCGCACGGCGGTCCGCTACCATCCTGCCATGAATGATCCGACCGTCACCCTCGCCAACCCCGCCAGCGCCAGCCTCGGCGACCTGCTGCGCGCCTGGCGCGGGCGGCGCCGCATGAGCCAGCTCGACCTCGCCACGGAAGCCGAGATATCCGCGCGCCACCTGAGCTTCGTCGAGACCGGCCGCGCCCGGCCCAGCCGCGAGATGGTGCTGACCCTGGCCGAGGCGCTCGAGGTGCCGCTGCGCGAGCGCAACGCGCTCCTGATGGCGGCCGGCTATGCGCCGCTGTTCACCGAACGCGCGCTCGCCGACCCCGCGCTCTCGCCGGCGCGCGAAGCCATCGACGCGGTGCTCAAGGGGCACGAGCCCTTCCCTGCGCTCGCCGTCGACCGCCGCTGGACCCTGATCGGCAACAACCGCGCGGTCGACCACCTGCTCGAGGGCCTGCCGGCGGACGTGCTCGCGCCGCCGGTCAACGTGCTGCGGCTGTCGCTGCATCCGCGCGGCCTGGCGCCGCGCATCGTCAACTACGCGCACTGGCGCGCGCACCTGTTCGCGCGGCTCAAGCGCGACTTCGACCTGACCGGCGATGCCGGCATCGCCGAACTGATCCGCGAACTGCGCGCCTATCCGGTGCCCGAGCACGCGCGCCTGGCCGGGCGCGTCGAAACGCCGGCGCCGGCGATGGTGTTGCCGCTTTCCCTGGCCTCGCCGGCCGGCGTGCTCAATTTCATCTCCACGGTGACCGTGTTCGGCACGCCGATCGACGTCACCCTTTCGGAGATCGCGATCGAGTCGTTCTTCCCGGCCGACGCGCACACGGCCGAGGTGCTGCGCGCCCTGGCAGCGGCCGCCGCCCCGGGCTAGAAGTCGCAGCCCTTGGCGCGCAGCGCCTTGTCGACCCAGCTGCGGTCGACCTTGCCCTTGCGGATCGCGGCGAGCGTCGCGTCCTCGTCCTTCGCCTTCGCGCGCGCGGCCTTGAGCACGGTGGGCGCGATGTCCACCGGCACGGCGACGACGCCGTCGTCGTCGCCGACGACGATGTCGCCCGGGCACACCACCAGGCCGCCGATCGACACCGGCACGTTGATCTCGCCGGGGCCGTTCTTGTACGGCCCGCGGTGGGTGACGCCGCGCGCGTAGACCGGGAACTTCGCCGCCGCGATCGCGCCGGAGTCGCGGATCGCGCCGTCGATGACCATGCCGGCGACGCCGCGCTTGGCCGCGTGGGTGCTCATGATCTCGCCGATGATCGCCTGCGACAGGTCGCCGCCGGCGGCGACCACGATCACGTCGCCGGGCTGCGCGATGTCGATCGCCTTGTGCACCATCAGGTTGTCGCCCGGCGGCACGCGCACGGTCAGCGCCACGCCGAGCATCTGCCCGCCCTTGTGCATCGGGTCGAGGCCGTCGGCGCCGGGCAGGCGGTTCATGCAGTCGGACAGGTGGGCGACGACGACACCGCGAAACTGGCGCACCAGCGAGGCCGGCGCGCGCGCGGGCGCGGGGAGGATGCGAAAACCGATGTTGGCCATGGCGGACTTTCTCGAAAAGGAAATGGAAAGACGCGAATTGTGCCCGACCCGGGCGCATGCGGACATCGGGGTCCGATTCCGGCGGGTCGCGCGGCGCCCCGCTTGGTATCCTGCCGGCCAGCCATGCAGACCTGTCCCGTTGCGGCGCGGCGATGAAACCGCGCGACCTCTTCGACCTCCTGCTCCTGGGCGCGATCTGGGGCGCCTCGTTTCCGTTCATGCGCGCCGCGGTGCCGGAATTCGGCACCCTGGCCCTGATCGAGCTGCGCGTCGGCATCGGCGCGCTGTTCCTGGTGCCGATCTTCTTCCTGCGCTCGGGCCTCGCCCGCATGCGCGGGCACAAGGGCCACATCGCGGTGGTCGGCATCATCAACTCCGCGCTGCCGTTCTGCCTGCTCGCCTACTCGACGGTCGATCTGACCGCAGGCTTCGCGGCGATCCTCAACCCCACCGCGGCGCTGTGGGCGGCGCCGATCGCGTGGCTGTGGCTCGGCGACCGGCTGTCGGCGCGGCGCGTGCTGGGCCTGGCGATCGGCTTCGGCGGCGTGCTGCTGCTGGTCTGGGGCCGCATGGGACTCACGCTCGAGGGGCCGACGCTCGCGATCTGCGCCGGCCTCGCCGGCACCTTCATGTACGGCATCGCCGCGAGCTACACCAAGCGCTTCCTCACCGGCGTCGACCCGCTCGGGGTGGCCGCCGGCAGCCAGGTGGCCGCGGCGCTGGCGCTGCTGCCGCTGGCCATTGCGACCTGGCCGGAAGTGCAGCCCTCGGCCGCGGCCTGGGTCGCCGTGCTGGTGCTGGGCGTGGCCTGCACCGGCGTCGCCTACATCCTCTACTTCCGTCTGATCGCCAACGCCGGGCCGGCGCGCGCGATCGCGGTGTCCTACCTGGTGCCGGTGTTCGGCATCGTCTGGGGCGCCCTGTTCCTGGGCGAGGTGCCGACCGTGCGCATGCTCGCGGCCTGCGCGGTGATCCTGCTGGGCACGGCGCTCGCGACCGGCATGCTCGGCGGCGGCCAGGCGCCGACGCGCACGGCAGCGCGCTGAGCGCGCGTCGGCCTAGCGCCCGGCGAGCGTGGCGTCGCGCACGCCCTGCGCGACCGCCTTGATGCGGTCGTTCTCGGCGCGGCGCCGCGCCACCTCCTCGGGCGACAGGCGCGCGGCATTCATGTAGTCGAGGCGCCATTCGGGCGGGCCCGCCCAGCGCTGCGGATTCTGCACCGTGGTGCGCGGCGCCGGCGCATGCTCGAGCAGCCGCAGCGCGAGCGCGAGCGTGGCCTCCTGCGATGCGGCGTCATGCGGCCGGCCGGCGGCGTTGCCCAGCGGAAAGTCGCTGAACAGGAAGCGCGGCACGCCGACGTGCTCGACGATGTCCTTGGCGGCGCCCATGATCACGGTGGCGATGCCGTTGGCCTCGAGATGGCGCGCGGTGAGGCTCATGGTCTGGTGGCACACCGGGCAGTTGGGCACCAGCACCGCGCAGTCGACCCGATCCTCGCGGAGGAAGTCGAGCACGGCCGGGCAGTCGGTCTCGAGGGTGTGGCGCTGGCTGCGGTTGGTCGGCACGCCGACGAAGCGCGGCGCCACCGCGCCGATCGTCCCGGCGGCCGCGGCGCGCCGCAGGGCGCGCAGCGGGAACCAGGCGTCGATGTCGTCGACCGCGTGCGCGCGGTCGACCGCGACGTGCGAGACGCGCAGGTCGTGATCGAGGGCGCTGTCGCCGACGTAGGGCTGGTAGAACTTGGCGGCGGCGTTGTAGGGCGAGCGCACGCCCTGCTCGCCCTTGTCGGGGTGGTAGGGCGCCGCGGTGGTCAGCAGCGCCACCCGGCTCTGCGCCAGCGGCCGCGCCAGCGGCGTGAACGGCACCTCGAGGTAGTGCGCGTAGCGGTACGGGTTGCCGTAGCCCAGCAGGTCGTACCACTCGTGGGTGCGCTGGATGTAGCGGATCGGCTGGTCCCAGTCGGGCGCAGCGGACGGATCGGCGTCGTGCATGGCGGAATGCGGACCAAGGGCGGGGGCGCCAATGGTAGTCCGAATCCCCGGCGACCGGGCGCCGTGCCCGGCGGTCGAGGCGATATCATTCGCTGCCGCGCCGGCGACCCTGCCGGCGCCACTCTCTCTTCAGGCGGCGCATGTCCTCCCTTCCCATCCTGATCAGCGGCGGCGGCCTGGGCGGCCTGTCCGCCGCCATCGCGCTCGCCGAGCGCGGCTTCGAGGTCACCGTGCTCGAAAAGGCGGCCGAGTTCACCGAGATCGGCTACGGCATCCAGCTCGGGCCGAACGCGACCCGCATCCTCAGGAAGTACGGGCTGTGGGACGCGGTGGCGCCGACCGCGGTGTTCCCCGAGGCGATGGTGTTCCTCGACGCGATCGACATGCGGGAATGGGCGCGCGTGGACTTCAACGACGCGTTCGCCGCGCACTTCCGGCACCCCTACGTCGTGATCCACCGGCGCGACCTGCTCGGCGCCTGGCTCGCCGCCTGCGAGCGGCATCCGCGCGTGACCCTGCACACCTCGAAGGGGCTGGCCGCGATCGAGGACCGCGGCAGCGGCGTCACCGTCACCTGCGAGGACGGCACGCGCTTCACCGGGCGCTGCCTGGTCGGCGCCGACGGCCTCCTGTCACCGACCCGCGCCTGGGTGATCGGCGCGGCCGAGCCGCGCGTGACCGGCTTTCTCGCCTACCGCGGCGTGATCCCGATCGACAAGGTGACGGACCACACCTACGACCGCTGCGTGATCGGCTGGTTCGGCCACGACATCCACCTGGTGCAGTACGCGCTGCGCGCCGGCGACGTGCTCAACAACGTGGCGGTGTTCGGCAGCCCGGGTTTCGCGCGCGGGGCGGCGCAGTTCGGCGGCCCGGAAGAGCTCGACGCGATGTTCGCGCCCGCGCATCCCAGGGTGCGCGCGATGCTCGAGTACATCAGCCGCGACCGCAACTGGATGATGCGCGACCGCGAGCCGGTGGCGAACTGGACGCGCGGCAACGTGACGCTGCTGGGCGACGCCGCGCACCCGACCCTGCAGTACCTGGCCCAGGGCGCCTGCATGGCCTTCGAGGACGCGGTGGTGCTGGCCGACCGCCTGGCGGCGACGCCGGACGACCCCAACCGCGCCTTCCTCGCCTACCAGCAGGCGCGCTACCTGCGCACCGCGCGCATCCAGCTCACCGCGCGCGCCTTCGGCCAGGTGCTGCACGCCGGCGGCGTGGCGCGCGAGCTGCGCAACGACCTCTTCCGCGGCCGCGCGCCCGACTCGTTCTTCCACGAGATCGGCTGGATCTACCGCGGCATCCCCGAGACCGAGATCTGAGGCGGCCCGCGCGCAGCGGCGCCGCCGGTGCGCTACACTCGCCGGCGTTCAAGACCAAGGAGACAAAGCATGACCATCACGCGTCGCAACCTCATCGTCGGCAGCGCCGCCGCGGGCGGCCTGGCCGGCTTTCCCGCGATCGTCCGCGCCCAGCAGAAGTTCGAGGTCAAGGTCGCGAACTTCGTCGGCCCGCAGCACTTCCAGTCGCAGTGGCTGGTCAAGTGGGGCGAGGCGCTGGAGAAGAAGTCCAACGGCCGGCTCGTCTTCAAGCACTTCCCCGGCGCCCAGATGGGGCCGACGCCCAAGCACTTCGACTTCGCGCGCGACGGCACCGCCGAGATCGCCTACATCCTGCACGGCGCCACCCCGGGGCGCTTCCCCCTGACCGAGCTGGTCAACATGCCCTACCTGGTGCAGAGCGCCGAGCACGGCATCCGCATCCTGAACGACCCGGAGCTGCGCGCCAAGTACCTCGACGCCGAGCACAAGGGCACCAAGGTGCTGTACCTGTTCACGCACCAGCCGGGCAGCGTCCACACCACCAAGAAGGCGCTGCGCACCCTCGACGACTTCAAGGGCCAGCGCCTGCGCTTCTCGACCCCGGCGATCCGCGAGTTCATCGCCGCGCTGGGCGCGACGCCGGTGGGCGTGCCGCCGACCGAGGTGGCCGAGCAGCTGCAGAAGGGGACGCTCGACGGCGCCTTCACCGACTACGGCGGCGCCGGCATCGCCTGGAAGCTCGGCGGCATCTGCAAGTACACCACCGAGATGTACTGCTTCGTCTCGAGCTTCGCGGTCGTCGCCAACGAGGCCTGGTACGCCAAGCTGCCGCCCGACCTGCAGAAGATGGTGATGGAGTCGGTCACCGGCATCGAGAAGGAGATCGGCACCAACTGGGACGCGCTCGACGTGCCCGGCAAGAAGGCGATGATGGACGGCGGCGGCGAGGCGATCCGCCTGACGAAGGCCGAGGACGACAAGCTGCGCAAGATCGGCGCCGACGTCACCGAGTCGGTCCTGAAGGGGATGGAAGCCAAGGGCATGCCGGCGCGCACGGTGCACAACATGATGAAGAGCCTGGCGGCGAAGCACGCCGCGACCACCAAGAACTTCTGGGCCTGACCGGCCCGCACGCTGACACGGCCGCGCACGCGGCCGTTTTTTTTGCCGACGGGGGAGCGATGGACTTGCGAGGGCCGATGCGGTTTGTGGTGGGCTGGCTGGACCGCGCCGCGGTGCTGGCCCTGCTGGCGATGATGCTCCTGACCACCAGCGACGTGGTGCTGCGGAAGCTCGTCAACAAGCCGATCACCGGCGTCACCGAGCTCGTCGAGCTCGCGCTCGGCGCGGCGTTCTTCTTCGCCATGCCCGGGGTGTTCGCGCGCGGCGCCAACATCGCGATGGACATGATCGACCAGTGGGCGCCGGCGCTCTCGCGCCCGCTCAAGCGGATGTCGGCCCTGCTGATGGCGCTGACCCTCGCGGTGCTGGCCTGGAACATGTGGAAGCCGCTCGTCGACATCCTCGCCTACGGCGACACCAGCGCCGACCTGCAGATCCCGAAGATCTGGTTCATGGCGCCGGCGTGGGCCGGCATCGTGGTCTCGCTCGCGGTCGCCGTCGCGGTGGTGTTCTCCGGCGAGATCGACGGCGCCGACGCGGAGACGACGCCATGAGCGTCGGCGCGATCGGCCTGCTCGCCATCCTCGGCCTGCTGCTCCTGATGGCGCTGCGCGTGCCGATCGCCATCGCGCTCATCCTCAGCGGCACGCTCGGCTACGCGGCCGCGCAGGGCTGGCCGGTGGCGCTGCGCACCCTGGCCGCGGTGCCCTACGAGCTCACCGGGGCCAATCCCGGCGTCGCCTACTCGTTCACGGTGGTGCCGCTGTTCATCTTCATGGGCGCGGTGGCCTCGCGCGCGACCATGTCGCGCGAGCTGTTCGAGGCCGCCAACGCGGTCTTCTCGGGCATCCGCGGCGCGCTCGCCGCCGCGACCATCGGCGCCTGCGCGGCGTTCTCCTCGATCTGCGGCTCGTCGATCGCCACCGCCGCCACCTTCTCGAAGGTCGCGATCCCGGAGATGCGCCGCTACGGCTACGACATGCAGCTCGCGACCGGCGCGGTGGCCTCCGCCGGCACGCTGGGCATCCTGATCCCGCCGTCGCTGATCCTGGTGATCTACTCGCTGGTGGCCGAGGAGTCGGTGGCCAAGCTGTTCGCCGCGGCGATGGTCCCGGGCATCCTGCTCGCGATCGGCTACGTCGTGGTGATCGCGATCCTCGCGCGCGTCTCCCCGCAGCTGATGCCCAAGACCCCGGGACTGCCGCTGGGCCGGCGCCTGCGCGCCATGGTCGGGGTCTGGAAGCTGGCCCTGCTGTTCGTGATCGCGGTCGTCGGCATCTACCTCGGCTGGTTCTCGCCGACCGAGGCGGCGGCGGTCGCGTCGTTCGTCGCGGTGGTGATCGGCTTCGCCACGCGCACGCTCACCCTGCGCGGCCTGTGGGAGGCCGGCCTCGAGACCGTGCAGACCTCGGCGATGCTGTTCATCATCGTCATCGGCGCGTTCATCTTCTCGCGCCTGATCGTGCTGACGCAGTTTCCGCTGACGCTCGCCAACGCCGTGAAGTCGATGGGCCTGGCGCCCTGGATGGTGCTGCTGGCGATCGCCGCGCTCTACGTGCTGCTCGGCACCTTTCTCGAGGAGGTCTCGACGCTCCTGATCACCGTGCCGGTGCTGCTGCCGGTGGTCAAGGGCATCGGCTACGACCCGATCTGGTTCGGCGTGTTCGTCACCGTGATGTCGACCGTCGGCCTGATCTCGCCGCCGGTGGGGCTCACCGTCTTCGTGGTGCAGGCGCAGAACCCGGAGGTGCCGCTGCAGAAGATCTTCCGCGGCGTGCTGCCGTTCCTCTACGCCGACTGCGTGCTGCTGGTCGCGCTGGTGGCGTTCCCGGCGCTGGCGATGTGGCTGCCGTCGACGATGAAGTAGCCTGCGCGTCCGCCTCCCGGACCCGCGCCGGCGCCGCGCGGTGATCGGCGCTATAGTATGTATGCATATACAGTCTCGCCGCGCCGTCCGGGCGCGGCGGCATCGTGCTGCGGGAGCGTCATGACCCGATCGCGCAGGACCCGACCCGACGCCGCGGCGGACGCGCAGCGCCGCGCCGCCGCCGACGCGCGCCGGCTCGAACCCACGCCGGCGGAGGCCGAGCTCGAGCGCATCCTGCGCGCGCTCGGCGGCGGCGCGCTGGCCGGCGAATTCCGCCGCGAATGGCCGATCGGCGACTGGATCGTCGACTTCTATTTCCCGACCGTGCGCCTGGCCATCGAGGTCGATGGCGGCTACCACCGCGCGCAGTCGCGCTGGCGCGCCGACCTGGCGAAGACGCGCGACCTCGAGGGCCGCGGCATCGTCGTGCTGCGCCTGGCCAACGCCGAGGTGTTCGGCGAGCGCGAGCGCCTGCTCGGGCGCCTGCGCGCGGCCTGGCGCGCCGCGCTCGACAACGTGCGGCGCAATCCGCAAACGCTGCGCGAACCCGCCTGCGACGCCTATCGCGCGGGCAGCGATCCGGCGTCGATCCTCTCGATGCTGCAGGCAAGGTCGCGCGAATTCGGCGAGCCGCTGGCGCCGTCGTACGGCCCGGCGTAGCTCAGCACCGCATTGATGTTGACCTCGCGCACGCCGTAGTCCGGCGCCGCGCCCTCGGGCCGCCACCAGCCCATGCCGGTGACGACCATGCCGGGCGGCACGCGGTCGGTCAGCGCCACCTTCGCGTTGCAGGTGCCTTCGGTGGCAGGCGTCGCAATGCGCACCCAGTCGCCCGCGGCGACGCCGTGCGCTGCCGCGGTGTCGGGGTGGATCCGCAGCACCGGGTCCGGCGACAGGCGCAATGCCCAGGCCTGGTCGCGAAAGCGCGAGTGGTGAAAGGCCTTTTCGCGCAGCCCCGTGGCAAGGCGCAGCGGATAGCGCGCATCGGCCGGCGTGGCGGGCGCTTCCGGCAGGTCGGGCAGCGGGTCGAGGCCCGCCTCGGCCATGCGCTGGGAATACAGTTCGACCCGCTTGCTCGGCGTCCTGAATTCCTGCGCTGCGAAGTCCCCGAGGGTGAACTCGAAGCGCGCGAACCCGTCGCGCTCGAGCGCGGCGAGGTCGATGCCGCTGTCACCCAGCAGGTAGCGGCTGAACTCGCGCTGCGTGCGCCAGGGGACCAGGCGCCGCGCCAGCGCGCCGCGCGCCTCGAGGCGGTCGAGCAGGCCGACGGCGATCTCGAGTTCGCTCTTCGCCTGGCCGCGCGGCGGCAGCACCGCGGCGGTGAACGACAGGCACGGCGCGCCCGGCTGCAGCGAGATCTCCTCCTCCTCCAGCGTGGTGGTCTTGGGCAGCACGATGTCGGCCTGCGCCGCGGTCGGGTTCATCGCGTGCGCGGCCACCACCAGGAAATCGAGCGCGCGCAGGGCCTCGACGGTGCGCGCGGAATCCGGATACGTGACCGCGATGTTGACCCCGGAGACCAGCATCGCACGCACCGGGTAGGGCCTGCCGGTGAGGATCGCCTCGATCACCGCCGGGTTGTGGCAGGCCTTCTGCCAGCCGTCGACGCCGGCCCACAGCGGATACGCGCGCGCGCCCAGGCGCTGCGCCTCGACCGCCGCGGGCAGGCGAAACGCCGGGTCGTGCAGCAGGTCGGTGTAGTTGCGGAAGCCGGGCGGGCGCTTGATGCGCCGGTTGCCGCCGGCCCGGTCGAGATTGCCGGCGATCGCGAGCAGGCAGTGGAAGGCGCGGAAGGTCTGCACGCCGCCCACGGCGGCATCGATGCCGTGGCCGCTGACGAAGGTCGACGGGCCGTCGGCGTAGAGGCGCGCGGCCGCCGTGATGCGTTCCGCCGGCACGCCGGCGACCGCGGCGGCGCGCGCCGGCGGCCACTGCCGCACGCGCTCGGCAAGCGCGTCGAAGCCGTGGCACCAGCGCTCGACGAACGCGCGGTCGTGGCGGTCCTCGGCGATCAGCACATGCATCATGGCGAGCGCGATGGCGGCGTCGGTGCCGGCGCGCGGCTGCAGCCAGAGGTCGGCCAGGTCGGTGGTGGCGGTGCGCAGCGGGTCGATCGCCACCAGGCGCGCGCCGCGCTTCTTCGCCTCCTTGAGCTTGTGCCATTGCACCGGGTTCGCCATGTGCGGATTGGCGCCCGCCACCAGAATGGTGCGCGCGGCGTCGATGTCCTCGCCGTTGGCGATCGCCAGGCCGGTGACCATGTCGGAGACGCCGCGGCAGCCGCCGCACAGGTCCTGGTTGATCATCCAGTTGGGCGAGCCCATCGAGCGCAGCAGCAGCGCGTGGATCACGCTGCGCGAGAAGTAGCCGCCGCTGGTGGCGCCGGCGATCGCCAGCGGCCCGTGCGCGGCCGACACCGCCGCGAAGCGCTCGGCCATCTCGTCGAACGCCTCGTCCCAGCCGAACTCGCGCCACTGGCCGGAACCGCGCGCGCCGACGCGCCGCAGCGGCGCGAGCAGGCGCCCCGGCGCCTCGGTCACGCCGGTCAGGCCGCGAAAGCCCTTGATGCAGAACATGCCGCCCGACCCCGGGTGCGCCGGGTTGGGCGCGACCTCGCTGACGCGGCCATCGGCACAGGTGACGAGCGCGCCGCAGCAGGTGCTGCATTCCCAGCAGGTGGTGGCGATCCGGCTGCCGGCGTCCCCGCGCTCGGCGCGACCCGTCTGCAGCATGGCTCAGGCACCCTCGGCCGCGAGCCCGGCGGCGAACGCCGCGACGACCTGGTGAAAGGCATCCGGGTCCTCGCGGAACGGCAGCGCGCCGGCGCGATTGACGACATGGAACTGCGTCGCGCGCTGGCGCGCGGCGACGGCGCGGAACAGCCACAGGCCCTGGTCGAACGAGGCGAGCGGGTCGTGACTGCCCCACACCACCTGCACCGGCACCCGGATGCCGGCGTCGCGCAGCGCGGCGAAGAGCCGCGCCTTGGCGCGCAACAGGCTCGGCGCGAAGCACCGCTCGTGCTCGCCCGCGGCCATGCGCTGCGCGGCCATCCGATGCGGCGCGCCCTCGGCCGCCTGCACGCAGGCATCGACCAGCGCGGCGTCGACCGCCTGATGCGCGTAGACGATGCGTTCGAGCGCCCAGCGCTGCGCGCGGCGCGACCAGGGGGGCGCGGGCGGATGGGCGAAGGTCAGGTTGGCCACGCCGTCGCCACTGGGGGCGGCGGCGCTGCTCGCGACCACCGTGACGGCGCGCACCAGATGCGGCGCGCGCAGCGCGACGTGCAGCGCCAGCAGGCCGGCCAGGTCGTGCGCCACCAGATGCGCGGGGCCGGTGCCGAGCGTGGCGAGCGCGGCCGCCAGGTGATCGACCAGCGCGTCGACCGTCAGCGCGCCCGCCGGCAGGCCGGTGGCGCCGCTGCCGGGAAGCTCGATCACGCGCACCGCGTGGTCCCGGGCGAAGCGCGCCGGCAGGTCGCGCCAGGCATGGGCGCCGCTCACCCACGGCGTGACGCCGGGCACGCCGCCCTGCGCGAACACCAGCGGCGCGCCGGTACCCGGCGCCGCGAACACCCGGGTCGGCACGCCGGCGACGTCGAGCATGCGGGCGTCGAGCATGCGCCTCAGGTCCCGGCGTGCGCCGCGACGAAGCCGGCGAGCAGCGCATTGAAGCGCGCCGGATGCTCGCGAAACGGGAAATGCCCGGCCTGGTTGATGACGTGGAACTGCGTCTGCCGCTCGTGCGCGGCGATCAGGCGGAACAGTTCCACGCCGCGCTCGATGACCGCGGTGCGGTCGTTGAAGCCCCAGATCACCTGCGCCGGACGCTGCAGGCGCCCCTCGGCGAGCCACTGCAGGGTCTCGCGCTTCTCGCGCGCGAGCTCCGGCAGGAACAGCCGCGCGGCGAGGTTCTCGCCTTCCATCTTGCGCACGCTCTCCTGGTACTTCGGCTGCGCCATGGTCGCGAGCACCGCGTCGATCCAGTCGTCGGTGACCGCGGCCGGCGAATGGCTGTAGTTCTCGTAGACCCAGCGCACGCATGCGCGCGAGCCGCGCGGATGCGGCGGCGCCGCCAGCGCCACCTCGTTGGTGCCGACCCCGGGCGACAGCGTGCCGCTGTTGACCACGGTCAGGGTCCGGACCAGGTCGTGATGCAGCAGCGCGAGGCGCGCGGCCGCGTAGCCGCCGCGCGAGTGGCCGACCAGGTGCACCGGCGGCAGCGCCAGGGCGTGCAGGAACGCCGCGAGGTGGCGCACCACCGCGTCCATCGTGTAGTCGTCCTCCGGCGGGTTGTCGGTCTCGCCCTGGCCCAGCTTGTCGGGCGCGATCACGTGGAAGCGCGCCGCGAGCGGCGCGAGATTCAGGTTCCAGGTGTAGGCGCTGGAGGCGGAATCGCCGGTGCCGAAATTGCCGCCGTAGACGAACACCACCGGCTCGCCGGCGCCGGCGGCGAAGTAGCGCGTGCGCACGCCGCCGGCGTCGAGCCAGCGCCCCTCGGGAAGCGGGATCGGCTGCATCGGCACGCGGGCGCGCGGCGCCTCAATCGAACTTGAGGTTGGCCGCCCGGATCACGCCGGCCCACTTGGTCATCTCCGCACCCGCCTTCGCGGTGATCGCCTCGACCGAGCTGCCGGCCGCGACGATGCCGAGCGCCTGCAGGCGCTCGCGCACGTCGGCTGCCTGCAGCAGCGCATTGGTCTCGCGGTTGACGCGCTCGATCGCCTCGCGCGGCGTGCCCGCCGGCGCGAACAGCGTGTAGTTGGTCGCCGACTCGTAGCCCGCCAGCCCGGCCTCGATCATGGTCGGCACCTCGGGCAGCATCGGCGCGCGCGCGCGGCTCGCCACCGCGAGCACGCGCAGCTTGCCGGCGCGGATGTGCGGCAGGTGCGCCGGCAGGCTGTCGATCGACATCGGCACCCGCCCGGACAGCAGGTCCGGCAGGAACTGCGCAGTGCCCTTGTACGGCACGTGCACCAGGTCGACCCCGGCCATCTGCTTGAACATCTCGGCGTTGAGGTGCTGCAGGCCGCCGATGCCCGAGGACGCGAAGCTGAACTGCCCGGGCTTCGACTTGGCCAGCGCGACGAGCTCGGCCACGGTCTTCGGCGGGAAGTCCGCGTTGACCACCAGCACCACCGTGCCGTTGGCGACCTCGACGATCGGCGCGAAGTCGCGGCGCATGTCGAAGGACAGGTTCTTGTGCACGTGCGGCGCGATCGAATAGTCGACCACGCTGCCCATCATCAGGGTGTAGCCGTCCGCGGCGCTCTTGGCCAGCGCGGCCGCGCCGATGGTGGCGCCGGCGCCGGGCAGGTTCTCCACCGTGACCGGCTGGCCCAGGCGCGCGGCCAGGCGTTCGCCGATCATGCGCGCGACGGTGTCGACGCCGCCCCCGGGCGGGTAGGGCGCGATCATCCTGATCGGCTTCGCCGGGTAGGCCTGGGCGAGAACGCCGGGCGCCGCGCAGGCGCTGAGCGCGGCGGCGGCGGCGAGGGTGAAGCGGCGGCGGGTGCAACGGGTCATCGGGGGATTCCTCTGGAAGGGGACGCGTGGAAGGAAAGCGGCGCCGCTAGGCGGCGGCGAACGTGTTGCGGCCCGAGACGTCGGCGCCGCGCATCAGGAACACCGAGCGCACCGAGTGATCGACGCCGCCGATGCGCTCGAACTTCTCGCGCGCCAGCGCGCGGTCGAACACGCTGGCGGTGGGCATGAAGCGAAACGTCATGCCGCGCCGCGGCCGCGGCGAGACGTTGGCCTCCGATCCGTGCAGCAGGTAGACATCGTGCAGCGAGATCTGGCCGGCCTCGAGCACGATGTCGGCGGCGCGGGCCTCGTCGTATTCGCCGGCGTCGAGTTCCTGGTTCAGCGTGACGTCGCCGGCCGTCACGGTGTGGTGGGCCTTCAGCGCGCGGTCGCGGTGCGAACCCCGGATCACGCGCAGGCAGCCGTTCTCCGTGGTCGAGTCGTCGACCGCAAGCCAGGCCGTGCAGGTGGCCAGCGGCCGGATCGGCCAGTACTCGCCGTCCTGGTGCCAGGGGGTGCGCTTGCCATTGCCGGCGGGCTTGGCGAAAAAGCTCATGTTCCACAGGGCGACGTCCGGGCCGATCAGTTGCGCGACCATGTCGAGCAGGGCCTGGTTGCGCGCATAGTCCAGAAAGCCGCGATCGATGTCGAGCAGCGCCGGGCAATAGTCGCGGTACTGCGGGAAGCGCGCGAGCAGCGCCGCATGGCGCGCCTTGATCGACTCGAGCACCGCGGGCGCGAACCGGAAGTCCGGGATCACATAGCCGTCCGCGTGGTAACGCGCAATCTGGTCTTCGCTGAGCATGGCGTGGGGACTCCATCGGCAGGTGCACGCCGGCGCATCTTACGTGAAGCAGGCGCGCGGGCCGGTCGTGCGCGCGCCCGGTGCCCGACGGATGCATCGCATCCGGTTCGGCCGGGGGACCGGATGCGGCTTTGCAGCATGCGGCGCTTGACATTGACTCAATCGATTGATTACTATTACATCGAGTGATTTAGTCGGATTAACCCCATGAGCCATCCGGTCATTGCGCAGGAGCGCCCCGTGCACGGCAACGCGCGCGAGAAGTTAGTGCTCGCTGCGCTGCGATTGTTTGCTGACAAGGGATTCGAAGGCGCTTCGACGCGCGAGATCGCGGATGCGGCGGGCGCCAACATCTCCGCCATCCGCTATTACTTCGGCGACAAGGCCGGCCTCTATCGCGCCGCCTTCACCGAACCGCTCAACGAATTCCCGAACCAGGGCTGCGCCGAGATCGACCCCGCGCTGCCGCTGGATATTGCGTTGCAGCAGTTCTTTTCCGACTTCCTGCGCCCGCTGAAGCAGGGCGAGTCGGTGCGGCTGGTGATGAAGCTGCATTTCCGCGAGATGATCGAGCCGACCGGTGCCTGGGAAGAGGCGATCGAGGCCGAGATCAAGCCGCAGCACGAGGCGCTGGTGCGCCTGCTGGTGCGGCGCTTCGGCATCGCCGCGCCCGACCTGGACGTGCAGCGCCTCTCGTTCTCGATCATCGGCATGGCCGTGCACTACTACGTGGGCCAGGACATCGTCGATGCCATCGCGCCCGAGGTGCTCGGCTCGGCGGCGGCGATCGACGTGCTGGCCGCGCGCCTGGCGCGCTATGCGGCGGCGATGATCGCCGCGGAAGCCGCAGTCCGCGCCACCGCCGCGGAGCCGCAGCCATGAGCCCGGTCGCAACCGGCGCGCGCGGCCGGCTCCTGCGCATGGCCGCCGCCGCGGCCATCGTGCCGCTCGTCGCCGGCTGTGCCCTGCCCGGCGGCCTGTTCGGCACCGTCGGTCCCGACTACGCCACGCCGGCGCCGCCGGCCGCGCGCTGGCATGCCGCGCCGCCCGCCGCCCACGGCGGCAGCGCGGCCGCGCTCGCGCGCTGGTGGGCGCAGTTCGACGACGCCGCCCTGGTCGCGCTGATCGACGCGGCCCAGCGCGACAGCGCCAGCCTCGCCGACGCCGCCGCGCGCATCGCGCGCGCGCGCGCCGACGCGGTGGCGGCGGGCGCGGCCGGCAACCCGTCGCTCGACGCCACCGCCGGCGCCAACCGCTCGGCCTTCAGCTTCGGCGGCCCGGCGGTGATGCGCACCCAGGCCTCGGTCGGCCTGCAGAGCAGCTGGGAGATCGACCTGTTCGGCGGCCTCGCGCGCCAGCGCGAGGCGGCGCGCGCGCAGCTCGAGGCCGCGCGCGCCCAGTGGCACGACGCCCGCGTCGCGCTCGCCGCCGAGGTCGCCAATGCCTACGCCAACCATCGCCTGTGCGAGCTGCAGGTCGAGCTTGCGCGCGCCGACGGCGCCTCGCGCGAGGAGACCGCGCGCCTGACCGGCATCGCCGCCGACGCCGGCCTGCAGTCGAGCGCCGCGGCCGCGCTCGCGCGCGCCAGCGCGGCCGATGCCGCGGCGACGCTCGCGCAGCGGCGCGCCGAATGCGAGATCGGCATCAAGGGCCTGGTGGCGCTCACCGGCCTCGACGAGCCGGCGCTGCGCGCGGTGCTCGCGCGCGCGGCCGGCAGTGCGCCGGCGCTGCCGAAGCCCGCGCGCTTCGCCATCGACGCGCTGCCGGCCACGGTGCTGGCGCAGCGCCCCGACGTCGCCGCCGCCGAGCGCGAACTGGCCGCGGCCAGCGCCGAGATCGGCGTCGCCGAAGCCGAGCGCTACCCGCGCCTGACGCTGGCGGGCAACGTCACCCCGACCCGCTCGCGCCTCGACGGCAGCCCGACGATCAGCGTCACCACCTGGTCGATCGGCCCCGCGCTGGTGCTGCCGCTGGCCGACGGCGGACGCCGCGCCGCGAACGTCGACGCGGCGCGCGCGCGCTACACGGCGGCCGCGGCGCAGTACCGCGCGCGCGCGCGCCAGGCGGTGCGCGAGGTCGAGGAGGCGCTGGTGCGCCTCGCGAGCGTCGACACGCGCGACGCGGACACCCGCCGGGCCGCGGCCGGCTATCGCGCCGGCCTCGCCGCCGCCCAGACCCGCCAGCGCGCCGGCCTCGCGAGCGTCGCCGAGGTCGAGGACGCGCGCCGCACCGCGCTCGCCGCCGAAGCGGCGCTGGTGGCGCTCGAATACGAGGGCCTGTCGGCCTGGATCGCGCTCTACCGCGCCGCCGGCGGCGGCTGGGAGCGCGACGCCGCCGCCAGCGCCATGGTCTTGCCGGAAGGACAGAAACAATGACACGCACGCACCCCGCCCGCGCGGCGCTCGCCGCCGCCGCCGCGCTCCTCGCCGCGGCCCTGCACGCCCAGGACAAGCCCGCCGCGAAGGCCGACGCCAGGGCCGCCGCCAAGCCGGCCCTCACCGTGACCCTGGTCCAGCCGCAGGCGCGCGAACTGCCGCTCGCGCTCGCCGCCAACGGCACCGTGGCCGCATGGCAGGAAGCCGTCCTCGGCGCCGAGGTCAACGGCCTGCGCCTGGCCGAGGTGCGCGCCGAGGTCGGCGACCGCGTGCGCCGCGGCCAGGTGCTCGCGGTGTTCAATGCCGACACCGTCGCCGCCGACCTGGCGCAGGCGAAGGCCGCGCTCGCCGAGGCCGAGGCGACCCTGGCCGAGGCGCGCGCCAACGCGGCGCGCGCGCAGTCGATCGCGGGCAGCGGCGCGCTGTCGGCGCAGCAGGTCGCGCAGTACGCGACGGCCGAGGCGACCGCGCAGGCGCGCCTCGAGCAGGCGCGCGCGCAGGAGCGCGCGCAGACCCTGCGCCTCGCGCACACGCGCGTCACCGCGAGCGACGACGGCGTGATCTCGGCGCGCAGCGCGACCCTCGGTGCGGTGGCGGGGCCGGGCCAGGAACTGTTCCGCCTGATCCGCAAGGCGCGCCTCGAATGGCGCGGCGAGGTCACGGCCGCCGAGCTGCACCGGCTGAAGCCCGGCCTGCCGGTGCGCGTGAGCACGCCCGGCGGCGCCGTCGTCGAGGGCCGCGTGCGCACGGTCGCCCCGACGGTGGACGCGACCACGCGCAGCGCGATCGTCTACGTCGACCTGCCGCAGGCGATGGACAAGGGCCTCAAGCCGGGGATGTTCGCGCGCGGCGAGTTCGTGCTCGGCGCCGCGCCCGGGCTCACCCTGCCGCAGGACGCGGTGGTGCTGCGCGACGGCTTCGCCTGGGCCTATCGCGCCGGTCCCGTCGCCAACGGCCAGGCGCGCGTGACCCGGGTCAAGGTCGAGACCGGGCGCCGCGTCGACGATCGCGTCGAGGTGCGCAGCGGCCTGGCCGCCGCCGACCGCGTGGTCGCCTCCGGCGCGGCGTTCCTCGCCGACGGCGACACGGTGAAGGTGGCGCCGTGAACGTCTCCGCCTGGTGCATCCGGAACCCGGTTCCGGCGCTGATGTTCTTCGTGCTCGTCACCTTCGGCGGCATGCTCACCTTCTTCTCGATGAAGGTGCAGAACTTCCCGGACCTGGACCTGCCGACCATCAACGTCTCGGCGCAGCTGCCGGGCGCGGCGCCGGCCCAGCTCGAGACCGACGTGGCGCGCAAGATCGAGAATTCGATCGCCACGCTGCAGGGCCTCAAGCACGTCTACACCAAGGTGCAGGACGGCCAGGTCACCATCACCGCCGAGTTCCGCCTCGAGAAGCCGGTCCAGGAGGCGCTCGACGACGTGCGCTCGGCGGTCTCGCGGGTGCGCGCCGACCTGCCCGGCGACCTGCGCGACCCGGTGGTCACCAAGCTCGACCTCGCGGGCAGCCCGATCCTCGCCTACACGGTGGCCTCCGACCGGCTCGACGAGGAGGGCCTGTCGTGGTTCGTCGAGGACACGATCGCCAAGCGGCTGCTGCTGGTGCGCGGCGTCGGCGCGGTCAACCGGGTCGGCGGGGTGACGCGCGAGATCGGCATCGCGCTCGACCCGGCGCGCCTGGCCTCGTTCGGGGTCTCGGCCGGCGAGGTCTCGCGCCAGCTGCGCGCGGTCCAGCAGGAGGCCGGCGGCGGCCGCGTCGACCTCGGGTCGGCCGAGCAGGCGGTGCGCGCGCTCGGCAACGCCGCCACCGCCGAGGAGATCGGCAGGATCGAGCTCTCCCTGCCCGGCGGAAGGCGCGTCCGCCTCGCCGACCTGGCGCGGGTGACCGACGGCGTCGCCGAGCCGCGCGCGCTCGCGCTGCTCGACGGCAAGCCGGTGGTCGGCTTCGAGGTCACGCGCAGCCGCGGCGCCTCCGAGGTCGAGGTCGGCGCCGGCGTGCGCGCCGCGCTCGCGGAGATCCGCGCCGCCCACCCGGACCTGCGCCTGACCGAGGCGTTCGACTTCGTCACCCCGGTGGCCGAGGAGTTCGACGGCTCGATGCTGCTGCTCTACGAGGGCGCGATCCTCGCGGTGCTGGTGGTGTGGCTGTTCCTGCGCGACTTCCGCGCCACCTTCGTCTCCGCGGTGGCGCTGCCGCTGTCGGTGATCCCGGCCTTCATCGGCATGCAGGCCCTGGGCTTCTCGCTCAACGTGGTGACGCTGCTCGCGCTCTCGCTCGTCGTCGGCATCCTGGTCGACGACGCCATCGTCGAGGTCGAGAACATCGTGCGCCACCTGCGCATGGGCAAGACGCCGTACCAGGCGGCGATGGAGGCCGCCGACGAGATCGGCCTGGCGGTGATCGCGACCACCTTCACGCTGATCGCCGTGTTCCTGCCGACCGCGTTCATGAGCGGGATCGCCGGCAAGTTCTTCAAGCAGTTCGGCTGGACCGCGTCGCTCGCGGTGTTCGCCTCGCTGGTGGTGGCGCGCATGCTGACGCCGATGATGGCGGCCTACATCCTCCGGCCCGCGGCCCAGGCGGCGCATGCCGACGGCGCCGCGATGCGCGCCTACATGCGCATGGCCGGGTGGTGCATGCGGCACCGCTGGGCCACGATGCTCCTCTCGGCGGCGTTCTTCATCGGCTCGGTGTCGCTGATCCCGCTCCTGCCGACCGGCTTCATCCCGCCGGACGACCTGTCGCAGACCCAGGTGCATGTGGAGCTGCCGCCGGGCGCGACCCTCGCGCAGACCCGCGCGGCGGCCGAGAAGGCGCGCGCGCTGGTGGCCGCGGTGCCGCACGTGAAGAGCATCTACACCACGATCGGCGGCGGCGCCGCCGGCTCCGACCCGTTCGCGCCGCAGGGCGCGGCCGAGGTGCGCAAGGCGACGCTGACGGTGCTGCTCGCCGCGCGCGGCGAACGGCCGGTGCGCAAGCAGGTCACCGAGCAGCAGATCCGCGAGGCGCTGTCCAACCTGCCCGGCGTGCGCACCAAGGTGGGCCTCGGCGGCTCCGGGGAGAAGTACGTGCTGGTGCTGACCGGCGACGACCCGCAGGCGCTCGCCGCGGCGGCGCTCGAGGTCGAGCGCGACCTGCGCACCATCCCCGGCATCGGCAGCGTCGCCTCGACGGCCGCGCTGATCCGCCCCGAGCTCTCGGTGCGGCCCGACGTCGCGCGCGCCGCCGACCTCGGCGTGACCACGGCGGCGATCGGCGAGGCGCTGCGCATCGCCACCATCGGCGACTACGAGATGGCGCTGCCCAAGCTCAACCTGCCGGCGCGCCAGGTGCCGGTGGTGGTCAGGCTCGACGCCGACGCGCGGCGCGACCTGCGCGTGTTCGAGCGCCTGATGGTGCCCTCGACCCGCCCCGAGGTGGGGTCGGTGATGCTGGGCCAGGTCGCGCGCCTCGAGATGGGCAGCGGCCCGGCGGTGATCGACCGCTACGACCGCGCGCGCAACATCAACTTCGAGATCGAGGTGGCGGGCACGCCGCTGGGCGAGGTCACCGCGGCGGTCAAGGAGCTGCCGTCGATCAGGAACCTGCCGGCCGGGGTCAAGCAGATCGAGATCGGCGACGCCGAGGTCATGGGCGAGCTCTTCGCCAGCTTCGGCCTGGCGATGCTGACCGGGGTGCTGTGCATCTACATCGTGCTGGTGCTCCTGTTCCACGACGTGCTGCAGCCGGTCACGATCCTGGCGGCGCTGCCGCTGTCCCTCGGCGGCGCGTTCGTCGCGCTGCTCGTCACCGGCAAGGCGTTCTCGATGCCGTCCCTGATCGGGCTGATCATGATGATGGGCATCGCCACCAAGAACTCGATCCTCCTGGTCGAGTACGCGATCGTCGCGCGGCGCGGCGGCATGAGCCGGTTCGACGCGCTGCTCGACGCCTGCCACAAGCG
>JAEUOS010000014.1 GCA_016790695.1 Burkholderiales bacterium
CGGCGCGACGACATCGTCAGGGGCAAGGCGGCCACGATCCCGGTCGCGGAGATCAGCTACCTGCCCGTGATCCCGAAGCCCGACAAGATCGTGCTGCTGGTGCGCAATTACCTCGACCATCACCAGGAAGTGGTGGCCGCCGGCCTGCAGCGCGAGCTCTCGAAGTTCCCGCCGATCTTCATGCGCTACTGGCAGTCCCAGATCGGGCACAACGAGCCCATCATCCGGCCCAAGGTATCCGTCGAGCTCGACTGGGAGGGAGAAATGGCCGTCATCATCGGCAAGGGCGGGCGCCACATCCCGGAAAGCGAGGCGATGGGCCACATCGCCGGCTACGCCTGCTACAACGACGCCAGCGTGCGCGAATGGCAGTTCCACGCCAAGCAGATCGCGGCCGGCAAGAACTTCGTCGGCACCGGCCCCTTCGGCCCCTACATGGTCACGCCGGACGACGTACCCGACCCGAACAACCTCAAGCTCGAAGTGCGCCTGAACGGCAAGGTGATGCAGTCATCCAATACCTCGATGCTGATCTTCAAGATCCCGACGCTGATCAACTACTGCTCGACCATCTGGCGCCTCGAGCCGGGCGACGTGATCGTCACCGGTACCCCGGGAGGCGTGGGCTGGAGCCGCAAGCCGCCGATCTTCATGAAGCACGGCGACGTCTGCGAAGTGGAAATAGAGCGCCTCGGCGTCCTGCGCAACCCGATCGCCGACGAAGCCTGAAGGCCCGCCTGACGCATGTGAAAAGCTGCCGCAAGAGCAGCCCTTTCGACTGGAGACAACCCATGAAACGCCTGATAGCCGCCGCTGCCGCGGCCCTCGCCCTCGCCTGCTCGACCGCGCAGGCCCAGGGCTATCCGAACCGGCCGATCAAGATCGTGCAGGGCTTCGCCCCCGGCGGCAACGCCGACACCATCGCGCGCCTGGTCGGCAATGAGCTGTCGCGCAGCCTGGGCCAGCCGGTCGTCGTCGAAGCGCGCGCCGGCGCCGGCGGCAACCTCGCCTCGGACGCGGTGGCCAAGTCCGCGCCCGACGGCTACACGCTGGTGCTCCTCACCGGCGGGCACACCGCGTCGGCCGGGCTCTACAAAAGCCTGCCGTTCGACCCGGTCGACAGCTTCGAGATGATCTCGACGATCAGCCAGTTTCCCTTCCTGTTCATGGTGCGCGCCGACTCAGCCCACGCCGCGCTGAAGAGCGTGCTCGATGCCGCGCGCGCCAACCCGAACGCCGTGGCCTATGGCAGTGCCGGCACCGGGTCGACGCATCACCTCACCGGGGAACTGCTCGCCAGGACGACCGGCGTGCCGATGCTGCACGTGCCGTTCAAGGGGGACGCGGCCGCGGTCACCAGCCTCCTGGGCGGGGACATTCCGCTCATGGTGGGATCGCCCACGGTCGCGCTGCCGCAAGTCAGGGCCGGCAAGGTTCGGGTTCTTGCCGTCTCGAGCAACACGCGCTTCGCCGCCCTGCCGGAGGTGCCGACCGCGGACGAAGCCGGCGTGCCGGGGTTCGACGTCCGCTCCTGGACCGGGCTGGCGGCCGCTCGCGGCACGCCCAGGCCCGTGATCGAACGCCTGCATGCCGAGATCGCGCGCATCCTGCAGTCACCCGAGATGCGCGGCCGCATCGAGGGCCTGGGCGCCGAGGCGCGCAGTTCGACGCCGCAGGAATTCCGGGAGCGGGTGGCCACCGAGTCGGCCCGCTGGAAACGGGTCGTTGCCGAGTCGAACATCCCGCAGCAGTGAACCGCCGCGGCGGACGCGTGCGTGCGGGCGATCGCGCGCGCGCCGGCGAGCGCGACGCCCGGCCCGCCCCTGATCAGTACGGCGCGTCGCCGGCGATGCCGGCCCGCTCCATCCTGCGCGGCGCCGGCCAGTAGTCCTTGACCGCGTAGTGCTGCGTGCAGCGGTTGTCCCACAGCGCGACGCTGTTCGGGCGCCAGCGGAAGCGCACCTGGAACTCGGGCACCGTGGCCTGGCTCTGCAGGTAGTTGAGCAGCAGGCTCGCGCCCGGGGTCTTGTCGAGGCCGAAGCGCACGTTCTCGGGGGTGTGGTAGTTGGCGAAATGGGTCGCGAAGCTGCTGATGAACAGGATCTTCGCGCCGGTCTCCGGGTGGGTGCGCACCACCGGATGCTCGACCATCGGATGCTTCTCCGCCAGCGCGCGCCGCTCCGCGATCGGCATCACCGCGCCGAACGAGTGCTCGATGCTGTGCTTGGCGCGCAGCCCGTCGATCCGGCGCCGGACCTCCTCGGGCAGCTGGCGATAGGCCTCGACCATGTTGACCCAGATCGTGTCGCCGCCGACCGGCGGGCACGCAATGCAGCGCAGCACCGCCCCCAGCGGCGGGGTCGGGCTCCAGGTACCGTCGACGTGGAAGTTGTTCTCGTACGGCGCCTTCTCCTCGTCGCGGTAGATCAGCACCAGTCCCGGATGGTCGGGGTGGCTGCCGGCGACCGGATGGTCGATCAGCGGCCCGAAGCGCCGCGCGAAGGCGACGTGGTCGGCGCGCGTGATGTCCTGGTCGCGGAAGAACAGCACCATGTGTCTGAGGAACAGCGCCTTGACCTCCGCGAACAGGGTGTCGTCGCGCGCGGCGTCGCCCAGATGCACGCCGTGCACCTCGGCGCCGATGTGGCAGGTCAGCGGCTCCGCGTGCACCGAGCCGAGCGACCCGGGGCGGACCACCGCCGGTCCCGCGCTTGCCTGGATGTTCATTCCGAATCTCCCTGTTCGAACCGCCGGCGCGCCGGCCGGCGGCGCATCACGCGGCGACGCGCACCAGCTGCTTGCCGAAGTTGGCGCCGGTGAGCATGCGGATGAAGGCCTCCGGCGCGTGCTCCAGGCCCTCGGCCACGTCCTCGCGGTAGCGCAGCCTGCCGGCTGCGAGCCAGGACGACAGTTCCGGCAGCGCCTCCGCCCAGTACGCGCGCTGGTCGGCGATGATGAACGCCTGCATCGCGACGCGGTGCATCAGCAGTGCGCGCATCCCCTTCAGGCCGTACGGCTCGCTGCGGTTGTAGTCGCTGATGTTGCCGCACAGCGCGATCCGGGCGAAGTCGTTGATGCGCCCGAGCACCGCGTCCATCACCGGCCCGCCGACGTTCTCGAACAGCACGTCGACGCCGGCCGGCGTCGCCGCGGCGAGGCGCTCGGCGAAGTCGGCGGCGCGATAGTCGACGCAGGCATCGAATCCGAGTTCCTCGACCACGTAGCGGCACTTCCGCTCCCCGCCGGCGATGCCGACGGCACGGGCGCCCCGGATGCGCGCGATCTGGCCGACGACGCCGCCCACGGCGCCCGAGGCGGCGCTCACCACCACCGTCTCCCCCGCGCGCGGGCGGCCGATCTGCGTGAGGCCGTAGTGGGCGGTGACCCCGGGCATGCCGAGCACGCCCAGCGCCGCCGACGGCGGCCCCAGCGCCGGGTCGAGGACACGCACCGTCGCCTTGGTCGCGAGGCCGAAGGACTGCCAGCCCAGCGGCGCCGCCACCAGCGTCCCGTTGGGCAGCGCGTCGTCGCGGCTGTCGATCACCTCGCCGACGGCGCCGCCCGGCATCAGTTCGCCCGGCGCGAGCGGCGGCGCGTACGACGGCAGCGGGTCCATGCGCGGCCGCATGTACGGGTCGAGCGACAGGACCAGGTTCCGCACGAGCACCTGGCCGGCACCCGGTTCGGGCATGGCGGCGTGCTCGAGGGTGAAGTCGTCGACGCGCACCATCCCGTCCGGATGGCGCTTCATCAGCACCCGGAGGTTCGGCCCGGCCACGTCAGCCGCCCGTCCGCGGCAGCAGCGCCTCGGCGTTGCGCCACATGTAGGCGTCGAGCGCGTCGTCGTCGATCGCGAGCTTGAGGGTGTCGCGCACGGCGGTGTCGACGCCGCAGAACGAGTAGGCGGAGGCGAAGATGAACCGGTTCGGCAGCCAGTTGACGCCCTCGACGTAGGCCTGCCCGCCGGGCGCGAACATGTAGACGTCCGGCGACAGGAACACGTTCATCAGGCCGGTGACCTCGCTCTTGAAGGCCAGCGCGATCGCCTCGGTCACGTAGGGATAGCAGCCGTGCCCGAGGATCACCGGCATGGTCGAGTAGCGCCGCGCGACCCGGTCGAAGCGCACCGGGTCGGTGTGGCTGATGTCGGGCCCCGCCAGCGGACCGCTCATGAACAGCAGCGGCACCTTGAGTTCGGCCACCTTCTCGTAGATCGGGAACAGGCGCTCGTCGTCGGCGTACATCGGCGTGCGCGCGAGGCCGGGCTCCATGCACACGCCGATCAGGCCGAGTTCCTTGACCGCGCGGTCGAGCGCCGCGACGATCTCCGGCACCGGCTTGTCGAGGTCGACGCCGGCCAGGCCCAGCACGCGCCCGCCGGTGCGCTCCTGCAGCGCGGCGAGGTCCGCGTCCTCGATGTGCACCGGCACCGGCCGGTTCACCGAGTGGCGCCCGTTCATCACCCCGAGGCGCACCCCGACCGCATCCATCTCGTCGAGCAGCGCCCGGATCGCGCGATCCTCCGCGTGCGGATACGGCTCGGTGCTGATGGTGTACGAACGCGGGACGCCGTGGCCAAGGATGCGGTTCACCGCGCCGACCACGTTGGGCGTGAAGAAGGTCCGGTACGGCCCGGTTGGCGGGCGCAGCCGGAAGTCGATGATCTTGCCTGCGAGCCTTGCCATGCGTGGATCGGTCATGCTGCTTGCTCCTTGGTCGATGGGATGGAGGTGGTCGTGAGGGTGGGCGGGCGCGCGCGCCGCGGCGGTGCTGGCCGGGATGGCCACGGCGCGACTGTACGCCAAAACACAATTATTGTCGACAAAAATTATTTGCGGTGCTACAGTGACGGCTCGGGAAATCCGTGCGGCAGCCGCGCGGCGCGTCCCGTCCACGCAATCGAGGAGGTCCCACATGCAGGCAGCCCAGGTTGTCGCCGCCGCCGACGGCGGCCGGGTCGAAGTGCGCGAGGTGCCGACGCCGGTCGCCGGCGCCGGGCAGGTGCTGGTGCGCGTCCGTGCCGCCGGCCTGAATCGCGGCGAGATCACCCAGGCCCGTCGCTACCGGACCGGCGCGCCGCTTCCCGCCGGGGTCGAGTTCGCCGGCACCGTGGCCGCGGTCGGCGCCGGCGTCAGCGCCTGGCGCGCCGGCGACAACGTCATGGGACACGGTGCCGGCGGACAGGCCGAATACGTCGTGGCCGACCCGCTGGCGCTGATGGCCGCGCCGCGCGGGCTGACCTGGCTCGAGGCCGCGGCCTTTCCCAACGTGTTCATGACCGCCCACGACGCGCTGATCACCAACGGCCAGCTGCGCGCCGGCGAGACCGTGCTGGTCAATGCCGCCTCGAGCGGCATCGGCCTGGCCGCCATCCAGATCGCCGCCCTGTCCGGCGCCGGCGCGGTGCTGGCGACCACCCGCTCGGCCGACAAGGCCGCGCGGCTGGCCGCGTACGGGGTCACGCGCGCGATCGACGTCTCGCGCGAGGACCAGGTGGGCGCGGTGACGGCGGCCACCGGCGGACGCGGCGTCGACGTGATCATCGACTCGGTGGGCGGCACCGTGTTCGAGGCCAACCTCAAGTCGCTGGCGGTGCAGGGCCGGCTGGTCAACATCGGACGGCTCGGCTCGTCCGAATCGCGCATCGACCTCGATGCGCTGTGGCTGAAGCGCCTGAAGCTGATCGGCGTGACCTTCCGCACGCGTTCCGAGGCCGAACGGCTCGCGGTGGTGCAGGCCTGCGCGCGCGACCTCCTGCCGCTGCTTGCCGCGCGCC
>JAEUOS010000044.1 GCA_016790695.1 Burkholderiales bacterium
AGCTTGTCGATGACCGGGCGCGGCGTCTTCGCGGGCGCCACCACGCCGGTCCAGGCGAAGACCTCGTACCCCGGCACACCGCCCTCGGCGATGGTGGGCACGTTGGGCAGGAGCGCGATGCGTCTGGCGTCGCCGACGCCGAGCGCGCGCAGCGTGCCGCGGTTGATGTGCGGCAAAAGTGCCGGCAGGGCGTCGACGGTGGCCTGCACCTGGCCCGAGAGCAGGTCGCGCAGCGCATCGGCGGTGCCCTTGTAGGGGACGTGCACCAGGGTGATGCCGGCCATGCTCTTGAACAATTCGCCGGCCAGGTGGCTCGACGACCCGGTGCCTGCCGAAGCCAGGTTGATGCCGCCGGGCTTGGCGCGTGCGAGCGCGAGGAACTCGGCCAGGGTGCTGGCCGGCAGCGACGGGTGGACCGCGAGCACGTTGCTGGTGGCGACCGCCGTGCAGATCGGATCGAAATCGGCCACGGGATCGAACGGCAGGGACTTGTACAGCGAGAGGTTGATCGCGTGCGACGCCGACACCATGAGCAGCGTGTAGCCGTCAGGCGGCGCCTTGGCGACGATGTCGGTGCCGAGGCTGCCGCCGGCGCCGGTTCGGTTGTCCACGTTGACCTGCTGCCCGAGGCGGTCGGCGAGCTTCTGGCCGATGATGCGGGCGAAGAGGTCGGTCGCGCCGCCTGCGGCGAAGCCGACCACCATCCGGATCGGCCGCGCAGGGTAGTCGTCGGCGGCGCAGGCGAGAGGAGGCGTCGATGCCAGGCCGAGGGTCAGCAGCAGGGTGCGTATCAGGCAGGTCGTGCTAGGCATGGCCGGCGTCCTCCCCAGTAGTGCGGCGCGCAGCGCCGACGTCGCGGTGTGTCTCGGGTTTGAAGATAGCATGGCCGCGGCGAGGGCGACACCAGATCGCTCGCTGCCGTCGGCAAAGTGCCGCAGGCACTCTCAATGCGCCCGCGGGCGCGGGCCGGCCGTCATCAGCAGCCCCGCGGCCGCCGCGGCCGCGCCCATCACGCCATAGGCGACGCCATAGCTGCCGGTCGAGGTGACCAGGAGCGCGGCGAGCGAGGGCAGCAGCAGCACGCCGGTGAACATCGCGGCCGAGCCCAGCCCGGTGGCCTCGGTGCGGCGCTCGCCGCCGAGGCGCGCATATTCCGCGTAGGCGATGCCGGTGTAGCCGCTGGCGGTCGACCCGGCCAGTGCGCATACCGCCAGCACGGCCGCGAGCGGCCAGCCGGCACCGAACTGTCCGGCCAGCACGGCGGCGACGCACATCACCAGGCCCTGCGCGGACAGGAGCACGCGCGCCGGCACGCGGTTGTCGGCGATCCAGCCCCAGACCGGGCGCGTCAGCACGCCGCTCACCTGGAACACCGCCAGCGCCTGGCCGGCCGCGACCACGTCGAAGCCGGCGCGCGTGGTGAGGTGGACGGTGGTGAAGGCGACGAAGCACAGCTGCAGCCCGGAATAGACCACGCAGGCAAGCGACAGGCGCTGCAGTTCGGGATGGCCGCGCAGCATGCCCAGCACCTGGCGCGGGCCGCTGTGGGCCCGCAGCGGCGCGCCCGATGCCCCGGCATCCCAGCGGCGCCGCGGGCCTTCGAGCAGCACCAGCAGCAGCACCACCGGGATCGCCTCGATCAGGAGGGCGGTCTGCCAGCCGACGCGCAGCGCGAGCGGCGGCACCAGCAGCGCCGCGAGCATGCCGCCGAGGGGCACGCCGATCTGGCGCACCGACAGCACCAGGTTCATGACCGCATGCGGGGTGCGCGGCACCAGCAGGTGGGTGCTGGCGGGTGCCGGCGCGCCGTAGGCGCTGCCGAGGAGGAGCGCGCTCAGGGCCAGCATCGCGACCCCGGCGCCGACGGCGGCGCTGCACTGCATGGCCAGCGTGGCCAGCAGCACGATCTGCCCGACCCGCACCGCGCCGAGGCGATGGATGACGCCGGCGGCGAAGAGCGAGGAGACGATGCCGGCGCCGTACACCACCGAGACGAAGTACCCCGAGAGCGCGCCGTCGACGCCGAGGTCCCTGGCGATCACCGGCGCGAGCACCGGCACGGTGTAGGCGGCCATGGTGGCGAGCGTCTGCACCCCCATGGTGGCGATCAGGGGCCACAGCGGAAAGCCGCCTGGCGGCGCGGCGCCGGTGGGGTGGGCCGAGGTCATGCGTGCGGACGCGCGGCCCGGCACACCCGTCGCGATCGCGGGCGGCTCAGTCGGCCAGCCCCTTCGTGCGCATCCAGCCGATGCAGGTGTCGAGCGCCTCCTTGAGCAGGTCCGGCTGGCCCTGGTAGTAGTGGGTCGCGCCCTTGATCACGTGCATGGTCTTGTCAAGGCTGGCGGCGGCGTCGTGGACGATGCGCGTGTGCGGCTGCGGCACCGCGTCGTCGGCGGAGTTCTCGATCGCGAGCAGCGGCACGGTGATCGACTTCGCGCTCCGCGGGCCGTGCGCGTTGGTGTCCTCGGCCGACCACTGCGAGAGCCAGGCGCGCAGGGTGGAGAAGCGCGCGATGCCCACCGGCCCGGTGTTGGCCGTCTCCGGATGGCCGAGGTAGCACCAGCGCGGCCTGCGGTCGTTGGGGTCGACGGCCGGGTCCATGAAGCGCAGGTCCGCCATCGTGCGGTAGGTGACGAAGCCGCGCTCGAGTTCGTGGCCGCCGCGGCGCTTGAGCTTCTCCAGCGTCTCCTTGACCCAGGCGGTGCGGCGGCGCATGCGCGCCTGCTGCGCCGCGCGGAAGCGCGCGATGAACTCGGCGGTGTACGGCGGCTGGTTGGGGCAGGCCGGGTTGTAGATGTCCAGTTCGAGGTCGCGCGTGTCGGGATCGGCCTCGTCGATCACCGACGGGTCGATCCACTCGTCCAGCATCAGCGCGCGCGACAGGTGCGCGGCCTGGAAGATCATCGCGTCGGCCGGGATCAGCCCGGCGGCGGCGAGGTCGATCGGATCACCGGCCGGCGTCTGCTTGATGGTCGGCTTCTCGGCCTGCGACTGGTAGAACAGCGAGAGCGAGCCGCCGCCCGACCAGCCGCACAGCACGATCTTCTCGTAGCCCCACACCTCGCGCGCGTGGCGGATGTAGGCGCCGAGGTCGGTCACCACCTTCTCCATGATCAGCGGCGTGTCGTTCTTGACGTAGCGGCTGCCGGCGCACAGCACGTGGACGCCGTGGCGCGCCATCGCCTGCGGCATCGGCAGCAGCTGCAGGGTCGAGCTCGGGTGCATGTACACGGCCAGCGTCTTCGACGGCTTGCCGCGCGGCAGCAGCCGCAGCCCCTCGAGGTTGACCATGCCCTGGCTGCCCGAGAAGCCGTAGACCTCGGTGAACTGCGCGGTTTCCTTGAACTGGACGTGGGCCCACTCGGGGGCGAGCTCGTAGGTGGTGTCGGCCATGCGTGGCTCCGTGGGCGTCCGCGGACGCGATGCCGTAAGTTATCACTTGCGCCGGCGGCCCGGCGCGGCCGCGGCGCGCGCCTACCGCCCCTGCCAGACCGGCTTGCGCTTCTCGCGGAACGCGCGCGGCCCCTCCTGCGCATCCTCGCTCAGGTACACCTGGTCGAACGCGTGGCGCGCCGCGCGCAGCGCCGCGGTGCGCCCCATCTCGGTGGACAGGCGCACGATCTCCTTGGCGGCGCGCACGGTGAGCGGCGCGTTCTCGATCAGGCGCCGCGCGAGCGCGACCGCGCCCTCGAGCGCCTGGCCCCTGGGCACGAGGCGGTTGACCAGGCCCAGCTCGTAGGCGCGCTGCGCGGTCAGCGGGTCGCCGGTCATGGTGAGCTCGAGCACGATGCGCTGCGGCAGCATGTGGATCAGCGGCGTCGCCCAGGGCACGCCGCGCCCGACCTTGACCTCGGTGATGGCGAAGCGCGCGGTCTCGTCGGCGACGCACAGGTCGCACATCTGCGCGAGCAGGAAGCCGCCCGCGTAGGCGTAGCCGGCGACCGCGGCGATGGTCGGCTTGGGCACCTCGAGGTTGTCGCCCAGCACCGGCAGGAAGCCGGACGGCGGGATCCGGAGCGCGGTGTCGGCGGCCTCGACCAGGTCCATGCCGGCGCAGAAGTTCTCGCCCGCGCCGGTGACGATCGCCACCTTGGCCGACGCGTCGGCGTTGAAGCGCTCCCAGGCGCCGAAGAAGCCCTCGCGCACCAGGCGCGAGAGCGCGTTGCGCCGCTGCGGGCGGTTGATCGTGATGACGGCGATGCCGTCCCTGACCTCGTAGAGCAGTTCGTCGTTCATGCGATGCCTCCTCGTTGGTTCTGCGCCGCCGCGCGCGGGGCGCTCACATGCGGAACACGCCGTAGTGCGGGTCGCCGATCGGCGCATTGAGCGCCGCCGACAGGCTCATCGCCAGCGCGTTGCGGGTGTCGACCGGGTCGAGCACGCCATCGTCCCACAGCTGCGAGGTCGAGTACCAGGCGGAGGACTCGCGCCGGTAGTCCTCGATCACCGGCTCGCGGATCGCGGCGATCTGCTCCGGGGTGAGCGCCTGGCCGAGGCGCGCGAGCTGGCGCACCTTGATGTCGGTGAGCACGTTGGCGGCCTGGTCGGCGCCCATCACCGAGATCTGGCTCTGCGGCCACATGTAGAGGAAGCGCGGGTCGAACGCGCGCCCGGCCATGCCGTAGTTGCCGGCGCCGAAGGAGCCGTTGCAGATCACGGTGAACTTGGGCACCTCCGAGCCGGAGACGGCCATGATCATCTTGGCGCCGTCCTTGGTGATGCCGCGGCGCTCGTACTCGCGGCCCACCATGTAGCCGGTGATGTTCTGCAGGAACAGCATCGGCGTGCGGTTCTGGTTGCACAACTGCATGAAGTGCGCGCCCTTCAGGCTGCTGTCGTTGAACAGCACGCCGTTGTTGGCGAGGATGCCGATCCGGTAGCCCCACAGGTGCGCGAAGCCGCACACCAGGGTGGTGCCGTAGCCGGGCTGGTACTCGTGGAAGCGGCTGCCGTCGACCATGCGCGCGATGACCTCGCGCATGTCGAACTGCACCTTGATGTCGCGCGGGATGATGCCGTAGAGCTCCTGCGGGTCGTAGTAGGGCGGTTCGGGCGCGACGCGCTCGATCGCGGTCTTCTGCGGCCGGCGCCACTGCGCGACGATGTCGCGCGCGATCGCGATCGCCTCGTCCTCGTTGGCGGCCGGATAGTCGGCGGTGCCGGAGACGCGCGTGTGCATGTCGGCGCCGCCGAGCTCGTCGACCGTGACCTCCTCGCCGGTGGCGGCCTTGACCAGCGGCGGGCCGCCGAGGAAGATCGCGCCGGTGCCGCGCACGATGACGTTGTAGTCCGACAGGGCCGGCACGTAGGCGCCGCCGGCGGTGCAGTGGCCCAGCACCACCGCGACCTGCGGCACGCCGAGCTTGGAGAGGATCGACTGGTTGCGGAAGATGCGCCCCGCGTAGTGGCGGTCGGCGAACAGGGTCGACTGCAGCGGCAGGAAGCCGCCGGCGCTGTCGCACAGGTGCACCACCGGCAGCCGGTTCTCGATGGCGATGTCCATCGCGCGCACGATCTTCTTGATCGACAGCGGATACCAGGCCCCGCCCTTGACGCTGGCGTCTCCGGCGATGACCATCACCTCGAGGCCGCTGACGATGCCGATGCCGCTGACGATCGCCGCGCCCGGCACCTCGCCGTCGTACTCCATGTTGGCCGCCAGCGTCGAGAGCTCGAGGAAGGGCGTGCCGGGGTCGAGCAGGCGCTCGAGGCGCTCGCGCACCAGCAGCTTGTCCTGGCGCCGGAGGCGCTCGATGTCGCGCGCCGGGCGGTCGTGGCGCGCGGCGCGCTGGCGCTCGTGCAGGTCGGCCGCGAGCGTGCGGTTGTGCGCGAGGTTGGCCTGGAACTCGGCCGAGCCCGTGTCCAGGCGCGACTCGATGCGCTTCACGGCGCGCCTCCCGCCGGCTCGAACTCGACGAGCAGCGCGTCGCGGTCGAAGGTCTGGCCGGTGCCGACGTGGATCGCCTTGAGCACGCCGTCGCGCGGCGCGCTCACCGTGGTCTCGAGCTTCATGCTCTCCATCACCAGCAGCCCCTGGCCGCGCGTGACGGACTGCCCCGGCGCGGCGTTCACCGAGATCACCGTGCCGGGCATCGGGGCGCGGATCTGGTCGTCGGCCGCGCCGTGGCCGGCGTGGGCGAGCCGTTCGAGCACCGGCAGGTGGGCGAGTTCGTAGTCGGCGCCGTCGAGGTGGACGAAGATGCGGTCGCCGTCGATGGCGACGAGCACGTCCGCGTCGCCCCGTTCGGTCGACAGGCGGTGGTGCCGCGGGCCGCCGTCGGTGATGCGGTCGAGCCGGGCGACGAGCGCGGCGGCGCCGGCGTGCACGCGGTAGCCGCCGGGCGCGCGCTCGACCCAGACTTCGTGCGCTTCGCCGTCGAGGGACAGGGTGTCGAGGTGCATGGCGGGCGGCCCGTTCAGTTGCGCCAGGCGCCGATGGCGGCGTGCAGGTCGGGCACGGCGTCGGCGGCGTCCTTCAGCGGGCGGTGCGCGAGCGCCGCCGCGGCGATCAGCTTGAGCTTGAGGTCGTCGGAGAGCGGCGGGTCGGCCGCCACCTCCGGGTGCGCGTCGAGGAATCCGGTGTGGATGTCGCCGGCGACGAAGGCCGGATGGTCGACCAGCCGCCGCAGGAAGGCCGTGTTGGTGCGGCAGCCCAGGAGCGAGAAGCCGGCGAGCGCCGCGCGCGCCCGCGCGATCGCCTCGGCGCGCGTGGCGCCGCCGACGATCACCTTGGCCAGCATCGGATCGAACGCGGCGGTCACGCGCATGCCCTCGCGGATGCCGCTGTCGACGCGCACGTCCTGCGGCAGGCGCAGGCCCAGCACCGGGCCGGTGGTCGGCACGAAGCCGCGCGCCGGATCCTCGGCGTAGATGCGGAACTCGAACGCGTGGCCGCGGGTGGCGATGTCCCCCTGCGCGAAGCGCAGCGGTTCGCCGGCCGCGATCGCGAGCTGCTCGCGCACCAGGTCGAGGCCGGTGACCATCTCGGTCACCGGATGCTCGACCTGCAGCCGGGTGTTCATCTCGAGGAAGTAGAACGCGCCGCCGCCGTAGATGAATTCGACCGTGCCGGCGTTGCGGTATCCGGCCTTGCGGGCGATGCCGGCCGCCGCCTCGCAGATGCGCGCGCGCGTGGCCGCGTCGAGCGCCGGCGACGGCGACTCCTCGACGATCTTCTGGAAGCGCCGCTGCACCGAGCATTCGCGCTCGTACACGTGGACGACGTTGCCGTGCGCGTCGCCGAGCACCTGCACCTCGATGTGGCGCGGGTTCTCGACGTAGCGCTCGACGTAGAGCCGCCCGTCGCCGAAGTAGCGCGCGCCCTCGCTGCGCGCGCGCTCGATCTCGGCGTCGAGCGCGGCCGGGTCGCGCACGATGCGCATGCCCTTGCCGCCGCCGCCGGCGGCCGGCTTGATCAGCAGCGGAAAGCCGACCGCGCGCGCGCGCGCGGCGAAGGTCCGCGGGTCGTCGTCCTCGATCGCCGACGGCGCCACCGGAAAGCCGCCGTCGCGCGCGAAATTGCGCGCGCGCACCTTGTCGCCCATCAGGTCGATCGCTTCCGGCGTCGGGCCGACGAAGACCATGCCGGCCTCGCCCACCGCGCGCGCGAAGGCGGCGTTCTCGGACAGGAAGCCGTAGCCGGGGTGGATCGCGCCGGCGCCCAGGGACCGGGCCGCGGCGATGATCTGCGCGCCGTCGAGGTAGGCCGCCACCGGCGTCGGCCCGGTGATCTCGAGCGCGGCGTCGGCGAAGCGCGTCGCCGGCGCGTCGCGGTCGGCCGCGTGGTGGACGACGAGGCCGCGCAGCCCCAGCGCGCGCACGGTGCGGAGCACGCGCAACGCGATCTCGCCGCGGTTGGCGACGAGCACCGCGTCGAACGGCCAGCGCGGGGGCGTCGGGCTCATCGCCGGTGCCTCATCGCCCGGGCCGGGCGCGCCCGCGGCCTACTTGGCATGCTTGCGGAAATCCGGCTTGCGCTTCTCGCGGAACGCGCGCCCGCCCTCCTTGGACTCCTCGGTGTCGTAGTAGAGCTTGAGCGCCTGCATCGCGAAGGAGGACACGCCGCGGATCATCTCGGTGTCGACGTTGAACGAGCGCTTGGCGATCGCGATCGCGGTCGGGCTCATCGCCAGGATCTCGTCGCACCACTTCTTCACCTCGGCGTCGAGCTGGTCGTGCGGCACCACCGCGTTGACCAGGCCCATCGCGAGCGCTTCCTGGGCGGTGTAGCGCCGGCACAGGTACCAGATCTCGCGCGCCTTCTTCTCGCCGACCACGCGCGCGAGCAGGGCGGTGCCGAAGCCGGGATCGACCGATCCGACCTTCGGGCCGACCTGGCCCATCTGCGCGCGGTCGGAGGCGATCGCCAGGTCGCAGATGGTGACCAGCACGTTGCCGCCGCCGATGGCGAAGCCGTTGACGCGCGCGATCACCGGCTTGGGGATGTCGCGGATGATGCTCTGCAGTTCCTCGACCGGCAGGCCGATGGTGCCGCGGCCGCCGTAGCTGCCGTCGCTGGTGCCGCCGTGCGCGTCGGCCGACTGGTCGCCGCCGGTGCAGAAGGCCTTGTCGCCGGCGCCGGTGAGCACCACCACGCCGACCTCCTTGTTCCAGCCGGCGCGGCCGAAGGCGTGGATCAGCTCCTCGGCGGTGTTGGCATTGAAGGCGTTGTAGACCTTGGGGCGGTTGATCGTGATGGTGGCGACGCCGTCGGCTTCGCTGTAGAGGATGTCCTTGTAGTTCATGGTGTGCGCCTGCGGAGGGATTGGGGAGGGGGCTCAGCCGGCCATCGTGAGGCCGCCGGACACCGAGAGCACCTGGCCGGTGATGAAGGCGGCGTCGTCGCTGGCGAAGAAGCAGATCGCGCCGGCGAGGTCGACCGGCTGGCCGACGCGGCCGAACGGAATCGCCTTGGTGAGCGCCGCGACCAGCTTGGCGCCGGACTCGCTGTCGCCGGCGAATTCGCGGAACAGGTTGGTCTCGGTCGGGCCCGGGCAGACGACGTTGACGTTGATGCGCTTGCGCGCGAGTTCGCGCGCCATCGTCTTGGAGAACGAGATGATGCCGCCCTTGCAGGCCGAGTACACCGCCTCGCCCGAGGAGCCGACGCGGCCGGCGTCGGAGGCGATGTTGACCACGCGCCCGCTGCCGCGCGCGCTCATGCCCTTGAGGACCGCGCGGTGCATGTTGAGCGGGCCGACCAGGTTGATCGCGATGATCTTCTGCCACAGCGCGGGGTCGAGGTCGAGGAAGCGCGCGCCGACGTCCCAGCCGGCGTTGTTGATCAGCACGTCGACCGGTCCGAGCTCGGCCTCGGTCCGCGCGACCGCGGCCTCGACCGCGGCGGCGTCGGTGATGTCGACCGCGTAGCCCGCGGCCCTGGCGCCGCCGGCGCCGAGCTTCGCCGCCAGCGCCGCGGCGGCGTCGCCCTTCAGGTCGTAGACCGCGACCCGCGCGCCCTCGGCGGCGAAGCGCTCGCACACCGCGCTGCCGATGCCGCCGGCGCCGCCGGTGACGATGACCACCTTGTCCTTCAAGCCCCGCATGATGACTCCTTCTCGATGTTGGGCCGCGCCGGACCGCGCGCGGGCGCCGGCTAGGACCGCAACAGCTCCTCGGCGATGATCACGCGCCGCACCTCCGAGGTGCCGGCGCCGATCTCGAGGAGCTTGATGCAGCGGAACAGGCGGTTGATCTCCGATTCCCAGATGTAGCCGGAGCCGCCGTGGATCTGGATCGCCTCGTTGAGCACGCGGTTGCTCATCTCGCCCGCGTAGAGGATCGAGGCGGCGGTGATCTTGTGCGCCTCGCCGCGCCCGCCGCCGCCGATCTCGAGGTCGTTGACCTCGGCCAGCGTGCGCCAGGCGAGCGTCTTCATCGCCTCGATCCAGGTGTACATGTCGGCCAGCTTGGCCTGCACCATCTGGAAGCTGCCGATCGGCCGGCCGAACTGCTCGCGCGTCTTCGCGTAGTCCAGCGCGAGCGCGAAGGCGCGCTCGGCGATGCCCACGCACAGCGAGGCCACGGTCGCGCGCTCGAGATCGAGCCCGCTCATCACGACGCGCACGCCCGCGTTCTCCTCGCCGACCAGGTTGGCGGCGGGAATCCGGCAGTCGTCGAACACCAGCTCGCCGGTGGCGCTGCCGCGGAAGCCCATCTTGACCAGCTTCTGCGCGACGCGGAAGCCGGGCGCGTCCTTCTCGACGATGAACGCCGAGATGCCCTTGGCGCCGCGCTCGGGCGCGGTCTTGGCATAGACGAGCAGCACGTCGGCCACCGGGCCGTTGGTGATGTAGATCTTGGTGCCGTTGAGCACGTAGTGGTCGCCGTCGCGGCGCGCGGTGGTGCGCATGCTGCCCATCGCGTCGGAGCCCGCGCCGGGCTCGGTGAGCCCGAGCGCGCCGGTCAGGGTGCCGTTGCACAGGCCCGGCAGGTAGCGCGCCTTCTGCGCCGCGCTGGCGTTGCGGAAGATGTTGTTCACGCACAGGTTGTCGTGCGCGATCCACGACAGCGCCACCGCCGGATTCCAGCGCGCGAACGCCTGCCCGACCAGTCCCGAGGCGAACAGGTCCATGCCGGCGCCGCCGAATTCGGCCGGCACGGTGACGCCCATGAAGCCGGCGCTGCCGATGCGCCGGAACACGTCCTCGGGCCACCATTCCTCGTCGTCCATGCGGCGCGCGAGCGGCGCGAGTTCCTGGCGCGCGAAGCGGTCCGCCGCCTCGAGCACGGCGCGGTCGTCTTCGCTGAGCCCGAAGGTGTGGGCGCGGGAGGAGGTCATGGCGGCGGTTCCGGCAGGGCAGGTGGGCGGAGAGGGCAGGGCAGGCCTGGGAATGGTCGGGAGCGGCAGGCGGGCGCGGCAGGCGGAGGTGGCGTGCGGCGGCGCGGATGTTTGCCGTGACCGATTCTACCTTACAAGCGTTAGGCGACTGCGCAGGGCGTCGACCGCCTCGGGGTTCACCAGCGAGGACAGGTCGCCGGCGTCCTGCCCCTGGTACAGCGCGCGCACGACGCGCCGCATCACCTTCATGTTGCGCGTCTTCGGCAGGTCGTCGACCAGCACCACCTCGCGCGGCCGGTACGAGGCGCCCATGCCGGCGACGACGGCGGCCGACAGCGCGGCGGCGAGGCGCGCGTCGGCCGCGACCCCGGGCATGGGCACGCAGAAGCAGACGATCGCCGCGCCCTTGACCGGATCGGCGACGCCGACCACGGCGGCCTCGGAGACCGACCCGGTGCCGGTCAGCAGGGTCTCGATCTCGGCCGGGCCGACGCGCTTGCCCGAGACCTTGATGGTGTCGTCGCTGCGCCCGAGCACGTAGTAGAGGCCGTCCTCGTCGCGCATGGCGAAGTCGCCGTGCACCCAGACGCCCGGCAGGGTGCGCCAGTAGGTCTCGAGGTAGCGCGCATCGTCGCGCCAGACACCCTTGGTCATGCCGATGTTCGGATGGCGCAGCACCAGCTCGCCGACCTGGCCCGGGCCGGCGCTCGCACCGGACTCGTCGACGATGTCGACGCCGCCGCCGAGGCAGGCGAGCCCGAACGAGCCCGGGCGCAGCGGATGGTGCACGGTGCCCATCATGTTGCAGCCGCCGACCTCGGTGCCGCCGACGATGTTGAGGAAGGGCACGCGCTCGCGGCAGACGTGGCGGAAGAACCAGCGCCACGGCGCCTCGGTCCAGGCCTCGCCGCCGGAGCAGGTGATGCGCAGCGCCGACAGGTCGTGGCGCGCGACCTCCGCGTCGCCGTAGCGCATCAGGCCGCGGATCAGCGTCGGGGCGATGCCGAGATAGGTGACGCGATGCTGCGCCACCACGCGCCAGTAGCGGTCGGTCTCGGGGTAGTCGGGCGCGCCCTCGACCACCAGCAGGGAGGCGCCGAAATAGCTCGGGATGCAGGCGCACATCGCGCCGACCATCCAGCCCATGTCGCTCATGAAGAAGAAGCGGTCCTGCGGCTTGAAGTCGCAGCAGATGTGCATGTCGCGCAGCACCATCGAGCCGAGGAAGCCGACGTGGGTCCAGATGCAGCCCTTGGGGCGCCCGGTGGTGCCGGAGGTGTAGAGCAGCACCGCGGGCGCCTCGGCGTCCATGGTGGCGGTCGGGAACGCGTCCGGCCGGCCGGCGACGAGCGCGTCCCAGTCGTGGTCGCGCCCCGGCGTCATCGGGCAGGCGACGCCGGCGCCGACGGCGGCGAGCACCACCACGTGCTCCACGCTCGGTGCCTGCGCCAGGGCCTCGTCGACCAGCGCCTTCATCGGCGCGGCGCTGCCGCGGCGCCAGGCGCCGTCGACGGTCAGCACCACCTTGGCTTCGCCGTCGGCCAGGCGTGCGGCGAGCGGCGCCGGTCCGAAGCCGGAGAACAGCGGCATCAGGATCGCGCCGATCTTCAGCACCGCGAAGAAGGCGACGAAGGTCTCCGGCAGGTTGGGCATGAACAGGCCGACGCGGTCGCCGCGACCGACGCCGAGGCTCGCGAGCGCGGCGGCGAGGCGGCACACGGCGGCATCGAACTCGCGGTAGCTGAGGCTGCGCGTGCGCCGGTCGCGCTCGCCCTCCCACACCAGGAAGGTCCGGTCCCAGACCGGCGTGTCGCGGTGCCGGTCGAGGCAGTTGAGCACCAGGTTGGTGGTGCCGCCGACGCACCAGCGCGCCCATTCGATGCCGCCGCTCGTGTCGAGCATGCGCTCCGGCGGCGTGGTGAAGCGGAAATCGCCGAACGCGAGCACCTCCTGCATCAGCCAGGCCGGGTCGGCGTCGGCGCGCCGGCTCAGGGCCTCCAGATCGGGCGCGCCGACGCGCCGCAGGAAGGCCGTGAGGTTGGATGCCGCCACCAGGGCAGGATCGGGCAGCCAGTCGAACGGACGTTTGGTAGACATCGGTTAAGATTAATCCACGACTAGGGCAGGCGTAAAGCGCGGCGATGCGGCCGCGCCGGCGCCGCGGTGCGCGCCCTTCGCCCGGGGGAACTCCATGCACGTCGACGATGCCATCACCAGCCGCAAGTCCGTGCGGCGCTTCCTGCCCACGCCGGTGCCGCGCGCGGTCGTCCACCATATCCTCGGGGTGGCGGCGCGCGCGCCCAGCGGCCACAACGTGCAGCCCTGGCGTGCCCACGTGGTCGCCGGCGCGGCGCGCGCGGCCCTGTGCGCGGAAATCCTGCAGGCAGCGCGCGACGAACCGGACGCCCACGTGCCCGAGTACGGCTATTACCCGGAGACCTGGGTCGAGCCCTACATCGGGCGGCGCCGCAAGACCGGCTTCGGCCTCTACGCCGCGCTCGGCATCGCGCGCGACGACATTGCCGCCCGCGAGCGCCAGATGCTGCGCAACTACGTGCTGTTCGACGCGCCGGTCGGCATCTTCGTGACCATGGACCGGCGCCTGAACACCGGCAGCTACATGGACACCGGCATGTTCCTGCAGAACATCCTGGTCGCCGCGCGCGGGCAGGGCCTCGCCACCTGCGCCCAGGCCGCCTTCGCCTGGTTCCACGGCATCGTGCGGCGCCACCTGCCGCTGACCGAGCACGAACTGCTCGTCTGCGCGGTCGCGCTGGGGCATGAGGACCCGGCCGCGCCCGAGAACGCCTTTGCCACCGAGCGCGAGCCGGTCGAGGCGTTCACCACGTTCCACGGGTTTGACCGGGGATGAACGACGACGCCACCCTGCGCGGCAAGGCGGCCGTCGTCGGCGCCGGCATCTCGCCGACCGGCCGCGTGCCCGGCAAGAGCCCGCTGGCGCTCGCTGCCCTGGCGGCGCAGCGCGCGCTGGCCGACGCCGGCATGGACAAGTCGGACCTCGACGGCGTGCTCGCGAGCCACGCCTTCGCCTCGCCGTTCCACCGGTTCAGCGTCGCCTTTTCCGAGTACTTCGGCATTGCGCCGACGTTCTCCAACACGCTGCAGGTGTCGGGCGCGACCGCGGCGACGATGTTCAACATCGCCGCCGCCGCCATCGCCACCGGGCTCGCGCGCAATGTGCTGGTGCTCGGTGCCGACAGCCTGCTCACGGGGCTCACGCCCGACCTCGCGCTGCGCTCCCTGAGCGAATCGCGCGACCAGCAATACGAGATGCCGTTCGGCATCCCGGTCGCCAACACCTTCGCGATGACCGCGCACCGCCACATGCACGAGTTCGGCACCACGCCCGAGCAGCTGGCCGAGGTCGCGGTGATCCACCGCAGGCACGCGCTCGCCACGCCGGGCGCGCAGATGACCGCGCCGATCACCGTCGCGGACGTGCTGAACTCCGGCTGGGTGACCACGCCGTACCACAAGCTCGACTGCTCGCTGATCTCCGACGGCGGCGCCGCCTTCATCGTCACCTCGGCCGCGCGCGCGAAGGCGATCGCCGGGCGGCGCGCCGTCTACATCCTCGGCGGCGGCGAGTGCTACACCCACGAGCACATCTTCCTCATGCCCTCGCTCACCACGACCGGCGCGAAGCGCTCGGGCGAGCTGGCGCGCGCGATGGCCGGCGTCGCGCCCGCCGACATCGACGTCGCCGGGATCTACGACTGCTTCACCGGCACGGTCATCATGATGCTCGAGGACCTCGGCTTCTGCCGCAAGGGCGAGGGCGGCCCGTTCGTGGCCGACGGCCAGATCACCCACGGCGGCGCGATTCCGTGCAACACCCACGGCGGCATGCTGTCATTCGCGCATCCCGGCATGCCGGGCTCGATGTTCCATTTCCACGAGGTGGTCACGCAGCTGCGCGGCGAGTGCGGCGCGCGCCAGGTGCCCGGCGCCGAGGTCGGCCTGGTGCACAGCCTGGGCGCGGGCTTCGCGACCAACGCCACCACCATCCTCGGCACGGAGGCGACGCTGTGATCGACCCGGCCGACGCGCACAGGAAGCCCCTGCCGGTGCCCGACGCGGACACCCGGGCCTACTGGCAGGGCCTGCGCGAGGGCAGGCTCCTGCTGCAGCACTGCCGCGCCTGCGGCGCGGTGCAGTTCTACCAGCAGGCGCTGTGCCGCGCCTGCGGCGCGGAGGACCTCGAGCACCGCCCCGCGAGCGGCCGCGGCCGGGTGCACGCGTTCAGCGTCGTGCACCGCGCGCCGGGCCCGGCCTTTCGCGGCGACGTGCCCTATTGCGTGCTGCTGGTCGAGCTCGAGGAAGGGCCGCGCATGATCAGCGCGCTCACCGGCGGCGATCCGATGGCGGTGCGCTTCGAGATGGAGGTCGAACTCGTCTGCGAGCCGCAGGACGACCGGATCTCGCTGCCGAAGTTCCGGCCGCGGCCGGGCACGCGCGCCTGAGGATCAGGCCGGCCCGCGCGGCGCGAACCACGCCGGCCGCCCGGCCGGCCAGAACTCGCCCCACAAGAGGAGGCCGCCCTCGACCGGCAGCGTGACCCCGGTCAGGTACTTGCCCGAGGGGCCGGCGAGGTAGACCACGGCCTCGGCCGTGTCCTGCACGTCGCCGGTCTTCTGCATCGCATTGGCCAGCGCGAAGTGCTCGACGTGCGACTCGTTGTAGTTGTGGAAGCCCGTGCTCTCGATCGTGCCGGGCGCCACGCAGTTGACGCGGATGCCGTGCTCGGCCCATTCGAGCGCGAGGGTGCGCGAGAGCATGTTGACCGCGCCGCGCGAGGCGGTGGTGTGGGTCATCTGCGTCAGGCTCCGTTCCACGGCGGCGGTGATGGTGATGATGTTGCCGCCGCGCCTGCCCTCGGCCACCCAGCGCCGCGCCGCGCCCTGCATCATGTACCAGGTGCCGTTGAGGTTGGTGTCGATCACCGCGTGCCAGCCCTTGGGCGAGATGTCGAAGGCGTTGGCGGCGAACTGGCCGCCGGCGTTGTTGACCAGCACGTCGAGGCCGCCATGTGCCTGCCACACCTCGGTCAGCATCGCATCGACCATCAGCGGGTCGCGGATGGTCATCGGATGCACGCTGACGGGCTTGCCCGACAGGGCGCGCAGCTTCTCGGCGCAGTCCTCGAGCTTTTCCGGCTTGCGCCCGCAGATGGCGAGCGTCGCGCCGAGGCGCGCGAACAGGAAGGCGATCGCCTTGCCGATGCCGCTGCCGGCACCCGAGACCAGCACGACCTTGCCGTCGAACAGGCCGTCGCGGTAGACGGTGGGCATGGTGGCCAGGGCCTCGTCGGCCGGGCCGAACTTCGGGCGGGTCGGCGTGTTCATGTGCGCACCTTGAAGAAGTCGGGCTTGGCGACCGGCCAGGTCTCGCCCCACAGGACGCCGCCGCCGTCGACGGTGAGGAGGTCGCCGGTGACGAAGCCGGCCGCGTCGCTGCCGAGGAAGGCCACGGCGTCGGCGACATCGTCGAGCGTGCCGGCGCGGCGCATCGGATTGGCCTCGGCGATCGCCGCCGCATCGCCCGGGGGCCACGGCTGGTTCTCGCTCCCGGCGAGGACGCCGGCGGCCACGCAGTTGGCGCGGATGCGGTACGCGGCCCACTCGACGGCGATGGTCTTGGTCATGTACAGGACGCCGGCGGCGGCCGCGCCCTCGTTGGCGGCGCCCGGCATGCCGCGCTGGAACGGCGCGATCACGCTGACGATGGTGCCGGGCGCCGCGCTGTCGCGCCAGCGCTGCGCCATCGGCAGCACCAGGTGCCAGGCGCCGGAGAAGTTGGTGTCGACCACCGCGCGCCAGTCCTCGAGGCGCATGTCGAGCGCGCGCGCCGGCGCGCGCCGCGCGGTGGCGTTGACCAGCAGGTCGCAGCCGCCGAGCGCGGCCCACGCGGCATCGACCCAGCGCGCGGCCTCGTCGGCGTGCGCGAGTTGCACCGGCCCGGTCCAGGGGGCGCCGGCGCCGGCGGCGCGCAGCGCGGCGGCGCAGTCGGCGAGGGCTCCGGCGTCGGCGCCGCCGAGCGCGAGGCGCGCGCCGAGGCTGCCGAGACGCAGGGCGATCGCGCGCCCGATCGCGTTGTCGGCGCCGGCGAGGACGACGCGGCGGCCGGCATGGGCGCCCGGCGCGAACAGGGCCGGGCGTGGGGAGGGCTCAGGCATGGCAGGGGCTCGCTGTCGGCGGGCGGGCGCCCGGATGGCCGCCCGTCCCGGGGTGCAATCTAACAGGCGTTAGGTTTGCGCGTCAATGCGCGGTGCGGTCGGCGAGGATGCCGTCGAACACCATCGTGGTGATCTGGCGCACGAACTCGGCGAAGCTGCCGCGCTGCGGGTTGTACCATTCGACGGTCCAGTTGAGCGCGCCCAGCACGTAGAGGCGCACGACCGCGGTGCTGGTGTCGGACCGCAGCTGGCCGGCGGCCAGCGCCGATTCGAACAGGCGGTCCCAGTAGTCCGCGTAGTCGCGGCGGATCACGCGGTGGCGCTTCTTCGCGCTGTCCGGGATCTGGCCGTAGATGCGGATGTTGGCCGAGGTGAAGTCGCCGTGGTGCAGCAGGCCCCACAAGTGGGCCTCGATCACCGCCGACAGGCGGTCGCGGAAGCTGGCGTCGGGAGGCAGCGCCTCGACGCTCGCGCGCACGTGGTCGTAGATCACCTGGATGCCCTTGTCGAGCACCTCGACCAGGATCTCCTCCTTCGAGGCGAAGTGGTAGTAGATGCTGCCGGCCTTGATGCCGGCGGCGTCGGCGATCTCGCGCAGCGTGGTCGCGGCGTAGCCGCGGTGGCGGAACAGGCGCGCCGCCTCGAGCAGCACGCGTTCGCGCGTTTCCGCCCGGGCGTCGGCCTGGGCATCGGCGCCGGGCCTGCGCGGCGCGCGCGTCCGTGTGGCCATGTCGATCGTTAGTTAGGCTGGTGCGGCCAAAAGCGGGGCCGGGGCGACCCGGCCCCGCGGCGGCCGGCGACTACTTGTTGGACTTCAGGAACTCGGCCGACTGCTCCTTGACGACCTCGTTGACGATGTCGAGGTAGCCCGCGAACCAGTCGGTCTGCGGCACCCACTTGGCGCCGTCCCACATCTCGATGCGGGTCTTGCCGCCGCCGCCGTGGTCCTTGGCCGTCACCGTGACCGGCGCGATCATGCCGTTGGCGTTGAAGTTGGTGATGCTCTCCAGGCCCTTGCGGATCTTGTCGGGCGTGAGCGGCAGCTTCTCGTTGCGGATCGCCAGGCGCACGCCCTCGAACAGCGAGGAGTAGATCGCGATGCCGTTGTTGTAGTAGGTGTCGTTGGTGAACTTGCGGTCGCCGGCACCCTTGTTCTTGTCATAGAGCTCCTTGAGGATCTGCTGGATGATCGGGTGATTGGGGCCCGAGAACACGTTGACGCCGCGCTTCATGCCCTTGGCGGCCTCGGGGCCGATGTTGGCGATGTCGGTCTCGTTGATCCAGTTCACCACGATCAGCTTCTCGGGCGAGATGCCGTTGCGCTTGATCTCGCGCGAGGCCACCACGTGCATGTTCGAGAACGCCCACATGATGATCCAGTCCGGATTGAAGCGCCGCACCTGGGTCCAGGCCGAGGCCTGGTCGTTGCCGGGCAGCGGGAACGGGAACAGCTGCAGGTCCGCGCCCTCGCGCTGCGCGATGGTCTTGAGCACCCCGATCGGCTCCTGGCCGAACGGGTAGTCGATGTACATGAACGCGACCTTCACGCCCTTGAGGCTGTTGTTGTGCCTGGTCTTGATGTACTGCATGTTGTTGGCGGCCTGGCCCCAGTAGGTCGGGCCGATCGGGAACACCCACTTGAAGACGTCGCCGTCGACCGCGTCGCCGCGCCCGACGAAGGACTGGGCGAGGATGTTGCCGTCCTTCATGACGCGCGGCAGCACCGCGCGCGAGACCGGGGTCGAGAGCATGTCGAAGACCATCACGCCCTCGCGCTTGAGCTTCTCGTAGCACTCGATGCCGCGCTGCGGCTCGTTGCCGTGGTCCTGGACCACGATCTCGATCGGGTTGCCCTCGATGCCGCCCTTGAGGTTCATCAGCGCGGCGAGGTCGCGTGCCGCCTGCGACACCTGCGGCGTGATGAAGGTGTAGGCCTTGGAGAGGTCGTAGCACAGGCCGAACTTGATCGGCGTCTGCGCAGTGGCCGGCGCGGCGGCCGCGAGCGCGAGCCCGAGCCCGGCAGCAGCGGAGAAGAGCTTCGTTTTCATGGCGATGTCCTCGGTCGTACGGGGTGGTGGGGCGTCCGCGGGATGCGCCGTACGAAGGCGTCCCCGACGTGGTGCAGATGCAGCGGTGATTCGGACTGGATGGCCGCGCCGAGCCCGGGCCGGGCCGCAGCGCACGGCGCGGCGACGCCGGCATTCGCAGGCGGAGGATCGGGCTGAACGGCAGGGGTGGTCATGGCGTCAGGTGAGCCAGCGCTTGCGGCGGCGGTAGTGCTTGATGCCGTGGAAGTCGCGCGCCGCGCCGCCGCCGAGGTAGAACTCCTGGATGTCGGGGTTCTTCTTCATCGCCTCGGAGCTGTCGTGCATGACGATGCGCCCGTTCTCGATCAGGTAGCCGTGCGAGACCACCTCGAGCGCCGCGATCGCGTTCTGCTCGACCAGCAGCACCGAGAGCTGCTCCTCGCGGTTGATGCGGCGGATGATCTCGAAGATCTCGGCCACCAGGAACGGCGCCAGCCCCAGGCTCGGCTCGTCGAGCATCAGGAGGCGCGGCTGGGTCATCAGCGCCCGCCCGATCGCGAGCATCTGCTGCTCGCCGCCGGAGAGGTAGCCGGCCTGCGCGGTGCGCCGCTCGTGCAGCCGCGGGAAATAGCCGTAGACGCGCTCGCGGTTGCGCAGCATGTCGGCGCGGCCGCCGCGCACGGCCGAGGCGGCGACGAGGTTCTCGTCGGGCGTCAGGTGCTCGAACACGCGCCGTCCCTCGAGCACGTGGACGATGCCGAGCTCGACCCGCTCCTGCGGCGTGAGCGCGTCGATGTTGCGGCCGTCGAAGCGGACCTCGCCGCGCGTGACCTCGCCGCGCTCGGTCTTGAGCAGCCCGCTCACCGACTTGAGCAGCGTGCTCTTGCCGGCGCCGTTGGCGCCGAGCAGGCCCACCATGCCGCCGCGCGGCACCTCGATCGAGACGCCCTTGATCGCGAGCGACACGTGGTCGTAGATGACCTCGACGTTGTTGATCGACAGCAGGCTGGGGGCGGCGTCGCTCATGGCGGGACCTACTTGCGGGTGTAGCCGAACGGCCACACCAGGAGATAGTTGCGCACGTTGTTGTACAGCTTGCCCAGGCCCATCGGCTCGACCAGCAGGAAGGCGATGATGAGCGCGCCGTAGACCGCGTGCGGCAGGTGGGCCAGGGTCTCGACGCTCAGGCCCAGGCCGAGCCGGGCCGAGACCCAGGTGATGAGCGCGTTCATCAGGCCCGGCATCAGCAGGATGAACGCGGCGCCGAAGAAGCTGCCGATGATCGAGGCGAGCCCGCCGACGATGACCATCGCCAGCACCTCGATCGAGACGTTGACCGCGAACTGCTCGGGGGTGACCGCGTGGTAGAAGCTGAAGATCAGCACCGCGCCGGTCACCCCGCCGATGAACGACGAGGTCGCGAAGGCGACGAGCTTGTAGTAGAAGCTGTTGACGCCGATCACGGCCGCGGCGAAGTCCTTCTCGCGCACCGCCACCAGCGCGCGCCCGAGCGAGCTGCGCTTCAGGTTGAGCATGAAGACCGTGACCAGCAGGCACCAGGCGAGCGCGAGGTAGTAGTAGCCGGTCTCGGAGGAGACGCCCTGGCCGAGGATCTTCAGCGGCGGCGCCTGCAGCGTCGCCTGCGTGCCGCCGGAGATCGCCGGCACGTGCGAGATCACCCAGTCCATGCAGAACTGCAGCGCGAGGGTGGAGAGCGCGAGGTACAGGCCCTTGACGCGCAGCGCGGTGAACGAGAACACCACGCCGATGGCGGCGGCGGTGAGGCCGCCGAGCACGATCGCGATCTCGAACGGGATGCCGTGGCGCGTGCCGTGCACCGTCGCGTAGGCACCGATGCCCATGATCGCGGCGTAGCCGAAGTGGAACTGGCCGGCCCAGCCGAGGATCAGGTTGAGGCCGAGCGCGGCGGTGGTCCAGACGATCCACGGCAGCAGGTAGGTCGAGAGCGTGAGCGAGCTGACGAGCCAGGGCGCCGCCAGCCCGAAGGCCAGCAGCACGGCGACGGCCCAGCGGTCGAACGGGATCGGGAACAGCGCGCGGTCGGCGCTGTAGCTCGCGTGGTGGATGCCGGACTGGCGCAGGAACATGGCGGTCTGCTTTAGATCCGTTCGATGTCCTCGCGCCCGAACAGGCCGTGCGGACGGACGAGGATGGTGAGCACCAGGATGGCGGCGACCACCAGGTCGCGGCTGCCGCCGCCCACGAGCGGGTCGAGGAAGCCGGACGCGGTGTTCTCGATCACCCCGAGCAGGATGCCGGCGAGGATCGCGCCGCCGACCGAGTCCATGCCGCCCAGCACCGCCACCGCGATGCCCTTGAGCAGCAGCTGCGACAGCGACTGGTCGACGCCCTGGATCGATCCCCAGAGCACGCCGGCGGCGGTGGCGACCACCGACGACATCGCCCACGACAGCGCGACGCCGCGCTCGACCGAGATGCCGACCGACCAGGAGGCGGTGTAGTCGTCGGCGATCGCGCGCAGCACGATGCCGCGCCGGGTGCGGAAGAAGAAGAAGAACACCGCGAACAGCACGAGCGCGACGAGGGCGCCGACCACGTAGGCGCGGTTGAGCAGCAGCGGCCCGAGGAACAGCGGCGCGTCGCTGATGCCGAGCGGCAGCGGGCGCGCGGTGCCGCCCCAGAGCGTCATCGTCGCGGCGCGCACGAAGATGTCGAGCCCCAGGGTCATCATCAGGATCATGATGATCGGGCGCCCGGCGAGGCGGCGCAGGGCGACGCGCTCGATGCCCATGCCGATGCCGAACATCACGGCCATCGCCAGCGGGATCGCGAGCCACAGCGGCGCCTTGAGCGCGCCCGCGATCGCGAGCACGATGTAGGCCGACAGCATGGTGAGCGCGCCCTGGGCCAGGTTCGGCACCGACGACGACTTGTAGATCAGCACGATGCCCATCGCCACCAGCGAGTACATCAGGCCCGAGAGCGCGCCGTTGACGGCGAGTTCCGCGAACAGTGTCCAGTCCATCGCCTAGATCCCCTTCACCGCGAGCGTGCGCTCGATCACGCCGGTCTCGCCGGTCTCGTACCGGACCGCCGCCTTCATGACGACCGCCGCGCTGCCGTCGTAGAGGGCGTCGATCACCGGCTTGTACACGTCCTCGACCACGTTGCGCCGCAGCTTGCGGGTGCGCGTGATCTCGCCGTCGTCGGGGTCGAATTCCTTGTGCAGGTTGACGAAGCGCGTCACGCGCAGCGGCGCGGGCAGCGCCTCGTTGACGCGCCGGATCGCCGCCGCGATCAGGTCCTGCACCTCGGGCTTCTGCGACAGGTCGGCGTAGGAGATGTAGGAGATGCCGCGCAGCTCGGCCCAGTGCCCGACCGGCTCGCGGTCGATGCAGATGATCGCGGTGAGCATGTCGCGCCCGGCGCCGATCACCGCCGCGTCCTTGACGTAGGGGCTGAACTTGATGCGGTTCTCGATGTAGTTGGGGATGTAGCGCTCGCCCTGGCGCGTGCGCACCACCTCCGACAGGCGGCCCAGCACCACGAGGTGGCCGTCGGCTTCGAGGTAGCCGGCGTCGCCGGTGTGCAGCCAGCCGTCCTCGAGCGTGCCGCGGGTGGCCGCGTCGTTGCGGAAATAGCCGCCGAAGACGCTGTCGGACTTCACCAGGATCTCGCCGTCGTCGCTGATCCGCAGCTCGACGCCCGGCAGCGGCCGGCCCACGGTGTGCAGGCGCACCTCGCCCGGGTCCTGCAGCGCGGTGTAGGCGCTGCTCTCGGTCTGGCCGTAGAACTGGCGCAGCTGCACGCCGAGCGCGCGGTAGAAGACGAAGGTGTCCTCGCCGATCGCCTCGCCGCCGGTGAACGCGTGCGCCAGGCGCGTGAAGCCCAGCTGGTCCTTGATCGGCCCGAACACCATCAGCTCGCCGAGCGGGCGCAGCCAGCGCTCGAGCGCGGTCGGCGCCTCGCCCTTGAGCTTGCGCCGCTCCGCGGCCGTGGCCAGGCCCATGAAGAAGTCGTAGACGCGCTTCTTCAGCGGCGTCGAGTCCTCCATGCGCACCTGGATCATCGTCAGCATGTTGTCCCAGCTGCGCGGCGCCGCCAGGTAGAACGTGGGCGCGATCTCGCGCAGGTTCGTGAGCACGGTCTCGGCGCGCTCGGGGATGTTGATCGTGAAGCGCAGCGCGACGCCGGCGCCGACGGTCATCGCGAAGTCGCCGACCCAGGCCATCGGCAGGTAGGCGAGGATGTGCTCGTCGAAGCCGAAGGCGCCGCCGCGGTGGGCGTTGCGCACGCCGCCGAGCAGGTTGCGGTGGCTCAGCACCACGCCCTTGGGCTTGCCGGTGGTGCCCGAGGAGTGCACGAACACCGCCGGCCCGTCGGGCTGCGCGCGCGCGATCAGCGCCTCGCGCAGCGCCGGGTCCGCGTCCAGCCGCGCCCGGCCGGCCGCCACCACGGCGGCGAACGCGGTCAGGCCGGCCGCGCCGTAGCGCGCGAGCCCGCGCGGGTCGTCGTAGACCACGGTGCCGACGCTGACGCCGGATTCGCGCATCTCGAGGATCTTGTCGACCTGCTCCTGGTCCTCGGCGAGCACGAAGCGCGCCTCGACCTCGGTCGCGAAATGGCGCACCTCGTCGGGCACGGCGTCCGGGTACAGCGGCATCGCGTAGCCGCCGAGCGCGCCGGCCGCGAGCATGCCGAGGTAGAGGTTGGCGCGGTTGTCGCCCATCACCAGCATGGCGTCGCCGGCGGCGAAGCCCAGGCTCTCGAGCCCGGCGGCGCAGGCGAGCACCTTCTCCAGCACCTCGCTCCACGAGGACTCCTGCCAGATGCCGCGGTCCTTCTCGCGCAGCGCCGCGCGCGCCGGGTAGGCGCGCGCGTTCGCCGCGAGCAGGCGGATCAGCGTCGTGTCGGGCGACAGGTCCCAGGTGTCGCCGCCGGGATGCGCGGCGTCCGCCTCAGTGCGCGCCATGCGCGCTCCCCAGGTAGGCCTTGATCACGCGCGGGTCGGCGATCACCTCCGACGGCACGCCGGTGCCGATGCTCTCGCCGTAGGACAGCACCATCACGCGGTCGCAGATGCCGGTGATGACGTCCATGTGGTGCTCGATCATGAGCACGGTCACGCCGCGCTCGTCGCGCGCATCGAGGATGAAGCGCGCCATGTATTCCTTCTCCTCCTGGTTCATGCCCGCCATCGGCTCGTCCAGGATCAGGAACGTGGGCTCGGCCACCAGCGCGCGCGCCAGCTCGACGCGCTTCTTCATGCCGATCGGGATGCCGTCGACGAGCTCCGAGCGCACGCTCTGCAGCTGCATGAAGTCGATCACCTCCTCGACCGCCGCGCGGTGGCGCGTCTCCTCGGCGCGTGCCATCCACCAGTAGAGCGCGGTGCGCAGCACCGACGGCCGCATGTGGATGTGGCGCCCGAGCAGGATGTTGTCGAGCACGGTCATGCCGTTGAACAGCGCCAGGTTCTGGAAGGTGCGCGCGATGCCCATGCCGGCGACGCGGTGCGGCGGCGTGCCGGTGATGTCGCGCCCGCCGAAGCGGATGCTGCCCTTCTGCGGCGGGTAGAAGCCGGTGATCGCGTTGGTCAGCGTGGTCTTGCCGCTGCCGTTCGGGCCGACCAGGCCGAAGATCTCGCCGCGGTTGACGTGCATGTGGATGCCGCTCAGCGCGGCGAGGCCGCCGAAGCGCCGCTCGACGTCCACGCATTCCAGCACCGGCCCCGCGGCGGCGCCGTCATTGGCTTGGGTCAACCCGATGTCTCCGTGTCGTTGTGCGCTGCCGCTGCGGCGCCGCCCGGTCCGGGTCAGCAGGGAGGCGCCGCAACGCGATCATGGTAACACTGTCGAACGCTTGTTCGTCCGGCCCGTCGCGGCCTCAGCCGAGCGTCGAGGGGAACACCGGCGCGCGCTTCTCGCGCACCGCCGCCACGCCTTCGGGCGCGTCCTTGCCGAGGAAGCACATCATCTCCATCGCGAGCGAGCTCTCGAACACCGGGCGCGACAGGTTCATCCAGCCGTTGAGCGAGCGCTTGGTCAGGCGGATCGCGGGCTGGCTGCCGCGGCCGAGCTTGTCGGCGGTGGCGAGCGCGCGCTCCATCAGCTGCGCGCGCGGCACCGCGAGGCTCACCAGGCCGATGCGCTCGGCCTCCCTGCCGTCGATGAACTCGGCGGTCAGCAGGTAGTACTTGGCCTTGGCCATGCCGCACATCAGCGGCCAGCAGATCGCGGCGTGGTCGCCGGCGGCCACGCCGAGCTTGACGTGGCCGTCGGTGATCTTCGCCTCCTCGGCCATCATCGAGATGTCGGCGAGGATCGCGACCGCGAGCCCGGCGCCGACCGCGACGCCGTTGATCGCCGAGATGATGATCTTCTCGCACGCCATCATGTTGTAGACGATGTCGGAGGCCTCGGTCATGACCGCGGAGATCTTGTCCGGGTTGCCGACCATCTCGCTGATCCAGGTGAGGTCGCCGCCGGCGGAGAAGGCCTTGTCGCCGGCGCCGGTGATGACCGCGACGCGCGTCTTCGGGTCGTCGTTGACGACGCCCCAGACCTTGGTCAGTTCCCAGTGCAGGCGCGCGTTGGTCGCGTTCATCGCCTCGGGGCGGTTGATGGTGATCACGAGCACGCCGTTGGCGCGGTTCTCGAAGGTGAGGAACTGGAAGTCGGCGTAGTTCATGGCAAGGCCTCGGGTGGGGGGGATGGGGGGCGGCGCGGCGGTGCCCGCGCGCCGGGTCAGAGCGCGAGCGCGGTGCGCGTGCCCTCGTCGATCGCGCGCAGGGCGTCGAGCTCGGCGGCGTGGCGGGCGCCGCCGATCACCGGCGCGTCGATGCCGCGCGCGGCGAGCTCGGCGGCGAGGGCGCCGGCGCTCTCCTGGCCGGCGCAGACGACGATGGTGTCGACCTCGAGCGCCTGCGGCACGCCGCCCACGGCGAGGTGCAGGCGCAGGCCCGCGCCGGCCGCCTCGATGCGCTGGTAGGCGCAGCCGGAGAGGGTCTTCAGGCCGCGCCGCGCCAGCGTCGCCTTGAGCGCCCAGCCGGTGGTCATGCCGAGCGAGCGCCCGGGCTTCTCGGGCTTGCGCTGCAGCAGCGTGACCTCGCGCGCGGGGCGCGGCGCCTGCTCGGGCGCGAGGCCCCCCGCGCTCGCGGGCGCGGTGTCGACGCCCCATTCGGCGTGGAAGCGCGCGACCGGATCGGCGGCCGCCGCCGGGTCGGACAGCAGGAACTCTGCGACGTCGAAGCCGATGCCGCCGGCGCCGATGACCGCGACGCGGCGGCCGGCGCGGGCGCGGCCGGACAGCAGGTCGGCATAGCCGATCACGCCCGGCGCGTCGATGCCGGGGAGGTCCGGGGTGCGGGCGGTGACGCCGCAGGCGACGACGACGCGCTCGAAGCCCGCGAGGTCGTCGGCCCGGGCGCGGCAGCCGAGGCGCACGGTGACGCCGGCGCGCGCGATCCCGGTGCGGAAGTAGCGCAGCAGTTCGCCGAACTCCTCCTTGCCCGGCACCGCGCGCGCCAGGTTGAGCTGGCCGCCGATGTCCGCGCCGGCCTCGAACAGCGTGACGTCGTGCCCGGCATGCGCGGCGGCGAGCGCGCAGGCGAGGCCGGCGGCGCCGGCGCCGACCACCGCGACGCGGCGCCGGACCGCGGGCGCGGGCAGCCGGTCGAACTCCCACTCGCGCCCGGCGCGCGGGTTGACCAGGCAGGTGGCGGGGCGCTCGCTGAAGATGTAGTCGAGGCAGGCCTGGTTGCAGGCGATGCAGGTGTTGATCTCGTCGGCGCGGCCGGTCGCGGCCTTCTGCACGAACGCGGCGTCGGCCAGGAACGGCCGCGCCATCGACACCATGTCGGCGTCGCCGCGCGCGAGCAGTTCCTCGGCCACCTGCGGCATGTTGATGCGGTTCGAGACGATCACCGGGATCGTCACCGCGCGCTTGACGCGCGCCGCGGCGAAGCTCCAGGCGGCGCGCGGCACGACGTAGGCGATGGTCGGGATGCGCGCCTCGTGCCAGCCGATGCCCGTGTTGAGGATGTCGGCGCCGGCGGCCTCGACCGCGCGCGCGAGGCGGGCGATCTCGTCGGCGCTGGCGCCGCCCTCGACCAGGTCGAGCGCCGAGATCCGGTACATGACGAGGAAGCCCGGCCCGAGCGCGGCGCGCGTGCGGCGCACGATCTCGACCGCGAGGCGGTGGCGGTTCTCCTCGCTGCCGCCGAACGCGTCGCTGCGGTCGTTGGTGCGCGTGACCGCGAACTGGTTGATCAGGTAGCCCTCGGAGCCCATGATCTCGACGCCGTCGAAGCCCGCGTGGTGCGCGAGGCGCGCGCAGTGCACGTAGTCCTCGATGGTCTGCCACACCTCGTCGGTGGCGAGCGCGCGCGGCACCGCGCGGTTGATCGGCGACGGCCGCGCCGAGGCGCCGAGCGGCTGCGCGATGCGCGCGCTGCGCCCGGTGTGCAGCACCTGCAGCAGGATCTTGCCGCCCTCGGCGTGCACCGCGGGCGGGACCGGTCGCAGCGCGTCCGCCTGCGCCTCGGTCATCAGCACCGGGCTGCCGGGGTCGATCACGCCCGCGGGGTTGGGCGCGTAGCCGCCGGTGACGATGAGCGCGGCCTGGCCGCGCGCGCGCTCGGCGTAGAACGCCGCGAGGCGCTCGGCCGCGTGGTCCATGGTCTCCAGGCGCGTGTGCATGGAGCCCATCAGCGTGCGGTTGCGCAGCGTGTGGGCGCCGACCGTGAGGGGGGAGAGCAGGGTGGGAAAGTGGCTGGCGGTCATGGCGGCGGACGCCCGGCGCGGCGGCGGTCGGGGCGGGACGGCAGGTGGACGGGAGGCGGGCGGCGGGTGAGCGGCGGGTGGGCGACAGGCGGGCCGCAGGCGCGGGCCCCGGATGGGCGATGCGGGGATTTTACCTAACAATTGTTTGGTAGGCGATGCTATAGTTGCTGCCGCCCAGCGCGGCGCCCCGCGGACGCGCGCGCACCCGAACACCACGGAGACCGACGACCATGCTGCTGGACGACGACCAGAAGGCCCTGCAGGAGACCGCGCGCCGCTTCGCGCGCGAGAAATTGAAGCCCGGCTACCAGAAGCGCGAGGCGGAGGCCGGCATCGACCGCGCGCTGATGCGCGAGATGGGCGCGCTGGGCCTGGTCGGGGTCGACCTGCCCGAGCAGTACGGCGGCATGGGGCTCTCGGGCGTGACCGCCGGCCTCATCATCGAGGAGATCGCCTACGGCGACTTCAACGTCAGCTACATCCAGCTGCTCGCCTCCCTCATGGGCGCGATCATCCACCGCAACGCGCGGCCCGAGCTGGCGCAGGAGTGGAACACGCGCCTCGCGCGCGGCGAGGCGATCGTCGGCCTCGGCCTGACCGAGCCGCGCGGCGGCTCGGACGCCGCCAACCTCACGGTGCGCGCGCGCCGCGCCGGCGACAGCTACGTGCTCTCGGGCGAGAAGACCTCGATCACCTTCTCCGACCAGATGGACGCGATGGTGCTGTTCGCGCGCACCGGGACGGCCGAGGAGGTCGCCAAAGGGGTCTCGGCCTTCCTGGTGCCGATGGACACGCCCGGCATCCAGCGCACCCGCTTCAAGGATGTCGGCAGCAAGATCATCGGCCGCGGCTCGGTGTTCTTCGACGACGTCAAGGTCCCGGCCAGCCACCGCCTCGGCGACGAGGGCAAGGGCTTCACGCAGGTGATGGTGGGCTTCGACTTCAGCCGCATCCTGATCGCGCTCCAGTGCATCGCCGCGGCGCAGGCCTCGATCGACGAGGCCTACGAGTACGCCAAGGAGCGCCAGGCCTTCGGCGCGCCGCTGGCGCAGTACCAGGGGGTGAGCTTCCCGCTGGTGGAGTTCGAGACCCAGATCGCCGCCTGCCGCCAGCTCTGCTACCACGGCCTGGCGCTGCGCGACGCCGGCCTGCCGCACACGGCCGAGTCGGCGATGGTGAAGTGGATGGGCCCGAAGACCGCGTTCGACGCGATCCACCAGTGCCTGCTGACCTTCGGCCACTACGGCTGGTCGATGGACCTGCCGCACCAGCAGCGCATGCGCGACGTCATGGGCCTGGAGATCGGCGACGGCACGGCGCAGGTGATGAAGCTCATCGTCGCGCGCGAGCGCATGGGCCGCGTCGCCGTGCAGTACGCGACGGAGAACCGGAAGTGAGCGCGCCGGTGCTCGCGGTCAGCCGCGACGGCGCGGTCGGCGTGATCGAGCTGGCGCGGCCGGAGAAGTTCAACTGCCTGTCGCTGGCGGTGCTGTCGGCGATCGACGCGGCGCTCGACGCGTTCGAGGCGCCGGACGCGGGCGTGCGCGCGGTGCTGGTGCGCGCGCAGGGCAAGCACTTCTGCACCGGCGCCGACCTCGAGGAGGTCAAGGGCCTGCGCCAGAGCGCGGCCGCGCTGCGCGACTTCATCGCCAGGGGCCACCGGGTGATGAAGCGCCTCGAGAAGAGCGACCTGCCGGTGGTGGCGGCCTGCAACGGCCTGGCGCTCGCGGGCGGGTCGGAGCTGATGCTCTCCTGCGACGTGGTGTTCATGGCGAGCGACGCCAAGGTCGGCGACCAGCACGCGCAGTTCGGCCTGGTGCCGGGCTGGGGCGGCACGCAGCGCTTTCCGCGCACGGCGGGCCTGCGGCGCTCGCTCGACCTGATGTTCTCCGGGCGCTGGATCGACGCGCCGACCGCGCTCGCCTGGGGGCTCGCCAACTACGTGGTCGAGCCGGAGGCGCTGCATGCGGAGGCGATGGCGTATTGCCAGAAGCTCGCGACGCGCAGCCGCACGGGCCTGGCGGCGATGAAGCGCCTGGCGCGCCAGGGGATGGAAGGCCAGCCCCTGGCCGGGCTCACGCTCGAGGAGCAGGTGGTGAGCGCGGCGCTGCTGGGCGAGGACGTGAGCGAGGGCCTCGCGGCGTTCGAGGCCCGGCGCACGCCGCAGTTCAAGGCGTGACTGTGCGCCGCTTCGGCCAGGAGGCGCGGTGAGCATCCTCGAATCGCGCGTCTCGACCGCCAACCCGGAATTCACCAGGAACCGGGCGGCCTACGAGGTCCTGCTCGCGCGCCTGGCCGAGCGCCGCGCGCAGGCGCGGGCCGGCGGCAGCGCCAGGGCACGCGAGAAGCACCTGGCGCGCAACCGCATCCTGCCGCGCGACCGCGTGGAACTGCTGCTCGACCCGGGTTCGCCGTTTCTCGAACTGGGCATGCTGGCCGGCGAAGGCAAGTACGAGGGTGTGCCGCCGGGCGCGAGCCTGATCACCGGCATCGGCCTGGTGCACGGCCGGCCGTGCATGATCATCGCCAACGACGCGACCGTGAAGGGCGGCACCTACTACGGCATGACCTGCCGCAAGCACGTGCGCGCGCAGCAGGTGGCGTGGCGCCACCGGCTGCCGTGCATCACGCTGGTCGATTCCGGTGGCGGCTTCCTGCCGGACATGGAGAACATCTTTCCGGACGTGGGGCAGTTCGGCAGCATCTTCGACAACCAGGTGCGCATGTCGGCCGAGGGCATCGCGCAGATCGCGGTGGTGATGGGGCCCTCGACCGCCGGCGGCGCCTACATCCCGGCGCTGAGCGACGAGGTGGTGATCGTCGAGGGCCGGGGTTTCATGTACCTGGGGGGGCCGGAACTCACCTTCGCCGCCACCGGCGAAATGGTCGATGCCGAGACCCTCGGCGGGGCGCGCATGCATTGCTCGGTCAGCGGCGTCACCGACCACATCGCCGAGGACGACCGCCACGCGCTCGCGATCACGCGCGAGATCGTGCGCGACCTGGGCGAGGCGCCGCGGCCGCGCTGGACCCGCGCCGCGCCCCTGGCGCCGCGCTTCGACCCGCGCGAGATCCACGGCATCGTCAGCCGCGACCCGCGCGTGCCGACCGACACGCGCGAGATCGTCGCGCGCCTGGTCGACGACAGCCGCTTCCAGGAGTTCAAGCCGCTCTACGGCGACACGCTGCTCACCGGCTTTGCGCGCATGCACGGGCACGAGGTGGCGATCCTCGCCAATCGCGGCGTGCTGTTCTCGGAGAGCGCGGACAAGGCGGCGCACTTCATCCAGCTGGCCTGCCAGCGCGACATCCCGCTCCTGTTCCTGGCCGACGTGACCGGCTTCATGGTCGGGCGCGCGGCGGAACAGGGCGGCATCGCGCGCGCCGGCGCGAAGATGATCACCGCGATGGCCTCGGCCAACGTGCCCAAGTACACGATCCTGATCGGCGGCGCCTACGGCGCCGGGTATCTGGCCATGTGCGGGCGGCCCTTCAACCCGACCGCGATGTTCGCCTGGCCCAACGCGCGCGCCGCCATCATGGGGCCGGAGCAGGCGGCCACCGTGCTCGCGCTGGTGCGGAAGAAGATCCTCGCCGACGACGGCAAGACCTGGACGCCCGAGGAGGAAGAGGCCTTCAAGGCGCCGGTGCGCAAGGTGTACGAGGACTTCCAGGGCGCGGACAACTTCTCCTCCAACCTGTGGGTGGACGGCATCATCGCGCCGGAGGAGACGCGCGACGTGATGGGCCTGTTGCTCG
>JAEUOS010000064.1 GCA_016790695.1 Burkholderiales bacterium
GCTGTCTTGCGTGTCGCCCCAGCGCGACTCGACGACGCGCTCCGGGTTGCGTGCCCACAGGTGGCGGAAGTTGGAGCAGTCGAGGCGGTGGATGGACACGCCCTTGCCGCGGGCGACGAAGCCGCGGATCGGGTCCGGTGGCGCCGGCTTGCAGCACCGTGCAAGCTGCGTCAGCAGCCGGTCGACCCCGACGACGAGCACGCCGCGCGACGGGGAGTCCTCGATCCGGCTGCGGCGCGCGACCGGCGCGGCGTCCTGTGGCGGCTCCCGGCTTTCCGTCTCGAAGGCCGCGGCGATGTTGCGCAGGCTCCATTCCCCGCGGGCGGCGGCGACGAACAGGTCGTCGGTCGCCGAAAAGCCCAGCCGCGCCGCCAGCTGCTCGAGGTTGGATCCGGTCCGACCGAGCCGCTGCAGTTCGCGCTCGACGATCGCGCGGCCGCTCGCGGTGGTCTCCGCGAGGTCCTGCGCGCTGAACCACTGGCGCACCTTGGTGCGCGCGCGGTTGCTGGCCAGGTAGCCCTGTGCCGGATTGAGCCAGTCGCGCGACGGGCCGCCGGTCTTGGCGGCAATGATCTCGACGCGCTGGCCGGTGGCCAGGGGCGTGTTGAGCGGCACCATGGTGCCGTCGACGCGCGCGCCGCGGCAGCGATGACCGAGGTCGGAGTGCAGGTGATACGCGAAATCGACCGGCGTCGCGCCCTGCGGCAGATCGATCACCCGGCCCTGCGGCGTGAGGACGTACACCGTGTCGTCGAGGCGCGCCTTGAGCGTCGCCGAGCGCCAGTCCCGCGCGGGGCCCGTCTCCGCGCCTGCGCCCGACGCGAGGTCGTCGCGCCAGGAGAGCAGCTGGCGCAGGTAGGCCAACTTGGCGTCGAAGCTGCCCGTGCTGCGCACCGACTGCGCGGCATCCTGCACGCCGGCTTCCTTGTAGCGCCAGTGGGCGGCGACACCGAGCTCGGCGTGCCGATGCATCTCGCGGGAGCGGATCTGCACTTCGATCGCGAGATCGTCGGGGCCGATCACCGCGGTATGCAGCGAGCGGTAATTGTTGCCCTTCGGGCGCGAGATGTAGTCGTCGAACTCGCGCGGGATCGGCTGCCACAGGTTGTGGACCACGCCGAGCGCGGCGTAGCAGTCCTTCACGTCGTCGACCAGGACGCGCAGTGCGCGCACGTCGTAGAGGTCGTCGAACTCGAGCGACTTCGCGCGCATCTTGCTCCAGATGCTGAAGATGTGCTTCGGGCGGCCGATGACGTCCGCGGCGATCCCGGCGCGCGCGAGCTCGGCCGCCAGCGTGTCGATCGCCTGGCGGATGTAGGTTTCGCGCTCGGCGCGCCTGGCCGCGATGAGACCGGCGATGCGCCGATAGGTCTCGGGTTCGGTGAGGCGGAACGCCAGGTCCTCGAGCTCCCACTTCAGCTGCCAGACGCCGAGGCGATTGGCCAGCGGCGCATAGAACTCCAGCGTCTCGCGCCCCAGCGACTCGCGCTGCGGGTGCGCCGGGTCGGCGGCGACCCAGCGCAGCGTCTGCAGGCGCGACGCCAGGCGCAGCAGGACCACGCGCACGTCGGAGACCATGGCGAGCAGCATCTTGCGCAGGGTCTCGACCTGTCCGGCGGCGGCGCCGTCGGCCGCGTCGCGTGTGATGTCGCGCAGCTTGTGCAGCCGCGCCAGGCCATCGAGGAGCGCGGCCACGTCGTGGCCGAACGCCGCGAGGACGTGTTCGCGCCACGCCGGGTCGTGGTGCGGCAGCGCGAACAGCCAGCCGGCCGCGACCGCGTCGGCGCCGAGCTGCAGGCCGTCGACCTGCGCAGCGATCGCGGCCGCATGCGCATAGGTGTCCTCGCCGGTGCCGAGCCGCGACGCGGCGTAGGTCGCGCGCGCCAGCGCACGCGCGCGCTCGGCGATCGTCGCCGGCGCGCCGGCCGGCGCCGATGCCTGCAGGGGCGCATCGCTCGCGTTCATGCGGACGCATTCTATCGGCGCAACGGCACCGCCAGCCATCACCGGGGGCGCACGCCGCATATAATCCGCCGCCGTCCTTCCGCACGCCTTGCGCGCTCCGGCCCCGCCGCCCGGCCCGCGCCTCCGTCCGCATGAGCCTGTTCTCCCGGGTCGCCGCCTGGCGCCGCGATCGCCTGCTGCGTCGCCACGCCTTCCCCGACAGCGTCTGGGAGGACGTGCTGGCCCAGTACCCGTTCTTCGACCGCCTCGATGATGCGGAGCGATCGCGCCTGCGCGAACTCGCAACGCTGTTCTGCGCAGACAAGGAGTTCGCCGGCGCCGGCGGCCTGGCGTTGACGCGGCAGATCCAGGTCGCGATCGCCGCACAGGCCTGCCTGCCGGTGCTGCGGCTCGACCTGTCGCTCTATGCGGGCTGGCATGGCGTGGTGGTCTACGGCAGCGAGGTCGTTGCGCGGCGCACGGTGACGGACGACGACGGGGTGGTCCACGAATTCGACGAAGTCATCTCGGGCGAGGCGATGCCGGGCGGGCCGGTGGTGCTGTCGTGGGAGGACGTCGCGATGGCCGGCTCCGCGCAGGCCCCGGCCTACAACGTGGTGATCCACGAGTTCGCGCACAAGATCGACATGCTCAAGGGCGAGGCCACCGGCGTACCGCCGTTCCTGCCGCGCTTTCACGCCGCGATCGACGCGCGCGGCTTCGCCGCCGCGCTCGCGTCCTGCTTCGAGCAGTTCGCGGCCGCGGTGGGGCGCTGGGAGGATGCGGGCGCGCGGGAACGCGACGCGCCGCGCATCGACCCGTATGCCGCGTCGCACCCGGCGGAATTCTTCGCCGTGCTGTCGGAAGTCTTCTTCACGCGGCCCGCCGACGTGCTGGCCGAGACGCCTGCGCTATACCCGTTGTTGTGCGCCTACTATCGCCAGGATCCGCTCGGCGGCAGACCGGTCGGCGACGGGGAATTGCGATAGACTTTCCGCGCAACTGATTGGCCAGACGCGGCAGGCGCGGCCCTCCGCCGCCGGTCGCCAGTCCGAGGAGCCGCCGATGCCCATCCGTCGATCCGCGCTGTCGTCGCTGCTGGCGACGTCGGCATTGTTTGCGCTTGCGCCGTGCGCGCCGGCGCTCGCCCAGAGCGCCGAGATCCGGCCGGTTCCGACGCTGACACCGGCGCGCTTTCCCGCCGACGCGAAGGAGGCGCGCACGTCCGCGGTCAAGCGCGTGCGCAGCACCATCCCGCCGACCGAGCGGGTCGGCGACCTGCAGGAGGGCGTCTTCTGCAGCAAGAAGGGCAACCTGGTCTTCAACGAGAAGATGTGGGAGTCGGTGAGCCGCCCGCTCGGCCGGATCTACCGCGAGGAACTCGACCGCGCCGGCTTCCCGGTGGTCAAGTCGGGCGACTCGGCCTTCGCCGACAATTCGCGGCCGGCCGCGGCCGACCTGGACGTCGGCATCACCGTGCGCCGGGTGGCGATGAACATGTGCGTCAAGGGCGGCAATGCGCTCGTCGGCCAGTCCGCGATCGAGCTGCGCTACGAGTTCTACTCGCCGTCGGCGCGCAAGGTGGTGCTTGACCTGACCACCGAGGGCTACTTCCAGTTCCCCGACGACTATCGGCTGACGCGCGACGGCCTCCTCGGGGACGCGATGCGGGCCTCGGTACGGAACCTCCTGGCCGAGCAGCGGGTGGTCGACTGGCTGTCGGGGGTCCAGGCGCTCCCCGCGGCCGATCTGCGCGCGGAGCTGCTCAAGCTGCGCGGCGAGAAGCCGACGGCGACGCCGACCGCGAGCAACGTCACCGCGCTGCGCGCGGCCGTGGCGACCGTGCAGACGCCGACCGGCACCGGCAGCGGGTTCTTCGTCAGCGCCGAGGGCTATCTTCTGACCAACCAGCATGTGGTCGGGAACAACCGGTTCGTGAAGATCAAGCTCACCACCGGCCGCGAACTGGCCGGCGAGGTGATGAAGGCCGACAGCGAACGCGACGTCGCGCTGATCAAGACCGAGGCGGTGTCGTTTCCCGCGCTCGCGGTCCGCGCCGGCGAGGCGAATGTCGGCGAGGACGTCTTCGTCATCGGCTCGCCGCTGGGCGAGGCGTTTTCGAGCACGCTCACCAAGGGCGTGCTGTCGGGGCACCGGCGCCTGAACGACCAGCGCTACATCCAGAGCGATGCGTCGATCCTGCCGGGGTCGAGCGGCGGGCCGCTGCTCGACGGCAGCGGCTCGGTGATCGGCATGACCGTCAAGGGCGTGCGCGCCGAGGTCGGCAACATGAGCCTGTTCATCCCGATCGGCGAGGTGCTCGCGCGGCTCGGGGTGGAGCTGCAGCCCTAGCCGCGCATCGGCGACTCGCCGCCGAACTGGGCGAGATCGACGCGCGGCGCGGCCTTCCAGCCCTTCTTGCGGTGCTCCGCGACCACATTGGTGTAGATGCCGCCGCGGACGTACCAGCGCGCGGTCAGGCGGGCGAAGCGCGGCGCGATGGCCGCGACGATGTCGTCGAGGATCGCATTGGTGACCTTCTCGTGGAACGCGCCTTCGTCGCGGAAGCTCCACGCATAGAGCTTCAGGCTCTTGAGCTCGACGCAGCGCCGGTCGGGCACGTAGTCGAGCAGGAGCGTGGCGAAGTCCGGCTGGCCGGTGAGCGGACACAGGCAGGTGAATTCGGGGATCTGGATGTTGATCTGGTAGTCGCGTTCCGGGGCGGGATTGGCGAACACCTCGAGCTTGCGGGTCGGCTTGGAGGGCATGGCGGGGCGCGAACGGCGCGCATGTCGGCAGGGGCAGGGTGGTATTATAGAGAGCGTCACCGAGCCCGTCCGGTCGGCGCGTCGGCGCCACCAGGCGGGCCTTTGTTTTTGGACACCCGCTCATCGTGCGCCTGACCTCCATCAAGCTTGCCGGCTTCAAATCGTTCGTCGACGCGACCAGCGTCGCGGTCCCGGGGCAGCTGGTCGGCATCGTCGGGCCCAACGGCTGCGGCAAGTCCAACATCATCGATGCCGTGCGCTGGGTGCTCGGCGAATCGAAGGCCTCGGCGCTGCGCGGCGAGTCGATGCAGGACGTGATCTTCAACGGCTCGGCGGGGCGCAAGCCGGTGGCGCGCGCGAGCGTCGAGCTGGTGTTCGACAACACCGGGGCGCCGCCGCACGCGGGGATGGGGCAGTGGGGCCAGTACGGCGAGATCGCGGTCAAGCGCGTGCTGACCCGCCAGGGCGAATCGAGCTACTTCATCAACAACCAGCAGGTGCGGCGGCGCGACATTCAGGACATCTTCCTCGGCACCGGGCTGGGGGCGCGCGCCTACGCGATCATCGAGCAGGGCATGATCTCGCGCGTCATCGAGGCGCGCCCGGAAGAGCTGCGCGTGTTCCTCGAGGAAGCCGCCGGCGTGTCGAAGTACAAGGAGCGGCGCAAGGAGACCGAGACCCGCCTCGCGGGCAGTCGCGAGAACCTCACCCGCGTCGAGGACATCCGGCGCGAACTCGACGCCCAGCTCGGACGGCTCGAGGAGCAGGCCCGGGTCGCGCAGACCTACCGCGCGCTGACCGCCGAGCAGGCCACCAAGCAGCAGCTGCTGTGGCTCGTCAAGCGCAGCGAGGCCGCCGAGGAGCACGCGCGCCACGCGCGCGACGTCGAGCGCGTGTCCGCCGAACTCGAGGCGGAGACCGCGGCGCTGCGCGGATTCGAGCGCCGGCTCGAGGAGATGCGCGCCGCCCACTATGCGGCAGGCGACCGGCTCCACGCCGCGCAGGGCGAGTTGTACGGCGCCAGTGCCGAGGTCAGCCGCCTCGAGGCCGAGATCCGTGCGATCGTCGACACCCGCAATCGCCTGTCGAATCAGCTGGCCCAGCTGTCCGCCCAGGGCGAGACCTGGCGGCAGCAGGAACTCCAGAATCGCGACGACGTCGCGCGCTGGACGGCGGACGCCGCGGCCGGTGCCGCCCGTGCCGAGGAGAGCGCGGCGGTCGCGGCGCAGCATGCGGAGCGCCTGCCGGATGCCGAGGCCGCGGCGCAGGAGGCGCAGGAGCGCGCCGCGGCGGCGCGCACCGACGTCATGCAGATCGAGCAGCAGCTGCAGGTCGAGGGCGCGCATCAGGGCAATGCCCAGCGCGCGCTCGAGGCGCTGGTGGCGCGGCGCGACCGCCTGCGCATGGAGCAGGCGGGACTGAACCGGCCCGACGAGGAAGCGATCGCGCGCAAGCGCGAGGAGCGCGGGCGGCGCGAGGCCGAGGCAGCCGAGCGCGACGCGCGGCTGGCGGCCCTGGAAGAGTCGCTGCCGGCCGTGACCGCCGAGCGCGACGCGGCGCAGCGCACGCTGCAGCAGCACGCGCGCGAGGCGCACGAGCTCGAGGCCCGGATCGCCGCCCTCAAGGAATTGCAGGAGCGCGTGCAGAAGAGCGGCAAGCTCACGCCCTGGCTGGAGCGCCACGAACTGGCCGGCCTGCCGCGCTTGTGGCAGCGGCTGCACGTCGAGCCGGGCTGGGAGACGGCGATCGAGGCCGTGCTGCGCGAGCGGCTGTCCGCGCTGGAGATACGCAACCTCGACTGGCTCAAGGCGTTCTTCGACGAGCCGCCGCCGGCGAAGCTGGCGTTCGTGTCCCTCGACGGCGTCGACGCACCCGTCGCCGGCGCGGCCGGGCTGACGCCGCTGATCGACCGCGTGCGCGTCGATGACGCCAACCTGCGTTCGCTGCTGGGCGAGTGGCTGGCCGGGCGCTATGCGGCGGAGAGCGCGGCTGACGCGCTGGCGCGCCGCGCCGCGCTGCCGCCGCGCGGCGTGTTCGTCACGCCGGCGGGGCACATGATCGGCCGGCGCACGGTCACCTTTCATGCGGCCGACTCCGAGCAGGCCGGCATGCTCGCGCGCCAGAACGAGATCGAGAACCTGCAGCTGGCGATCAAGGCCAAGCACCTGCACCTCGACGCGGCGCGCGCGGAGGCCGCGCGCGCCGAGAGCGCGCTCTCGCGCCTGACCGCGCAGCTCGGCGAGGAGCGCCCGGCGGCGCAGGCCGCGCGCGGGCGGCTGCACGAGCTGCAGCTCGACGTGGTCAAGGACGAGGAGGCGCTCGCGCGCTACCAGGAGACCGCCGGGCGCATCGCGGCGGCGCTCGCGGAGATCGCCGCCAACGAGGAGGCCGAGCGCGGCCGGCTCGAACTGGCGGAAGCGCGTTTCGCCGAACTCGACCAGGGCATGGCGACGGCGCAGGAAGCGCTCGAGTCGGCACGGATCGCCGCCGAGGAGGCGCAGGCGGTGCTCGCGCAGGAACGCGAGCTCGTGCGCCAGTCCGAGCGCGATGCGCAGGAGGCGGAGTACCACGCGCGCTCCTGCCGCGCCAAGGTCGCGGAACTCGAGAGCGCGGCACAGGGCTTCGCCGCGCAGATCGCGCGCATCGGCGAGGAGAGCGCGCAGGTGCAGGCCGAGCTTTCCGGACTCGACGACGCCGTCGTGCGCAACGGACTCCAGGCGGCGCTCGATCTGCGGCTGGCGCGCGAGCAGGACCTGGCGCGGGTGCGCAGCGAACTCGACGGGCTGACCGCGCAGCTGCGGGCGATGGACGAGGACCGCCTCAGGTCCGAGCAGAAGCTCGAGCCGCTGCGCAACCGCGTGGGCGACCTGCGCCTGAAGGAACAGGCAGCGCGCCTGGCCGAGGAGCAGTATGGCCAGCAGCTCGCGGAAGCCCACGCCGACCTCGACGCCCTGGCGGCGCTGCTGCCGGGCGCGCGCGCCGGCGCGCTCGCCGGCGAGCTGGCGCGCCTGGCCCAGGAGATCGCCGCCCTCGGCGCGGTCAACCTGGCGGCGCTCGACGAGCTGAATGCGGCGACCGAGCGCAAGGGCTTCCTGGATGCGCAGTTCAACGACCTGACACAGGCGGTCACCACGCTCGAGGATGCGATCCGCCGGATCGACCGCGAGACCCGCGAGCTGCTGCGCAAGACCTTCGACGAGGTCAACACGCATTTCGGCGAGCTGTTCCCGGCGCTCTTCGGCGGCGGCGAGGCGCGCCTCATCATGACCGGCGACGAGATCCTCGACGCGGGCGTGCAGGTGATGGCGCAGCCGCCCGGGAAGAAGAATTCGTCGATCCACCTGTTGTCGGGCGGCGAGAAGGCGCTCACCGCGACCTCGCTGGTGTTCGCGCTGTTCCGGCTGAACCCGGCGCCGTTCTGCCTGCTCGACGAGGTCGATGCCCCGCTCGACGATCCCAACACCGAGCGTTTCTGCCAGCTGGTCCGGAAGATGAGCGAGGAGACGCAGTTCGTCTTCATCAGCCACAACAAGATCACGATGGAGATGGCCAATCAGCTCGTCGGCGTCACGCAGCAGGAACCGGGCGTGTCGCGCATCGTGGCGGTGGACATGGACGAGGCGGTGCGACTGCGCGAGCCGCTGGCCGCATGAGCCGATGACTGCGCGGGAGGCGGGGGGGCGGCGCATGCGCCGGGGGCACGGTCGTCGTGCACAGGAGGGGCCGTGAGCGAACTGCAGCTGAGTCTCGTCGCACTGGGCGTGGCGGTCGTCGCCGGGGTGATCGGGTTCAACAAGTGGCAGGAGATCAAGCACCGGCGGTCCGGGCGCACTTTTGCGTCTGGGCACGACGACGTGCTGCTCGGCGAGGTGCGCACCGCGCAGCCGGCGGTCGCGGTGCCCGAGCCCGCGGCCGCACCGCCGGAAGGCGAGCGCATCGAGCCGCAGTGGGACGGGCCGTCGGGCGCCGCTGCCGCCGTCGACGCGGCGGCTCCGCCCGCGGCGCTCGCGGCGGCCTGCCTCGACGATCGCATCGACCATGTCGCCGAGGTGACCTTTGCCGCCGCGCTGTCCGGCGAGGAACTTGCCGCCGGCGTGGCCGGGCTGGACCTGCAGCGCGCGGTCGCCTGCGACGGACTCGGCGCCTCCGGCCACTGGGAGGCGCCCGTCGCAGGCGCGAGTTACGCCAGGGCGCGCGTCGGATTGCAGCTGACCGACCGCTCCGGGCCGATCCGCGAGGCCGATCTTGCGGCGTTCCAGACCGCCCTCGAGGCATGGGCCGCGCGCAGCGGCGCCGTGCTGTCGTGGCCGGGAGCGCAGAACGCGCTGACCCACGCGGCGCAGCTCGACACGTTTTGCGCCGAGGTCGACGTGCAGATCGGCCTGAGCCTGGTGGCCGGCGCCACCTTCGCCGAGACCAAGTTCCGCGGCCTGGCCGAAGCCAACGGATTCCGGCGCGAGGACGACGGCGTGTTCCGGCGGCGCGACGAAGACGGCCGCGAGATCCTGTCGCTGCGCCAGAGCGCGCCCTCGGCGGTCACGCTGACCCTCGACGTGCCGCGGGTGCCGCGCGAGGCGGCGGCATTCGGCCTGATGGCACATTGCGCCCGCACCCTGGCCAAGGGACTCGAAGCCAGGATCGTGGACGACAACCAGCGCACCCTGGACGACGCCATGCTGGCGAAGATCGGCCAGGGCATCGCCGCGATTCAGGGTCGCATGGAGGCGGCCGGCCTGCCGGCCGGCGGCCCGCTGGCGCTGCGCCTGTTCGCATGACCTCGGCAGTGCCGGCGGCGGCGGCCGAGCGCGCCGGATGGCTGCGCGCCGAGATCGAGCGCCACATGCACGCGTACTACGTGCTGGATGCGCCGACGATTCCCGATGCCGAGTACGACCGCCTGTTCGCCGAACTGCAGGGCCTCGAGGCGGCCCATCCGGCGCTGGCGCGTCCCGACTCGCCGACGCGCCGCGTCGGCGGCGCGGTGCTCGACGGGTTCGCGAGCGTGCGCCACCGCGTGCCGATGCTCAGCATCCGCACCGAGCGCGACACCGGTCCGGAGGGGGCTGCGGCATTCGACGAGCGCGTGCGCAAGGCACTCGGGTTCGCGCCCGGCGAACCCGAGGTGGAGTACGCGTGCGAGCTGAAGTTCGACGGACTCGCCATCAGCCTGCGCTATGAATCTGGCGTGCTGGCGCAGGCGGCCACGCGCGGCGACGGCGAAACCGGGGAGGACGTGACGCAGAACGTGCGCACGATCAAGGCGATCCCGCTGCGCCTGGCGATGCGCGACCCGCCGGCGGTGCTCGAGGTGCGCGGCGAGGCCTACATGTCGCACGCCGACTTCGAGCGCTACAACGCGCGCCAGCGCGCCCAGGGCCAGCCGACGCTGGTCAATCCGCGCAACGGCGCGGCCGGCAGCATCCGCCAGCTCGACCCGGCGCTGTGCGCGCAGCGGCCGCTGTCGTTCTTCGTCTACGGCATCGGCGAAGTGATCGGCCTCGACCTGCCGGCCACGCACAGCGGCGTGATCGACCTGCTCGAGTCGTTCGGCCTTCCGGTCAACGGCGAACGGACGGTGACCGCGGGCGCGGGCGGACTGGCCGCCTATCACCGCGCGATCGGCGAGCGGCGCGCGCGCCTGCCGTTCGACATCGACGGCGTCGTCTACAAGGTCAACCGGCTCGACCTGCAGGAGGCGCTCGGCTACGTGACGCGCGAACCGCGCTTCGCCGTCGCCCACAAGTTCCCGGCGCAGGAGGAGCTGACGCAGGTCGAGGACATCTTCGTCCAGGTCGGGCGCACCGGCGCGATCACGCCGGTGGCGCGCCTGGCGCCGGTGTTCGTCGGCGGCGTGACGGTGACCAACGCGACGCTGCACAACGAGGACGAAGTGCGGCGCAAGGACGTCTGGCGGCGCGACACCGTCGTCGTGCGGCGCGCCGGCGACGTCATCCCGGAGGTGCTGATGGTGTCGCAGCGCGGGCCGCGCGAGCCGGGCGACTGGTTCGCCATGCCCGCGCGCTGCCCCGTGTGCGGCGCCGAGGTGGTGCGCGAGGAGGGCGAGGCCGTCGCGCGCTGCAGCGGCGGACTCTACTGCGCCGCGCAGCGCAAGCAGGCGCTGCTGCACTTCGCCGGCCGGCGCGCGATGGACATCGAAGGCCTGGGCGAGCGGCTCGTCGATCAGCTCGTCGATGCGGAGGTCGTGCGCACGCCGGCCGACCTGTACCGCCTGGGCCTGGCCAGCCTGGCGGCCCTGGAGCGCATGGCGGAGAAGTCGGCGCAGAACGTGCTCGACGCGATCGAGCGCTCGCGCCGGACCACGCTCGCGCGGTTCCTGTTCGCGCTCGGGATCCGCCATGTCGGCGAGGCGACGGCGAAGGAACTCGCGCGCCACTTCGGCAGCCTCGAGGCGGTCATGGATGCCGACGAGGCGCGCCTGACCGAGGTCAGCGACGTCGGGCCCGTGGTCGCCGCCTCGATCGCCCGGTTCTTTCGGCAGCCGCACAACCGCGAGGTCGTCGAGCAGTTGCGCGCCGCGGGCGTGCAGTGGGCCGAGGCCGCGCCGGCGCGGCCGGCGCGCGGCGCGCTGGCCGGGAAGACCGTCGTCCTGACCGGGACGCTCGCGGGCATGTCGCGCGAGACTGCGCGCGAGCGCCTCGAGGCGCTCGGCGCGAAGGTCGCCGGCTCGGTGTCGAAGCGGACGGATTACGTCGTCGCCGGTGCCGAGGCCGGCAGCAAGCTTGCCAAGGCGCAGGAACTCGGCGTCCCGGTGATCGATGAACACGGATTGAACGCCCTACTGGAAGGCACGCACGACCAATGAAACGCATTCGCAAGGCGATCTTCCCGGTTGCCGGCCTCGGCACGCGCTTCCTGCCTGCCACCAAGGCCACGCCGAAGGAAATGCTGCCGATCGTCGACAAGCCGCTGATCCAGTTTGCCGTCGAGGAGGCGATCGAGGCGGGGCTCACCGACATGATCTTCGTCACGGGGCGCACCAAGCGCGCGATCGAGGACCATTTCGACAAGGCCTACGAACTCGAGACCGAACTGGCGGCCAAGGCCAAGCACGACCTGCTCGCGGTCGTGCAGAGCGTGCTGCCGAAGGGCATTTCCTGCGTCTACATCCGGCAGGCCGAGCCGCTCGGCCTGGGACACGCGGTCGGGTGCGCGCGCGACGTCGTCGACGACGAGCCGTTCGCCGTGGTGCTCGCCGACGACCTGATCGACGCGGCGCCGGGCGCGCTGAAGCAGATGGTCGACTGCGCCCACCGGCACAATGGCAGCGTGCTCGGTGTCGAGGACGTGCCGCGCGCGCGCACGCGCCAGTACGGCATCGTCAGCGCGACGCCGGTGGCCGGGCGCACCGAGCGCGTCGCGGCGATCGTCGAGAAGCCGGACCCGGCAGTGGCGCCGTCGACACTCGCGGTGGTCGGGCGCTACATCCTGTCGCCGCGCGTCTTCGCCCTGATCGACCAGGTGACGCCGGGCGCGGGGGGCGAACTGCAGCTCACCGACGCGATCAGCGCGCTCCTGGCCGAGGAGCCGGTGTTCGCGCACCGCTTCGCGGGGGTGCGCTACGATTGCGGATCGAAGCTCGGCTACATGAAGGCGATGGTCGAGTTCGGCAGCAAGCACCACGAGATCGGCGCCGAGTTCGCCGCCTATCTCGCACAACGGGGGAGATGACGATGGATGTCGACAAGGCGAAGCGGCTGCTTGCCGAGTCCGACGTGCTGGTCAGCGCGGCGGATTGCGCCGCGGCGACCGCGCGCATGGCGCGCGAGATCAGCGGTGCGATCGGGGAGGCGGCGCCGCTGGTGCTGGCCGTGATGGGCGGCGCGACCGTGTTCGCCGGCCAGTTGCTGCCGCAGCTGGCCTTTCCGCTCGAGTTCGACTACATCCACGTCTCGCGCTATGGCGACAAGACGCGCGGCGGCGCGCTGACCTGGAAGGTCGAGCCCTCGACGCAGGTCGCCGGGCGCACCGTGCTGGTGCTCGACGACATCCTCGACGAGGGCGCCACCATGGCGGAGATCCGCCGCCGGGTCCTGGCGATGGGGGCGACGCGTTTCTTCTGCGCGGTGTTCTGTGACAAGGACATCGGCCGCGACAAGCCGATCGTTCCCGATTTCGTCGGCATCCGCGTCGTCAACCGGTACGTGTTCGGCTACGGCATGGACGTGTCGGGCCTGTGGCGCAACCTGCCGGCGGTGCATGCCGTCGCCGGCATGTAGGAGGCGCGATGTTCGCGATCATCGGCGGCAGCGGCCTCACCACCATGCCGGGCCTGGCGGTGACGCGCCGCCAGGTGGTGCGCACGCCCTACGGCGAGCCGTCGGGGGCGCTCACCTTCGGCAGGATCGGCGCCGCCGAGATCGTGTTCCTGCCGCGCCACGGGTACGGCCACACGATTCCGCCGCACCAGATCAACTACCGCGCCAACCTGTGGGCGCTGCGCGAGGCGCGGGTGACCGGGGTGCTGGCCGTGACCACCGTCGGCGGCATCCGCGACGGCTTCGGGCCGGGCGCCCTGGTGGTGCCCGACCAGATCGTCGACTACACCGACGCGCGCGCGCACACCTTCTTCGAGGGCCCGGAGTCGAGCATCGGGATCCCCGTGTCGCACATCGACTTCACCTGGCCCTATGCGCAGGTGCTGCGCGCGCGCCTGCTCGCGGCCGCGGCCGCGGCGGGAGAGGCGGTCCACGACGGCGGCGTCTATGGCGCCACGCAGGGACCGCGGCTCGAGACCGCGGCGGAGATCCGCCGCATGGAGCGCGACGGCTGCGACCTGGTCGGCATGACCGGCATGCCGGAGGCCGCGCTCGCGCGCGAACTCGGCATCGACTACGCGTGCCTGTCGGTGGTGGTCAACCATGCGGCCGGCAAGGGGGACAGCGCGCGCGCGATCGCGCTCGCCAATCTCGAGGCGATCCTGGCGGCGACGATGGTCCGCGTGCACCGCATCATCGAGGCCTTCGTCGCGCCATGATCCGGCCGATCCTGCGCATGGGCACCCCCAGCCTGCTGCAGCCCTCGGCGGCGGTGACGCAATTCGACACGCCCGAGCTGCATGCGCTCGTCGCCGATCTCGAGGACACCATGGCCGCCGCCAACGGAGCCGGGATCGCCGCGCCGCAGATCGGCGTCAACCTGCAGGTCGTGATCTTCGGCACCGGCGCGCCCAATCCGCGCTATCCGGAGGCACCGGTGGTCCCGAAGACCGTGCTGGTCAATCCGGTGATCACGCCGCTCGGCGCGGACGAGGAGGACGGCTGGGAAGGATGCCTGTCGGTGCCCGGCATGCGCGGCCTGGTGCCGCGCCTGGCCCGCATCCGCTACGCCGGCCGCGACCCGCGCGGCAACGCGATCGAGCGCGAGGCCGACGGATTCCACGCGCGCGTGGTGCAGCACGAGTGCGACCATCTCTGGGGCATCCTCTACCCGATGCGGATCCGCGACATGGCGAAGTTCGGCTTCACGGCCGTGCTGTTCCCGGAGCTCGACGACAACCAGGACGACTAGGAGGCAAGCGATGCGCTGGAAGAACCGGCCGGAGGGATCGAACTGGGGCGATTTCGGCCCCGACGACCAGCTCGGGCGCCTGAACCTGCTCACGCCGGAGCGTGTCCGGCGCGCCGCGCAGGAGATCCGCGAGGGGCGGACCTTCTGCCTGTCGATCCCGCTCGACTATCCCGGCGGCAACGTCGTCAACCCGCGGCGGCTGCCGCCGCAGCTGCGGCCGACGCTGCGCGAGGGCAAGCCGGTGTTCAACTTCCCGTTCGAGCGCGTCGATCGCCAGAACAGCGACATCGTCTCCGACGACATGGTGATCATGTGCCTGCAGTACTCGACCCAGTGGGACTCGTTCGCGCACGTCGGTGCGTGGTTCGATGCCGACGGCGACGGCGTGCCCGAGAAGGTGTACTACAACGGCTACCGCGGCGACGTCGACGTCTGCGGGCCGCTGCGCTACGACGCGCTCGAGGCCGGCGGGCTCGACCATGACTGCGGCGACCACGGCGGCGCGCGCGAGCTCGGCATCGAGAACTTCGCGGTCAAGGGCGTGCAGGGGCGCGGCGTCGTGGTCAACCTGCGCGCGCATTGCGGCGACGGGCACACGCTGGTCGGCTACGACGAGCTGATGCGCATCCTCGAGGCGGATCGCGTCGAGGTCGAGACCGGCGACATGCTGCTGCTCTACACCGGCTGGACCGACCTGCTGCTCGGCATGAACAAGGTGCCCGACATGCAGGTGCTCGACCATGCGTGCGCGGCGCTCGACGGGCGCGACGCGCGCCTGCTGCAGTGGATCGCCGACTCCGGCATCGCCGCGCTGATCGCCGACAACTACGCGGTCGAGGCGCATCCGGCGCGCGGGTCGCCGGGGCGCCGCCCGGCGCTGCCGCTGCACAACCACTGCCTGTTCCGCCTCGGCATCCCGCTCGGGGAGATCTGGTGGCTCAAGGACCTTGCCGACTGGCTGCGCGCGCACGGCCGCAGCCGCTGTTTCCTGACGGCGCCGCCGCTGCGGTTGCCGGGCGCGGTGGGGTCGCCGGCGACGCCGATCGCGACGGTCTAGGACCATCCAGGGTGACAGGGCGGCGCCGCGCCGGCGCCGCAGCCCTGCCGGCGGAATGCGCGTATGCTGCGGCGGGCCGGAGTCCCGGCGGGAGAAGTGCCATGACCGTCTGTCCCATCGCCATCGTCGCCGGGTGCAAGAAGTGCCCGGTGGTTTCCGTCTGCCCGCTCAAGCACGTGCTGGGGGACGCGGCCAAGGAGGAGGCGGCCGACGCCGCCCGTCCGGCCGACAAGAAGACGTCCTGAGGGGCGCGCCGCGCATGCGCGTCTGGGTCGACGCCGACGCCTGCCCCGGACCGGTCAAGGAGATCCTGTTTCGCGCCGCCGACCGCGTGCGCGTGCACGTCACCCTGGTCGCCAACCAGCCCATCGCAACGCCGCGCTCGCCGTTCGTGCACTTTCGCCAGGTCGAGCGCGGCGACGACATGGCCGATCGCCGCATCGCCGAGGCGCTGGCGGCTGGCGACATGGTGGTGACGGCCGACATGCCGCTGGCCGCGGAGGCGGTGCGTCGCGGGGCCCTGGCGCTGTCGCCGCGCGGCGAGCGCTACGACGCGGGCAATGTCGCGCAGGCGCTGGCGATGCGCGATTTCATGACCGGGCTGCGCGCCGCCGGCGTCGATACCGGCGGGCCGGCGCCGTTTCGCGCGGCCGACACGCGGGCGTTCGCGCGCGAACTCGACCGCCTGCTGCAGACGGTGCCACCCGCCGGCGCTCGCCGTCCGGCCGACGGGTGATGCGCGGCGCCGGGACCGCCGTGGCGGCCGTTCCGGCGCCGCGTGCGCCGCCTACTTCGACGCCGGGCCGCCGCGCGGACCCGGACGGGCCGCGCGCATTTCCTCGCGGGTGACCTTGCCGTCCTTGTTGGCGTCGAGCTTGTCGAAGTTCTCGACCAGGCGCTTCATGCCGGCGGCCTCGGCCTCCGCCTTGCTGAGCGCGCCGTCGCCGTCCTTGTCGGCGGCCTTCATGCGTTCGCCGCGCTCGCCGCGCGGACCCTTGCCGTCGCCCTTGTGATGGTCGCCGTGCATGCCGCGCGCGGCGCGCATTTCCTCGCGGGTGACCTTGCCGTCCTTGTTGGCGTCGAGCTTGTCGAAGTTCTCGACCAGGCGCTTCATGCCGGCGGCCTCGGCCTCCGCCTTGCTGAGCGCGCCGTCGCCGTCCTTGTCGGCGGCACGCAGGTGGGCGCCGCGCGGACCGCCCTTGCCGGGCTCGCCCTTGGCGGCCGGCGCGCCGGACGCCGGCGCGGGCGCCTGCGCCAGGGCCAGCGAGGGAGCCAGCGCCACGGCGCTGACCAGCGCAAGATGCTTGATGAGATTCATGCTTCGCGTTCCTTCGGAAGGTTCAAGCCCGCCAGATCGGGGCTCACGCGAAACATAACGGGGCCGCATGCCCCGCGTGCACCGGCGTTACAGGACGTTACACATGCGCACGTCCCGCCACGGCGTCAATCGAGCGAGACGCCGAGCTCGCGCGCCATGTTGTTCCAGACCGGGCCGATCTCGCGGTTGAGCCGTTCGAACTCCTCCGCGGTCCAGGGCTTCTCGCGCAGGCCGAAGTTGGCGTTGATCGCGCGGATGCGCTCGGAGCCGGCGCCTTCCTGGATCAGCTGGGACACGCGCGCGATGATCTCGCGCGGCGTCTTCGCCGGCGCGAACATCCCGATCCAGCCCTGGATCCGGAACACCTCGTCCTTGAAGCCCTGCTCGTCGAACGTGGGAACGTCGGGCAGCCGGGGCGAGCGCGTCAGCGTGGGCACCGCGATCACGCGGATCTTGCCGGCCTGCAGGTGCGGCAGCAGCGCGGAGATGCTGCCGATCGCGCCGGTGATCTGCCCGGAGGCGAGGTCGACCCACATCGGCGCCTCGCCCTTGTAATGGACCGGCTCGACCTTGGCGCCGTGGTTCTTGTTGAGCTGCTGCGCCACCATGTGCGGGAACGATCCCGCCGAATAGTTGCCCAGCGTGACGCGCTCCCGGCGCGCGAGCTCGACGAACTCGCGCGCGGTCCGGATCGGCGAGCCGGCATTGACCGCGAGCGGCAGATGGCCGGCGTCGAAGCCCGAGACATAGGCGAAATCGCGGTCCGGGTCGTACGGCATCTTCTTGTACAGCACGCGATTCTGGTTGATCGTGGTGGAGATCGTGAACAGGAACGTGTAGCCATCCGGCGCCGCCCGCGCCACCTCGCCGGTGCCGATCATGCCGCTCGCGCCGGCCTTGTTCTCGACGGTGAACGGCTGCCCGAGGCGCTGGGCGAGCTGGTCGCAATGCGCGCGCGCCAGCGCGTCGGTGAGACCGCCGGCCGGGAAGGCCACGATCACGCGCACCGGCTTGACCGGCCAGGCGGCCTGGGCACGGCCGCTCGACGGCGCGACGAGGGGCGCCAGGGAGGCGGCGGCAGCGGCGCCGAGCAGGCGGCGCCGAACGGGAAGGTGGGGCATGGTGGTCTCCTGGCTTGTTGTCGGGGGCGGCCGTGCCGGGCCGCCGTGCGGCGCGCGCGGCAGCGGGCGGCGCAAGGCAGCATAATGGCACCCCTGGCCGAACCTGTATTGGCGTCAACCCTATGTCCATGGAGGAGAACGTGACCGAGTCCGCGCTGATCGAGCGTCCCGTGCCGCAAGGCATCACCCAGCAGGAGATCGACCAGCGCGTGTTCGATCTCTACGACGAGTACTGCCACGGCGGCATCGACCGGCGCGAGTTCCTCGCGCGCGCCGCCGCGATCGTCGGCATCGCCGGCCTGGCCATGGCACAGGCGCTCCTGCCGCGCTATGCCCAGGCGCAGACGATTTCCTTCACCGACAGCCGCATCAAGGCGAACTACGTCACCTATCCGTCGCCGGGCGGCAATTCCGGCACCATGCGCGGCTACCTGGTGCAGCCGGCCGGCGCCGGCCCCTTCCCGGCGGTGCTGGTGATCCACGAGAACCGCGGCCTCAATCCCTACATCGAGGATGTCGCGCGCCGCGCCGCGGTCGAGGGGTTCCTCGCCCTGGCGCCGGACGGCCTGTTCCCGGCCGGCGGCTATCCGGGCAACGACGACGACGGCCGCACGCTGCAGGCGGGCCTGGACCAGGCCAAGCTGCGCACCGACCTGCTCAACAGCGCACGCTTCGTCAAGGCGCACCGGCTGTCGACCGGCAGGCTCGGCGTCACCGGCTTCTGCTACGGCGGCGGGGTGACCAACTTCCTGGCCGCGGCACTGGGGCCGGACATGCATGCCGGGGCGCCGTACTACGGCGTCGCCGCCGACACCGCGAGCGTCGCCCGGATCAAGGCGCCGCTGGTGTGCCATCTGGCCGAGCACGACGAACGCATCAACGCGACCTATCCCGCGTTCGAGGCCGCGCTCAAGGCGGCGGGCGTGGCGCACCAGGTGCACGTCTATCCGGGCACCCAGCACGGCTTCCACAACAATTCGACGCCGCGCTACAACGAGGCGGCCGCGAAGCTGTCCTGGGAACGCACCATCGCGCACTTCAGGAAGCACCTCGCCTGACCCCTGCGCGATGGTGGAACTGCATTACTACCCGGGCAACGCGAGCCTGGTGCCGCATATCGTGCTCGAGGAACTCGGCGTGCCGTTCGCGCTCCGGCTGGTCGATCGCGACGCCGGGGCGCATCGCGCGCCCGCGTACCTGCGCCTGAATCCGAACGGCCAGATCCCGGTGCTCGTCGACGGCGACCTGGTGCTCTACGAGACGGCGGCGATCTGCCTGCACCTGGCCGATGCGCATCCGCGCGGCGCGCTGGTGCCGGCACTCGGCAGCGCGGCGCGCGCGCACTGCTACAAGTGGCTGATGTGGCTTGCCGATGCGCTGCAGCCGGCGCTGATGGCGTATTTCTATCCCGAGCGCTGGGTCGACGCGGGCAACGACACCGGGGCGGCGCAGGTGCGGGCGCACGCCGAGGCCCGGGTCGGCGCGATGCTCGACCAGCTCGAGGCCCAGATGGCGCGCCACGGCCGGCCGTGGCTGCTCGGCAGCGATTACGCGCTGGTCGACCCCTACGCGCTGGTGCTGTGCCGCTGGACGCGCGGATTCGCACGGCCGGCGCGCAGCCTCCCGCATCTGGGGCGCTACCTGCAGCGCGTCCTCGACCGGCCGGCGGTGGCGCGCGCATGCGCGACCGAGCGACTGGCGCCGCCGCTGGTGTAGTCCGTCGCATCCGCACGAGGAAGAGCATGACAGATCCGTTGAACACCGCCGCATCGGCCGCGGTCGTGCGGCGCCGCCGCTTCGTCGCCGCCGGCATCGCCGGCCTCGGCGGCGCCGTATTGCCCGCACGCGCCCAGACACGCTGGCCCGACCGGCCGGTGCGCCTGGTGGTGCCGTTCCCGCCCGGGGGCAACAGCGACGCGCTCGGCCGCGTCGTGGCCGAACGCATGCGCGATCTGCTCGGCCACGGCGTCGTGGTCGAGAACCGGCCCGGCGGCACCACCCAGGTCGGCACCGAGTTCGTCGCGCGCGCCGAGCCCGACGGCCACACCATGCTGCTGGCGGCGGCGACCTCGTTCACCGTCCTGCCCAACCTGCGCAAGCTGCCCTACGACCACGAGAGCGGCTTCGAGATCGCGGCCGGCATCGCCGACTACGTCGCCATCGTCACCGCGCGCAACGGCCTCGGCGTGAAGACGCTGCCGGAATTCGTGGCGCTGGCGCGGCGCCAGCCGGGCAAGCTGACCTGGGGCTCCGCGGGCGTGGCCTCGGCGGGGCACCTGTACGGCGAAATCGTCAAGCAGCAGACCGGCATCGACCTGTTGCACGTGCCGTTCAAGGGATCGGCCGACCTCATCGCCGCCCTCGGCGGCGGGCAGGTCGACCTGATCATCGACGGCGTCGGCCTGGGCATGGCGCGCAACGGCCAGGCGACCGCGCTGGCCGCCTTCTTCGGGCGCCGGCATCCCGACCTGCCGGACGTGCCGGCGCTGCCGGAGACCGGGCTCAGGATCGACCTGCCCGCCGGCGGCTGGGGCCTCGCCTTCCCGCGCGGCACGCCGCGCGCCATCGTCGACCAGGTCGGCTCCCTGGCCGAGCGCATCATGGCCGAGCCGGAGACGCGCGCGCGCCTGCTGAAGGCGAGCGTGGTCGCCGACTGGTCGCCGGCGGCCGACTACCGGCGCGGGCTGGCGCAGGCGCGCACCTACTATGGCGCGCTGATCAAGGCCGCCGGCATCCGGCTCGAGGGGTGACGCGATGGGCGATCTGGCGTTCGGCAACGTCCGCATCCTCGACTTCACGCACTATCTGGCCGGCCCGGTCGGCACGTTCCAGCTGGCCATGCAGGGCGCGGACGTGATCAAGATCGAGCCGCGCGCCGGCGACGGCATGCGCGCCTCCGGTGGCGACCGCGCGTGGGCTGCGCGCGGCATGGGCCCGGGCTGGATGGCGGCCAACGCCGGCAAGCGCAGCCTGACGGTCGACCTGGGCCGGCCCGAGGGCGTGGCCGTCGTCCGCCGCCTCGCGGCGGGCGCGGACGTCGTGTGCGAAAACTTCCGGCCCGGCGTGATGGAGCGCCTCGGCGTCGGCTGGTCCCAGTTGTCGGCACTCAACCCGCGCCTGATCTACTGCGCGGTCTCCGGCTTCGGCGCCACCGGCCCGGACAGCGCCGAGCCGGCCTTCGACGGCAAGATCCAGGCGATGTCCGGCCTCATGTCCCTGACCGGCGAGCCGGCCCAGGGGCCGATGCGCGCCGGCTTCGCGGTGGCCGACGTCGCCACCGGCGTCATGACGGCATTCGCGATCGCCACCGCGCTGTTCCAGCGCACGCACACCGGCACCGGCCAGTTCGTCGACGTGGCGATGCTCGACACGATGCTCAATTTCCTCGCGTGCCAGGCCGCCGACACCACGGTGTCCGGCGCGCGCCACCAGCAGATGGGCAATCTGTCGATGAGCCGCAAGCCCACCGCCGACCGCTTTCGCTGCGGCAGCGGCCATCTGGTGCTCGCGGTGCTCACCGACAAGCAGTTCGCCAACCTCATGCGCGCGCTCGATCGCGCCGACGCGCTCGACGACCCGCGCTTCGCCGACTGGGACGGGCGCACCCGCCACGTCGACGCGCTGCGCGCGATCATCGAGGGCGCGATGGCCGCCGGGGATCCGCGCGACTGGGAGCGGCGCCTCAACGCCGCCGACGTGCCGTGCGGGGCGGTGTACGGACTCGACGAGATCCTCGCGCATCGACAGGTCGCGCATCGCGGCCTGCTGCAGGCGGCGCCCACGCCGCACGGGCCGGCCACCCTCGTCGGCCCGGCGTTTCGCCTCGCGCACGGCAACGGCGGCGTCGGCCCCGTCGCGGCGCTCGGCGAGCACACGGACGCGATCCTGGCCGAGGCCGGCTACGCCGCCGGCGAGATCGCCGCGCTGCGCGCGGCAGGCGTCATCTGAGCTATCGCCGCGGCGCGGCGCAACGGAGGAGAAGCAGCATGGAAAAGGTCATCGTCACCAACCACGCGGACGGCACCACCGTCATCGCCATCAATCGCCCGGATCGGCGCAATGCGATCTGCGCGCAGACCGCGGTCGAACTGCAGCAGGCGTTCGCCGCGTTCGACGCGTCCGCGCAGAAGGTGGCGGTCTACACCGGCGTCGGCGACGAGGCGTTCTCCGGCGGGGCCGACGTCACCAACCTGCCCGAACTGTGGCGCTGCATCCCGACCGTCGGCATCACCACCGAGAAGCCGGTGATCGCCGCCGTCGGCGGCTGGTGCGTGGGCGGCGCGATGGTGGCGGCGATGATGTGCGATCTCCTGGTCGCGGCGGAGAACGCGAAGTTCTCCTATCCCGAGGCCAAGCTCGGCTTCACCGGCGGCATGATCGCGGGCCTGGCGGCGCGCATACCGCACAAGCTCGCGATGGAGATGATGCTGCTGTGCCGCACCTGGGACGTCCGGCGCGCCTACGAGGCCGGGCTGGTCAACGAGGTCGTGCCGGTCGGGCGTCAGGTCGAGGCGGCGCTGGCGATGGCGCGCGAGATGACCAGCATGTCGCCGATGGTGCTGACCACCCTCAAGCGCTTCGTCACCGAGGGCGTGCTGGCGCAGGGGCCGTCGGAGCGCATGGCGCGCGCGGGGCGCGACCTCGGGCTGGTGCGCGACAGCGAGGACGCGAGGGAGGCGCTCGCGGCGTTCAAGGAAAAGCGCAAGCCGCGCTTCACCGGCAAGTAGGGGAGGGCGCGGCCATGGCTACGTTGCGCACCATCCTGCTCGCCGCGGGCGCGCTGCTCGCGGCCCCGGCCGCGGCGCAGGCGCCGGCCTGGCCGACGCAATCGCCGCGCCTGATCGTTCCCTATCCGGCCGGCGGCAACGCCGACGCGATCGGGCGCCTGGTCGCCAATCGCATCGGTCCGGGACTCGGCCAGTCGGTCGTGGTGGAGAACCGCGCCGGCGCCGGCGGCACCATCGGCGCGCAGGCGGTGGCGCGCGCCCCGGGCGACGGCAGCATGTTCCTGCTCGCGCCGGTGGCGATCCTCGCGATCACGCCGCACCTGCGCAAGGTCCCCTATGACCCCGAGGCCGACCTGGTGCCGGTGGCGATGCTGTCGTCGAGCTACGGCCTGATGGCGGCGCGGCGCGATCTGCCGGCGTCCAGCCTGCAGGAGTTCATCGCCCTCGCGCGCAAGGACCCCGGCAAGTACACCTTCGGCTCGGCCGGGGCGGCCACGGCGACCCACATCACCGGCGAGATCGTCCACCTGAAGGCGGGCATCCGGCTGCTGCACGTGCCCTACAAGGGCTCCGCCGAGGCGCTCACCGACCTGGTCGCCTCGCGCATCGACCTCATCTACGACCCGGTCGCACTCGGCCAGGCCCGGAGCGGCAACGTGAAGGTGCTGGCCGTGACCAGCAGCGTGCGCCATCCCGAGTTGCCGAATGTGCCGACGCTGCGCGAGGCGGGCATCGAGGTGCCGGCAGGCAGCTGGTTCGGCGTGTTCGCGCCGCGCGGCACCGCGCCCGCGGTGGTGGCGCGCCTGGCCGCCGAGATCGAGAAGGCGGTGACGGCCGCCGATGCGCGCGAGCAGATGCTGAAGTTCAGCCAGTACCCGGACTTCAAGGGGCCGCAGGCGTTCGCGCGCCAGGTGCAGGACGACCGCGCGTTCTTCAAGGACCTCATCGAACGCGCCGGCATCAAGGCCGACTGACGCGGCGGCGCTGCCGGGCGGCGCCGCGGGAAGACCCAAGCCATGTGGAAGCCTCCGCAACGCATCCGATTCCATCCCGCCCACGGGCACGTGCCGACGCGCGCGGAAGCCGCCGATTCGCGGCTGTTCAGTCCGGTGCGCCTGGGCCCGCTGGCGCTCGCGCAGCGGACCTGGGTGCCGGCGATGGTGCCCTGGCGCGCCGACGAGGACGGTTTCGTCACCGAGGACGTGCTGCAATGGTACGAGCGCTTCGCGCGCGGCCGGCCCGGGGCCATCGTGGTCGAGGCCACCGGTATCCGCGACGTCGCCAGCGGGCCGCTGCTGCGCATCGGCCACGACCGCTACGTCGCCGGCCTGCGCGAACTCGCCGACACCGTGCATCGCGCCAGCGGCGGGCACACGCGCGTGCTGATCCAGATCATCGACTTCCTGTCGATCCGCCGGCGCCCGGAGCCCGACAAGTTCTTCCGGCGCTTCCTGCGCGTCACCGAGCGCCACCGGCAGCTGCTGGGCGCCGCGTCCTGGAGCGAGGAGGCGGTGCGCGAGCACCTCGCCGCGCTGCCGGCGGCCGCGCTCGCCGAGGTGCTCGACGCGCGCGAACGCGAGGCGCTGCAGTTCGGCGCGCGCGAGCGCGTGACCGACATGGACCTGCCGCACGTGCGCGAGTTGCCGCGCGTGCTGCCGGGGCTGTTCGCGGCGGCGGCGGCGCGCGCGCGCGAAGCCGGCTTCGACGGTGTCGAGCTGCACTATGCCCATGCCTACACGATGGCGTCCTTCCTGTCGGCGACCAATTGCCGCGACGACGGCTACGGCGGATCGCGCGAGAACCGCGTGCGCCTGCCGCTCGAGGTGTACGCAGCGGCGCGCCGCGCCGTCGGCGAGGACTTCGCGCTGGGCTGTCGCTTCCTCGCGGACGAGTGCATCGACGGCGGCAGCGGCGTCGACGATGCCACCTGGTTCGGCGTCGAGTTCGCGCGCGCGGGCATGGACTTCCTGTCGACCTCGCGCGGTGGCAAGTTCGACGACGCCAAGCAGCCCGGCGTCGGGTCGGCCGCCTATCCCTACACCGGCAGGAGCGGCTACGAGTGCATGCCGCAGTACCTCTCGGATGCGTTCGGACCCTTCGGACGCAATGTCGCCGCGACGGCGACGATCCGCGCCGCGATCCGCGCGGCCGGGCTCGGCACGCCGGTGGTCTGCACCGGCGGGGTGCACAACTTCGAGATGGCCGAAGCCATGCTCGCACGCGGCGATTGCGACATCGTCGGCACCGCCCGCCAGAGCCTCGCCGACCCGGACTGGGCCCTGAAGACCGTCCTCGGCCAGGGCGGCCAGGTGCGCCTGTGCGAGTACACGAACTACTGCGAAGGCCTGGACCAGAAGCACAAGCAGGTGACCTGCCAGTTGTGGGATCGCCTCGACCTCGACGAACCGGGCATCCGCCTGGCGAACGACGGCAAGCGGCGGCTGGTGGCGCCGCCCTGGTCGCCGGGCGCGGCATGAGCCGGTCCGGGCACGCGGCAATGCAGCCCTCCGGCTATGCCGACGGCTTCGCGCGCGCCAACCTGCCGCCGCCGTCGCAGTGGCCGGAACTGATCTTCGAACTGCCGGAACTGGCCTATCCGCCGCGCCTGAATTGCGCGGCCGCCTTCGTCGATGCGCATGTCGCGGCCGGGCGGGGCGCGCATGCCGCGCTGGTCGGCGCGCGCAGCGTGCTCAGCTACGCCGATCTGCTGGCGCTGTCGAACCGCATCGCCCGGGTCCTCGTCGAGGACATGGGACTGGTCTCCGGCAGCCGCGTGCTGCTGCGCAGCGGCAACAACCCGGAACTCGCCGCCTGCTGGCTGGGCGTGCTCAAGGCCGGATGCATCGCGGTCACCACCATGCCGCTGCTGCGCGCGCGCGAACTCGCCGCCATCGTGGAGAAGGCCGAGATCGCCGCGGCGCTCTGCGACCACGCGCTGGCCGACGAGATGCGCGCCACCCAGGCCGCCTGCGCGCGCCTGCGCCACGTCATGTACTTCAACGCGCCGCCGGATTCGGCGCACGCGCTCGAGCCGCGCGCGTCGCGCAAGCCGCCGACGTTCGCCAATCTCGACAGCGCCGCCGACGACGTCGCCCTGATCGCGTTCACGTCGGGCACCACCGGCGTGCCCAAGGGCACCCTGCATTTCCACCGCGACGTGCTCGCCATCTGCGACGTCCTGTCGCGCCAGGTCATCGCGCCGGCGCCGCACGACGTGTTCATCGGCACCCCGCCGCTGGCCTTCACGTTCGGGCTGGGCGGGCTGTTCCTGTTTCCGCTGCGGGTCGGCGCGACCGGCGTCTTGGTCGAGCAGTGGACGCCCGAGAGCCTGCTCGCCGGCATCGCGCGCCACCGCGCGACGATCTGCTTCACCGCGCCGACGTTCTATCGCAGGATGGCGCCGCTGGCGGCGGCGCACGACCTGTCGAGCCTGCGCGTGACGGTCTCGTCGGGCGAGATGCTGCCGGCCGACACGCGCGCCGCCTGGCGCGAGGCGAGCGGGCTGGAAATGACCGAGTGCCTCGGGTCGACCGAACTGCTGCACGCCTTCATCGCCTGCCGGCCGGGCGCGGTGCGGCCGGGCGCGACCGGGCGCGTCGTCCCCGGCTACCGCGCGGCCGTGCTCGGCGAGGACGGCCGCCCGGTGCCGCCGGGAACCGTCGGCCGCCTGGCCGTCAAGGGCCCGACCGGGTGCCGCTACCTCGCCGACGCGCGCCAGACCGCGTACGTGCAGGACGGCTGGAACCTGACCGGCGACGCCTATCGGATGGACGAGGACGGCTACTTCTGGTACCAGTCGCGCACCGACGACATGATCATCAGCGCCGGCTACAACATCGCCGGACCCGAGGTCGAGGACGTGCTGCTCACCCATCCCGCCGTCGCCGAATGCGGCGTGGTCGGGGTGCCCGACGCCGAGCGCGGGCAGATCGTCAAGGCCTTCGTCGTCCTGCGCCCCGGCCGCGCGGCGGGCGAACCGATGGCGCGCGAACTCCAGGACCTGGTCAAGGCCACGCTGGCGCCCTACAAGTACCCGCGCGCCGTGCAGTTCGTCGCGGCGCTGCCGCGCACCGAGAACGGCAAGATCCAGCGCTACAAGCTGCGCCGCGGCGAACTGGCCTGACGCGGCGCGGCGGCGCCAGGGGTGTCGCTAGAATCGCGCCATGACCGCGCCTTCCTATCGCGCCGACTGCCGCGACTGCCCGCGCCTGGCCGCGTTCCTTGACCGCGTCAAGGCCGACCATCCCGCGTATTTCTGCAAGCCGGTGCCGCCGTTCGGCGCGGCGGAGGCGCCGCTGGTGATCGTCGGGCTCGCGCCCGGCATGCACGGCGCCAATCGGACCGGCCGGCCCTTCACCGGCGATTTCGCCGGCCACCTGCTCTACGGCACGCTCCGGAAGTTCCGCTTCGCCACCGGGCGCTTCTCGCCCGACGGCGACGACGATCTGACCCTGGTCGGCTGCCGCATCAGCAATGCGGTCAAGTGCCTGCCGCCGGACAACAAGCCGGAGACCGCGGAGATCCGGCGCTGCAACCATTTCCTCGCGGCCGATCTGCGACAGCCGGGAATGCGCGTGCTGGTGGCCCTGGGGCTGATCGCGCACGGCGCGCTGCTGACGGCGCTGGGCCTGCGGAAGTCGCACTGCACGTTCGCGCACGGCGCCGAGCATCCGCTGCCCGGCGGGATCACGCTGATCGACAGCTACCACTGCAGCCGCTACAACACCAACACCGGGCGGCTCACGCCGGCGATGTTCGAGGCGGTGTTCGCGCGCGCGCGCGCGCTCGTGGACGCATGACCGCCGCGGCGGGCGACGCGCCGGCAGGTGACGCGCCTGCGCCGGCGGGTGGTGCGCCTGCGCCGGCAGATGCCGCGCCCGCGCCGGCGGCCGCGGGTTTCGACATCGCGGAGTTCCTGCGCAACTGCCCCGGGCTGCCCGGGGTGTACCGGCACATCGATGCCGAGGGCAACGTGCTCTACGTGGGCAAGGCGCGCGATCTGCGCAAGCGCGTGTCGTCGTACTTCCACAAGACCCACGACAGCGCGCGGATCGCGCACATGGTCGAGAAGGTGGCGCGCGTCGAGGTGACCGTGACGCGCTCCGAGGGCGAGGCGCTGCTGCTGGAGAACAACCTCATCAAGGAACTGGCGCCGCGCTACAACATCCTGTTCCGCGACGACAAGAGCTACCCGTATCTGATGATCACCGGGCACGCGTATCCGCAGATCCGCTTCTACCGCGGCGCCCTCGAGAAGAGACACCAGTACTTCGGCCCGTTTCCCAATGCCTGGGCGGTGCGCGAGTCGATCCAGATCCTGCAGAAGGTGTTCCGCCTGCGCACCTGCGACGACACCGTGTTCGCGAACCGCTCGCGCCCCTGCCTGCTGCACCAGATCGCGCGCTGCAGCGCGCCCTGCGTCGGCGCGGTGGCCGCGACCGACTATGCGCGCGACGTGCGCGATGCCGCGCGCTTCCTTTCCGGGCGGTCGCAGGAAGTGCTCGACGAGCTGCAGGCGCAGATGATGGCGCGGTCGGCCGCGCTGGCGTTCGAGGAGGCGGCGGCGATCCGGGACCGCATCGGCGCGCTCTCGCGCGTCCTGCAGGCGCAGGGCGCCGAGGCGGCGGGCGAGCACGACGTCGACATCATCGCCGCGGCCGTCAAGGGCGGCATGGCGTGCGTGAGCCTGGCGATGGTGCGCGGCGGCCGCCATCTCGGCGACAAGCAGTTCTTCCCGCAGCATGTCGAGGAGGCCAGCGCCGGCGACGTGCTCGCGGCGTTCATGGTGCAGCACTACCCCGGTCGATTCACGCCGCCGGCGATCGTCATCAACCAGGACCTCGAGGACGTCGAGGAACTGGCCGAGGCGCTGTCCGGCGACGCCGGCCGGCGCGTCAGCGTGATCCGCTTTCCGCAGGAGCAGCGCCGCCTGTGGCTCACGATGGCGGAGAAGAACGCCGCGATCGCGCTCGATCGCGTGCTCGCGGAACGCGGCACGGCGCAGGCGCGCACGCGCCTGCTCGCCGAGCTGCTCGGCATCGACGAGCCGGCCGCGGGCTTCGAGGCGATGCGCATCGAATGCTTCGACATCAGCCACACCATGGGCGAGGCGACGCAGGCCTCGTGCGTCGTCTTCCACCACCACAGGATGCAGTCCGGCGACTACCGGCGCTTCAACATCGCCGGCATCACGCCGGGCGACGACTACGCCGCCATGCGCCAGGTGCTGACGCGCCGCTACGAGAAGGTGGCCGCCGGCGAGGGCGTCAAGCCGGACCTCGTGCTGATCGACGGCGGCAAGGGGCAGGTCGAGATTGCGCGCCAGGTGCTGGCCGAGGTCGGGCTCGCCGAGCCGCTGCTGGTCGGCGTGGCCAAGGGCGAGGAGCGCAAGCCGGGCCTCGAGACGCTGGTCTTCGCCGACGGGCGCCCGGAGATCCATCTCGCCTCCGACAGCCCGGCGCTGCACCTGATCCAGACCGTGCGCGACGAGGCCCACCGCTTCGCCATCACCGGGCAGCGCGCCCGGCGCGACAAGGCGCGCGTCACCTCGAGCCTGGAGGACATCGACGGCGTCGGGCCGAAGCGGCGCCAGCGCCTGCTCGCGCGCTTCGGCGGCCTGCAGGGGGTCAGGCGCGCCAGCGTCGACGACCTGATGACGGTCGACGGCGTCAGCCGGGAGCTCGCGGAGCGGATCTACGCGAGCCTGCACTAGAGGCATAATCGACGACTTCTACCCGGGAGACCACCCATGAGCGATGCGGCGACCGATGCCGACCTGCTGACCGAGCGCCGCGGCCACGCGCTGTGGCTCACCATCAACCGCGAGGAGCGGCGCAATGCGATGAGTCCGGCGGTGGTGGCGGGGATCCGCGCCGCCATCGAGCAGGCGGAGGAGGGGCGCGACATCCGCGTGATCGTCATCACCGGAACGGGCAGCAAGGCATTCTGCGCGGGTGCCGACCTCGCCAAGGGGTCGGGTTCGTTCCAGTACGACCCGTCGATCCCGCACCTGGCCTACGCCGACCTGCTGCGCGCGGCGTGGAAATCGTCGGTGCCGCTGATTGCGCGCGTGAACGGCCATTGCATGGCGGGCGGGATGGGCCTGTTCGCGATGTGCGACATGGCGGTGGCGGCCGACCACGTGACCTTCGGCCTGCCCGAGGTGAAGATCGGCGTGTTCCCCGCGCAGGTGCTGTCGGTGCTGCAGCACCTGATCGGTCCGCGCCACCTGGCCGAGATGTGCCTGACCGGCGAGCCGGTGGACGCGGCGCGGGCCGAGCGCATCGGCCTCGTCAACTACGTGGTGCCCGGGACGGAACTCGACGCGAAGACCGACTGGCTGATCGAACGCGTCGCGGGCAAGTCGCCGACCGCGATCCGGCGCGGCAAGGTGATGATGCGCGCGGCCGCCGACATGACCTTCGAGCAGGCGATCTCGTTCCTCGAGTCGCAGATCATGATCCTCGCGCTCACCGAGGATGCCAAGGAAGGGCGCGCGTCGTTCATCGAGAAGCGCGCGCCGAACTGGACCGGCCGCTAGGCCGCCATCACGAAGGGACGACCAATGAAACGACGCGAATTCACCCTGCGGCTGGGCGCGGGAATCGGGGCGGCGGCGGCGGCGCCGGCGATGCTGGCGCAGGAGGCCTGGCCGGCGCGTCCGCTGCGCATCATCGTCGCGTTCGCGACCGGCAGCGGCAACGACGTGATGGCGCGGCTGCTGGCGCCCAAGCTGTCGGAAGCGCTCGGCCAGCCGGTCACGGTCGAGAACCGCACCGGCGCGGGGGGCATGATCGGCACGGAGGCGGTCGCCAAGGCCGCGCCGGACGGCTACACCCTCGGCCTGGGCACGAGTTCGCAACTGGTGATGAACCCGGCGCTGTACCGCTCGATGCCGTTCGACCTCGATCGCGACATCGTCACCATCGGGCTGATTTCGGCGACGCCGCTGGTGCTGGTGTCGCGCAAGGGCGGCTGGAGCGACCTGCGCGCGCTGATCGCCGCCGCCAAGGCCAGCCCGGGCAAGATCACCTACGGTTCCGGCGGCAACGGATCGATCAGCCACATCGTCGGTGAGACCTTCAAGAAGGAGGCGGGCATCGACCTGCTGCACGTTCCCTACAAGGGGAACGGCGCGGCGATGGTCGATCTGCTGGCCGGCACGGTGGACCTGGTGTTCGACGGCTTCGGCACGGCCGGGCAGCATCACCGCTCCGGGGCGATGCGCATCCTCGCCACCAACGGGCGGCGTCATCCCGAGTTCCCGGATGTGCCCACCTATGCCGAGGCCGGCGTGTCGAACTACGAGGCCTATACCTGGAACTGCCTGATCGCGCCGCGCGCCACGCCGCGCCCGGTGATCGAGCGCATCAACCGCGAACTCAATCGCGCGCTGTCGGCCCCCGACATCCGCAAGCGCATCGAGTCGTTCGGCGCGGAGAACCTCGGCGGGTCGACGCCCGACGCGGCGGAGGCCTTCGCCGCCGGCCAGCGCGCGCGCTGGGTGCCCCTGGTGCGCGCGATGAACATCCGCATCGAGTAGGGCGGGCGCCGGCCCGGCGGGCTAGAATCGCGGCTTCCTGGTTCGCCGACCGGCCCGCTGCGGGCCGCGCCGTCTTGCACGCCTTCGACCTCGACGCCCTGCTGGGCGACGCCGGACCGCTCGCCGCGGCCATCCCGGGGTTCCGTCACCGCCCGCAGCAGGTCGAGATGGCCGGCGCCATCCTCGCGGCGATCGAGGCGCAGACGGTCGCGGTGCTCGAGGCCGGCACCGGCACCGGCAAGACGGTTGCCTACCTGGTGCCGGCCCTGCTGGCCGGCGGCAAGGTGATCATCTCGACCGGCACCAAGAACCTGCAGGACCAGCTGTTCCATCGCGACATTCCGGCGGTGCGGCGCGCGCTCAAGGCGCCGGTCACGGCGGCGCTCCTGAAGGGGCGCGCGAACTACGTCTGCCACTACCATCTCGAGCGCACGCTGGCCGACGGCCGCCTGAGTTCGCGCGAGGACGTGCGCCACCTGCGCCGGATCGCGTCGAGCCACGCGGCGACGCCGTCGGGCGACCGCGCCGAGTTCGCCGGGGTGCCGGAAGGCGCCGCCGTCTGGGGCCATGTCACCTCGACGCGGGAGAACTGCCTGGGCCAGGAATGCCCGCACCACGCGTCGTGCTATGTGCTGGCGGCGCGGCGCGATGCGCTCGCGGCGGACGTGGTCGTGGTCAACCACCATCTGTTCTTCGCCGACATCGTGCTCAAGGACGAGGGCATGGCCGAGCTGCTGCCGGCATGCAACACCGTGATCCTCGACGAGGCGCACCAGCTGCCCGAGACCGCGCGCATGTTCTTCGGCGCGACGCTGGCGTCGACCCAGCTCATGGATCTGGCCCGCGACGCGCTCTCCGAAGGGCTCGCGAACGCGCGCGAGGCGGCCGACTGGCCCGACCTCGCGCGCGCGCTGGAGAACGCGAGCCGCGATGCGCGCCTTGCGCTGCCGGAGAACCCGGTGCGCATCGCGCTCGGCCAGCTGGCGCGGCGCGACGCGCTCGATGGCGCGCTGGACCGCCTCGGCGAGCGCCTCGCCGACCTCGGACGCGCGCTCGAGGCCAATGCGGCGCGCGCCGAGGGGCTGGAGGCGGTCTGGCACCGCGCGCAGGCGCTGCGCACGCTGCTCGACGCCTGGCGCGGCGGCGCGGAGGCGCATGCCGACGGCCTGCCCGACGCCGCGCCGGCGGTCGCGCCCGCGGTCGCCGCGGCGCCGCCGGTGCGCTGGGTCGAGGTCTTCGGCCACAGCTTCCAGCTCCACACCACGCCGATGTCGATCGCGCCCCTGTTCCGCGCGCAGATCGAGGCCGAGCGGCGCGCCTGGATCCTCACCTCGGCGACGCTCGCGGTGCGCAGCGATTTCTCGCTCTATCTCGGCGAGCTCGGGCTCGACGCGGTCGAGGGTGCCCGCGCGCTCGCCTGGCCCAGTCCGTTCGACTACGCCAGCCAGGCGCTGCTCTATGTGCCGCGCGACATGCCCGACGCCCTCGCGCCGGAGTTCACCGCGCGCGTCGTCGACGAGGCGGTCGCGCTGATCGCGGCGGCCAACCGGCCCGGCCCGGCCGGGACGTTCCTGCTGTTCACCACGCTGCGCGGGATGAACCGCGCGCACGAGCTCCTCGCCGACCTGCTGCCGCGACAGGGCCTGGACCTGCCGCTGCTGCTGCAGGGGCAGGGCTCGCGCACCGAGCTGCTCGAGCGCTTCCGCCAGCTCGGCAATGCGGTGCTGGTGGCGAGCCAGTCGTTCTGGGAGGGCGTCGACGTCAAGGGGGACGCCCTCAAGCTGGTGGTGATCGACAAGCTGCCGTTCGCGCCGCCCGACGACCCGGTGCTCGCGGCGCGGATCGAGGCGATGAAGCGCCAGGGCCGGAACGCGTTCATGGAGTACCAGCTGCCGCGCGCGGCGATTGCGCTCAAGCAGGGCGCGGGGCGCCTGATCCGCGACGAGACCGATCGCGGCGTGCTCGTGATCTGCGACACCCGGCTGACCGACAAGCCGTACGGGCGCCGGCTCTGGCAGGCGCTGCCGCCGATGCGGCGCACGCGCGAGCGGGCCGAGGCGCTGTCCTTTCTCGAGGCCGCCGCGCCGGACGCCGGGGCTTCCAATACAATTCCCCCCCACCAAGCGAAGGGCCAGGCATGAACATCCTCATCACCGGCGGCGGCGGCTTTCTCGGGCAGCGCGTCGCCCGCGCGCTGCTCGCCCAGGGCGACACCGTCAACGCCAAGGGCGAGCGGGTGCCGATCCGCCGCATCACCCTGATGGACATCAGCGAGCCGGCCAACGGGGTGAAGGACCCGCGCGTGCATTTCGTGCGCGGCGAGGTGAGCAACCACGGCGCCGTCGCCGAGGCGCTCGGTCTCGATACCGGCGGCGTGTTCCACCTGGCGGCGGTGGTGAGCGGCCAGGCCGAGGCGGACTTCGAGCTCGGCATGCGCGTCAACCTCGACGGCTACCGGGTCGTGCTCGAGTCGTGCCGCAAGGCGGGCAATCGCCCGCGGCTGCTGTTCGCGAGCTCGATCGCGGTGTTCGGCACGCCGCTGCCGGAGGTCGTCACCGACGCGACCACGCCGACGCCGCAGGCGTCGTACGGCGTGCAGAAGCTGATCGGTGAATGGCTCACCGCCGACTACAACCGCAAGGGCTTCATCGACGGCCGCGCGGTGCGCATCCCGACGGTGTCGGTGCGGCCGGGCAAGGCCAATGCGGCCGCGTCCTCGTTCGCCAGCGCGGTGATCCGCGAGCCGCTGAACGGCGTCGAATACAAGTGCCCGGTGCCGCCGGAGACGCTGATGTGGATGTGCTCGCCGGCCCGGGTCGTGGCCAACCTGGTGCGCGCGTTCGAGCTCCCGAGCGAGGCCTTCGGCGACCTGCGCGCGGTGAGCCTGCCCGGGATCGTGGTGAGCGTGGCCGAGATGGTCGACTCGCTGCGCCGCCTCGGCGGCGAGGCCGCGGCGGCGCGGGTGCGCTACGTCAAGGACGAGCGCATCCAGGCGATCGTGCGGACCTGGGCCGCGCGGCTCGAGACGCCGCGCGCGCTGGCGATGGGATTCACCGCCGACGCGACCATGGACGAGATCGTCGCGCAGTACATCCGCGACGAGAACATCCGGGTGTGACGCCGGCGCGCCCGCCGGCCGGCTACCAGATCTTCCACCAGGGGTCGTTGTTCTTCGGCCCCTTGTTGCGCACGATCTCGCTGTTCGGGTAGGTGCGGTCGAGCACGCGCCGGGCGTCGTCGCGCAGGTCGGCCATGCCCATCGCATCGTAGGCGGAGACGAGGATGTAGAGCGCCTCTTCCTGGGCCGGCGCGTTCGGATAGGTGGCGATGGCGAACTGGGCGCGGTTGGCCGCGGCGAGGTGGGCGCCGCGGCGCATGTAGTAGCGCGCGACGTGCACCTCGTACTGGGCCAGCGCGTTGATCAGGTACTTCAGGCGCAGGCGCGCGTCCTCGGCGTACTTGCTCTCGGGCCAGCGCGTGACGAGGATCTTCAGCGTGTCGAAGGACTCGCGCAGACCGCGATTGTCGCGCTCGGTGGGATCCTGGCGCGACACCCTGCCGAGCAGCCCGAGATTCTCGTTGAACAGGATCAGGCCGCGCAGGTAGTACACGTAGTCGAGGTTGTCGTGGTTCGGGTACAGCTTGATGAAGCGGTCGCACGCGGCGACCGCCGAGGTGAGGTCGTTGTTCTTCCAGTAGGAATAGGCGATGTCCATCTGCGCCTGCTGGGCGTAGCGGCCGAACGGGTACTTGGACTCGAGGGACTCGAGCAGCTTGATCGCCTTGTCCCAGCCGCCGGCGCGCATCTCCTCGCGGGCCTCGGTGTAGATCTTCTGGGCCGACCAGCCGGCGGTCTCGTCGCGCGTGTTGGTGGTGCCGCAGCCGGCGAGGACGCAGGCGCAGGCGATCGCGACCAGGAAGGCGACGGCGCGCGAAGGTAAGCTAGGATGGCGGGCCATGCGCAGAACCTCGGAAATGCATCGTCCAAATTATAGCGAAGGGGGGGCGGAGGACGACGCCATCCGGCTGTCGGCGCCGATGGCCGACGCCGGGCTGCGCCTGGACCAGGCGCTGGCGCGCTGGCTGCCGCAGTACTCGCGCAGCCGGGTGCGGGACTGGATCGACGCCGGCCACGTGCGTGTCGACGGGCAGCCCGGCGTCGCCAGCCGGCGCCTGCGCGGCGGCGAGACGGTCGCGGTCGAGCCGCAGCCCGCCGCCGACGCGCGTGCCTACGCCGCCGAGGACATCGCGCTCGACATCGTCCACGAGGACGCGATGCTGCTGGTGGTGAACAAGCCGCCGGGCCTGGTCGCCCACCCGGCCGCGGGCAACTGGGCCGGCACGCTCCTGAACGCGCTGCTGCACCACGCCCCGCAGCTGGGGCAGGTGCCGCGCGCGGGCATCGTGCACCGGCTCGACAAGGACACCAGCGGGCTCCTGGTGGTGGCCAAGACGATCGCCGCCCAGACCGCGCTGGTGCGCCAGATGCAGGCGCGCGAGGTCCGCCGCGAGTACTGGGCGCTGGTGGCGGGACACGTGGCGCGCGCCGGCCGCATCGAGGCGCCGCTCGGCCGCCACCCGGTCCAGCGCACGCGCATCGCCGTGCTGCCCGTCGCGGCGGCCGGCGCGCGGCCCGCGGTCACGCATTTCCGCGCCGTCCAGGCCTATGCGCGCGACGGGGTCGCGGCGACGCTGGTCGAGTGCCGGCTCGAGACCGGCCGCACGCACCAGATCCGGGTGCACATGCAGCACATCGGCCATCCGATCGTCGGGGACCAGACCTATGGCCGCCCGCCGTGGCGCTCGTGGCTGGGCCGGCAGGCGCTGCACGCGCGCCGCCTCGGCTTCGTCCATCCGGGCGACGGCAGGCCGGTGCAATGGGAGGCGCCGCTGCCGCCGGACCTGCAGGACCTCGTCGACCGCCTGACCCCCGCATGAACGACGCCGTCCATCCCGAGTGGATCACGCCCGACTGGCCGGCGCCGGCCGCGGTGCGCGCCTTCGTCACGACCCGCGCCGGCGGCGTGTCGGCGGGCGCGTTCGCCAGCATGAATCTCGGCCTGCGGTCCGGCGATGCGCCCGACGCGGTCCGGGCCAATCGCGCGATCCTGCGGCGCGCGCTTCCCGCCGAACCGGTCTGGCTCGATCAGGTCCACGGGACCGGCGTCATCGCCGCGCACGCCGCCGGTGGCGGTGTCCTCGCGGCGGACGCGGCATGGACGGGCGCGACCGACGTCGTCTGCGCGGTGCTGGTCGCGGACTGCATGCCGGTGTTCCTCTGCGACCGCGATGGCACCGCGGTCGCCGTCGCCCATGCCGGATGGCGCGGCATGGCGGGCGGCGTGATCGAGGCGACCGTGCGCGCCATGCCGGCGGCCCCGGAGCGCCTTCTGGCCTGGCTGGGCCCGGCGATCGGGCCGCGGAACTTCGAGGTCGGCGACGATGTGCGCAGCGCGTTCCTCGCTGGCAGCGCCGCGGCGCACGCGGCCTTCGTGCCCTATCCGGGGCGGCCCGGCAAGTGGCTCTGCGATCTGGGGCGCCTCGCGCGCCAGCGGCTTGCCGCGCTCGGTGTCGAGGCCGTGACCGGCGGCGACCGGTGCACGGTGGACGACGCGCGCCTGTTCTCCCACCGGCGCGACCGCGGCAGGAGCGGGCGCATGGCGGCGGTGATCTGGCGCGCGCGCGGCGCGGGCTGATCGCGTGGCGCGCCCGGCGCGCCGTGCCCGCTCAGTTGCTTTCGCGGCGGAACTGCTCGCGCCGCATCGATTCGGCGACGAATTCCTCGAGGTCGGGATCGAGCGCGTTGCGCGCCGAGACGATGCCGATCGGCCGGCCGTTCTCCACCACCGGCAGGTGGCGAAAGCCGTGGTCGTGCATCAGCGTCAGCGCATGCCCGAACGAGCGGTCGGGGCTGATGGTCAGCGGCGCTGCCGTCATCACCTCCGACAGCAGCGTCGACCCGGGGTCGCGGTCGCAGGCGACGACGCGGCAGGCGATGTCGCGCTCGGTCAGGATGCCTGCGAGGCTGTCGCCCGCCATCACGAGAATGGCGCCGACGCCATGACTGCGCATCAGCCCGGCCGCATCGCGGACCGAGGCGTCGCCGCCGCAGGTCACGAGGCGGTTCCTGTCGATGACTTCCCGGACCGATCGGCTGAACACCGGCTCAGCCTCCGCACCCGGAAACACGCATCGAGGACATCGGGACAAGCGCTTTCATGACGGATGCCATCGTAGTCGCGCGGTCGCGGCCCGGTTTGATCAGGATCAAGCGCGCGTCGTCCGCCGCGGCGCGGCCGAAGGCCGGTATCATCCGGGCTCCGCGCGCGGGTACCGGCGGACGAGGAGGCGATGTGCAAGCAGTGATCGACGCGCTTGCCGGCGAACTGACCGGCATCACCGTGCTCCGCGATGCGGCGGAGCTGACGCGCCTGTCGCGCGACTTCTACTGGTTCAGCCCGGTCCTCAAGGCGCTGCTCGACGACAAGCGCGCCGACCTGGTGGCGGTGCCGGCGTCGCAGGACGAGGTCGCGCGGGTGGTGGCGGCGTGCGCGCGTGCGGGCGTGCCGTTGACGCCGCGGGGCCTGGGCTCGGGAAACTACGGCCAGGCCATGCCGCTCGCGGGCGGGGTGGTGCTCGACCTGTCGCGCCTGAACCGCGTGCTGTGGGTCCAGCCGGGAGCGGCGCGCGCCGAGGCCGGCGCGCGGCTCTCGGAGATCGACACCGAGGCGCGCAAGTCCGGCTGGGAGCAGCGCATGCTGCCCTCGACCTTTCGCGGCTCGACCGTCGGCGGCTTCTACTGCGGCGGCGGCGTCGGCATCGGTTCGAACAACTACGGCATGCTCAAGGACCCGGGCAACATCCTCGGCGTGAAGGCGCTGTCGATGGAGGCGACGCCGCGCACGGTCGAGTTCCGCGGCCGCGACGCGGTCGACCTGCATCACGCCTACGGCGTCAACGGCATCGTCCTCGAGGTCGAGCTCGCGCTCGCACCGGCGCTGCCGTGGATCGAGTTCGTCGCCAGCTTCGCCGACTTCAACGACGCGGTCGCCTTCGCGCAGGCGCTCGGCGAGGCCGACGGCATCGCCAAGAAGGGCATCTCGGCGCACCAGTGGCCGCTGCCGCGCAGCTACCGGCCGCTCAAGGACGTCGTGGTCGCCGGCGAGAGCGTGGTGATGACGCAGGTCGCCGCATACAACGAGGCGGCGTTCGCCGAGCAGGTCGCCGGCGCCGGCGGCCGCATCACCTACCGCAACGATCCGCGCGCACCGGGCGCGCGCCGCCTGACCCTGCAGGAATTCATGTGGAACCACGCGACGCTGCACGCGATCCGCGAGGCGGAGGCGGCCGGGGCCGCGCCCGGCATGGAAGGCGGCATCACCTATCTCCAGCTGGGCTACCCCGCGGGGCGCAATCTCGAGCTCGTGCGGCGCATCGACGCGCTCTTCGGCGAGGAGGTGGTGCAGCACGTGGAGTTCATCCGCGTCAAGGGCGCGGTGACCTGCAGCGGCCTGCCGATCGTGCGCTGGCGCGGCGAGCCGCGCCTGCGCGAGGTCATGCGGCTGCTCGAGGCCGAGGGCGTCTACATCGCCGACCCGCACACCTGGGTCGTCGAGGATGGCGGCAAGAAGTCGATCAACCCGCGCCACGTCGAGCTCAAGGCCGCGATGGACCCCGCGGGGCTGCTCAATCCGGGCAAGCTGCGCGCCTGGCAGGAGCGCGGCGTGGCGCAGAAGAAGAGCGTCTTCTGGGATTCGTAGGCGCGCGGCCATGGGAGGCGTGCACCTGCTCGACCGCGTGATCGGCGCCGCCTGGCCGCGCCTGTCCACGGCGGCCGACCTCGCGGCGTTCGAGGCCGTCCCGTACGCGGACCGGATCGCCGCGCAGAGCACCTACGAGGCGATCGCCATCGGCGCGGCGCATGACCCGCAGGCGCCGGCACTCAAGTTCCTCGCGCGCGCCGACCCGGACTGCGCGCCACGCACCATCTCGCATGCCGAGTTCCTCGGGCGCGTGACGCAGACGGCGAATCTCCTGCACGCCGTGGGCGTCGGCCCGACCGACGTCGTGAGCTTCCTTCTGCCGCTGCTGCCCGAGAGCTTCTACACGCTGTTCGGCGCGGAGGCCGCGGGCATCGCCAATCCGGTCAATCCGCTGCTCGAGGCCTGGCAGATCGCGGAGATCCTGCGCGCCGCCGACACGCGGGTCCTGGTGACCCTCGGGCCGATGCCGGGCGCCGACACCTGGGAGAAGGTGCAGTCGATCCGCGACCAGTTGCCCCGATTGCGCGCGATCGTGGTCGTGGGCGGCATGCCGGACGACAGGCGCGACGTCCACAGCTTCGAGCAACTGGCCGCGGCGCAGCCGGCAGACCGGCTGGTCGGGGCCCGGCGCATCGCCGCCGGCGATCCCGCCGCCCTGTTCCACACGGGCGGCACCACCGGCACGCCCAAGCTCGTGCGCCACACCCACGGCAACCAGGTCTACCAGGCCTGGGTGATCGGCCTGATGCTGCGCTCGGCGCCCGGGAACCACCTGCTGTTCGGCCTGCCGCTGTTCCATGTGGGCGGGGCGCTGACCCAGGGACTGTCGGTGTTCGCCACCGGCGGGTGCGCGGTGGTGCTGACCGCGCGCGGCTGGCGCGACCCGGATGCGGTGCGCAACGTCTGGCGCCTGGTCGAGCGCTATCGTCCCGTGACGCTCGGCGGCGTGCCCACGGTGCTCGCGGCCGCGCTCAACGTCGCGCCGGACGGTGCCGACGTCTCCTCGCTGCAGCGCGTGTCCGGCGGCGGTTCGGCGATCCCGGTGGCCGTGGCGCAGGCCTACACCGAGCGCTTTCGCCTGCCGGTGCTCGAGGTCTACGGCATGACCGAGACCGCGAGCGTGCACACGATCAGCTACCTCGACCGCGAGGTTCGCCTCGGCGCGGTCGGCCAGGCCGTGCCGTACAGCCGCGTGCGGGTGGTGCGGGTCGACGCGCACGGCGCCGTGGCCGGCGACTGCGCGCCCGGCGAGATCGGGGTGGTGGCGATGCACGGGCCCGGCGTGTTTTCGGGCTACGCGAGCGCGGCGCACAACCACGGCGCCTTCGTTGCGCCCGGCTGGGTCAATTCCGGCGACCTCGGGCGCCTGGACGAGGACGGGTACCTGTGGATCACGGGGCGTGCCAAGGACCTGATCATCCGCGGCGGCCACAACATCGACCCGCAGCCGGTCGAGGAAATCCTGTACCGGCATCCGGCGGTGGCGCTCGCCGCGATGGTGGGGCAGCCGGATGCCTACGCGGGCGAGTTGCCGCTGGCGTTCGTGCAGCTCAAGCCCGGCATGCACGCCGCGGCCGACGAGGTGATCGACTTCGTGCGCGCGCGCACCCCCGAGCGCGCCGCCGTGCCGGTCGACGTCGTGTTCGTCGACGCCATGCCGTTGACCGCGGTGGGGAAGGTGTTCAAGCCGAGCCTGCGCCATGCCGCGGCCCGGCGCGTCGCCGAGAGGCTGCTGGCGGGGCTGGCGGACGCGATGCCCGGCGTCGGCATCGCGGTCGACGTCGGCCTGCACGCGACCCATGGCAGCCTGATCACCGTCCGGGCCACCGGCGTGGCGCCGGCGCAGCGCGATGCCGTGGCGGCCGAGGTGCGGCGCCGCCTCGGCCCGCTGGTGATGCGCCACGAGATCGGCTGGGACTGATTCCCCGGCGACGGTGTGCCGGCCTGGGCCCGCGCCCGGCGGCCGCGGCGCCCGCAGGCCGGAAGCGACAAGGGGATCGGCCGGTCGGCGCGATCCCCTGGGAGGATGGCGGTACTGCTATCGAAAAGTACCTCCAAAGCTATGAATAAAAAGAGCTTCTTGACTGTGAAGTCCGAGATGTACCCCCAAATCTACCCCCGGACGTGGGATGCCTAGGCGCGAAGTGGGACCACCGATTGCCGTACAGCGACATCTTTGTATCCATAAGCGGAGATGGCCATGCGCACTGCCGATTGGCCGTGAAGGGGATGAAGAGTAGGCCCACAAACCACTTCGGAGATACCCAAGTGCTTTTCCTCGCCTTGCCGCAACAGGAACAAATCCAATTCAACGTATGGCACGACGCCGTCTTGTGATGGCCTAAAACACACGCTCATCGGGGCCGGATCTACTGGGCCAGTGATATAGACGAACCGCCATTCGCGCTCTTCGTGGAATCCGGGGTTCTTGAAGCACCACAAGAAATCCCCGACCTCCTGCCGGAATGCATTCCGCAGAATCGTTGCCGCCTCCTCCTGGATCGCTATCGGCCACCTTTTTTCGAAAACGCCATCGGCGTGCATCGCAAAAGCTCGAACGGAGTCTTCGATTAACGTCGATTGTTCTGTTCGGTCATAGACCACGCGGCGAAGCGAGATTTTCGGTTCTGGCGGCAAATCGGCCGCGACCGCACGAGGCGCAACACCTAATGCATAGCCTCCGCCGGTATTGCCATATCCCCGCCACTGACTTAACTGGTCGCCTTGTTCACAGAAGCAGACCGCATATGCATTCAGCAATCCGAAGGGGTTGAAGTTCCGCGCCGTAGTTGCCAAGAGCGCGGCCACAGCGCCAGACTTCCGTCGATTTGCTTCGGCATGCAACGCACCTCGAACAAGTCCGACTCCATAGTCCAATTCGGTCGGATCGTTCAGATAGTTGAGGTGAGTCGCCCAGAACTTTCCACTCGCGAGGATCCCGAGCAGCCCCGCGGCTGTTGTGTAGTGATAAAGGATTCCTCGAGGTGGCTCCCCTTGACGGGACAGCCACGCTGAAACCCACGCGGCCTGGCGCTCCGACACTTCGCGCCGCAGCCCTGCCAGTTCATCCCCTTGTGCATTCATTGAGTCGGCCCGTTGCATGTTGACTGTCCCTATTTCACGTTCAGGACGCTATCGCAAATCCGCTTGAGCATGTTCACCACGCCGCCGCGATTGATTCGGCGGAGCATTCCGGGTGGAAACTGAACGATGGTGTCGCCGATGTAAAGAATCGGCCGGTCAACCTCCAATCTGAAGGCAATCAGTACGTCCCTGTCCAGCATCGCGCTAGAGAGAGATTCCTCGATTGCCATTAGGCGGTCGGCTACGTGCTCTCTCCTTCTCTTGTCAATCGCGCGGCGTTCTTTGTCGATACGAGTCCACTCGGCCTTTCGAATTGCCAGCCAATCAGCGCCGTTTTCCTTCCCAAGTTTCGCAACGAAAGTTGCCTTACTTTGATCGGCTTTTTGTTGGTTAACAGCTTTGAGAACAAAGGCAAGGTTGCCTGGCCACGAACTTCCTCCACGACCTATAGGAACCAAATGATCGACGGAGAAGTTCTTTGCT
>JAEUOS010000069.1 GCA_016790695.1 Burkholderiales bacterium
TGCTGCCGCTGGTGGTGCTCACCGCGCACTACGCGCTGTTCCAGGCGGCCAACAACACGGGGGTGATGGCGGGCGTTCCGCAGGACCGGCGCGGCGTGGTCTCGGGCCTCGTCAACCTCGCGCGCAACCTTGGGCTCATCAGCGGGGCGGCGGTGCTGGGCGCGCTGTTCGCCCATGCCGCGGGCGGCACCGCAGCGGCGCCCGAGGGCATCGCCCAGGGCATGCGCATCACCTTCGGGGTGGCGGCGGGGCTGGCGGGGCTGGCGCTGGCCGTGGCCGGTCCCGACCGCCACACGGCCGCGGCGCGCGCCTAGAGCCGCAGGTCGGTGATGAGCGCCGGGTCCGCCTTGAGCACGCCGCGCTCGACCTTCAGCACCAGGTCGGTCAGCGCCGCATTGAGCGGCGCCGCCTTGCCGATCGACTGCGCGACCGCGACCACGTGGCCGTTCATGAACTCGATCTCGGTGCGGCGGCCCTTGCGCATGTCCTGGCCCATCGACGCGACCTGGGTGTCGGAGCGCTTCTTCGCCGCCGCCAGCAGGGTCTCTTCGAGCGCCGCCAGGACCTCCGCGTCGCCTTCCGCGGCGCGCGCGAAGCGCTCGGGGTCCAGGCCCACCACCGGCTCGAGCGCATAGCCGGCGGCCTGGCCGATGCGGATCGCCTCGCCCGCCAGGCGGATCAGGAAGCGCCGGTGCGGCGTGGAGCGCGCGACCGCGTTGCCCATCATGCCGGTGGCGGCGGAGAGCCCGTTCTCCATGCAGTTGGCGACCAGCTTGGACCAGCGTTCGCCCCACAGGTTGGCGGTCGCCGTGGCGCTGTCGGCGGTCCCGAGCAGCTGCGCGACGCGCTCGGCGCGCGCGGTGACGCGCCCGTGCAGTTCGCCGACGCGGAAGATCGTGTAGTCCCTGCCGCCGCGCGAGACGCCGCGGTGCACCTGCCCGGGCGCATGCAGGTCGACCATGATCTTGCTGGCGATGCAGCCGAGCGCGCGGGTCGGGCCGACGATCGCGGCCAGGCGCTCGTCGTTCATGCAGTTCTGCAGCGACACGGCGACGCCGTCGTGCGCGAGGTAGGGCCGGATCAGCGTCGCCGCCCACTCGGTGTCGTAGGACTTGGGGCAGATGAAGGCGACGTCGATCGGCGCCTCGCGCGCGAGCTGCGGCACGTCGCAGACGTGGAGCGCGCGCACCGGGGTGGTGAACGCCTCCTCCGGCGTGGTGCCGGTGATCGAGAGCCCGTGCGCGCGCATGTGCTCGACGTGCGCGGGCCAGGCGTCGATCAGGATCGGGTCGAGCCCGGCGCGCGCCATGTGCGCGCCGACGTAGCCGCCGACCGCGCCGGCGGCGACGATGGCGATGCGGGGCTGGGGCATGGCAGTTCCTCCTTCGGCGACGCTCGCAGCGGGCGCCAGTGACGGGTTTCAGTCGGGCTGGATGTTGGCCGCGCGGATCAGCTCGCCCCAGCGCCGGACTTCGGTCTCGATGTGCTTCTGCCCGGCCTCCCACCCCAGCGCGACCGGGGTCAGGGTGAGGTCGGAGAGGCGCTTGTGCACCTCGGGCGAGCGGATCGCGCGCTGCGCCGTCTCGCCCATGGCGGCGAGGATCTCGCGCGGCACGCCGCTGGCGGTGACGATGCCGACCCAGTTGGTGAGCTGGAACTGCGGCAGGCCGGCCTCGGCCGTGGTCGGCACGTCCGGCAGCTGCGGGTGGCGGTTCTCCGAGGGGATGGCGATCGCGCGCAGCTTGCCGGCCTTGACGTGCTGGATCGACTCGACCAGGTTGGAGACCGCGAAGTCGGTGCGCCCGGCGATCAGGTCGATCATCGACGGCGCGCCGCCCTTGTAGGGCACGTGCACGGCCTCGAACCGGGCGATCTGCTTGAACAGCTCGAGCCCGATGTGCGGCGGCGACCCGGTGCCGCTCGAGGGCGCGGAGTGGGTCCGGGTGCGCAGCAGGGCCACGAGCTCGCCCAGCGTTGACACCGGCAGCGACGGATGGGTGACCACGAGCATCGGCGAATGCACGCCGATGGTCACCGCCGCGAGGTCGCGCACGAGGTTGTAGGGCGCCTTCGGGAACAGCGAGGCGTTGATGCCGTGGGTCAGGGTGATCACGCCGATGGTGTAGCCGTCGGCGGGCGCCTTGGCCACCATGTCCATCCCGATCATCGCGTTGCCGCCGGCGCGGTTGTCGATGATGATCGACTGGCCCCACAACTCCTGCAGGCGCGGGGCCACCGCGCGCGCGAACACGTCGGCGCCGCCGCCGGGCGGGAACGGCACGACGAAGCGCACCGGCCGGTTCGGGTAGGGCTGGGCCGCCGCGCCGAGGGCGGCAAGCGCGGCGCCGGCGGCGAGGATCAGTCGGGTCAGCAGGCGGGGCAGGGTTCTCATCGTTGCTCCTTGGTCGGCCGCAATCCGTTGGGCTGCCGCGGTCCGGGTCAGGCTGCCGGCGCGGGCGGGAAGGGAATGCCGAGGCGCTCGCCCAGGGCGCGCAGCTCGCGCTCGATGTCCGGCGCCAGCGCCAGGCCGTCGGCGCGGCCGGCGCGCTCGAGGCGCGCGCCGCGCGTGCCGGGCAGGCGCCCGCCGGCGCCCTCGTAGATCCCGGTCCAGCGCGCGGTGTAGGCGTCGAACACCGCGCGCCCGGCGAAGCCGCCGGGATCGAGAAACCAGAAGAACGCGCCCTGCCGCCCGACCGCCCCGGCGGCCGGCACGCGCGCGACGAAGCGCTCGAGCGAATCCGCGGTGGCGGTGAAGGCGCCGGCCAGGCACTCGACCATCATCGCGATGCCCACGCCCTTGTGGCCGCCCGCGGGCAGCAGCATGCCGTCGGCCGCCTCGCGCGCGTCGGTGGTCGGCCGGCCGTGGCGGTCGACCGCCCAGCCGGCCGGGATCGGCCTGCCTTCGCGCGCGGCCAGGAGGATGTGGCCGCGCGCGGCCACGCTGCAGGCGATGTCGAACACCAGCGGGTCGCGCCCGGCCACCGGGCAGCCGAACGCGATCGGGTTGTGGCCGATGCCGGGCTCGGTGAAGCCTTCCATCGCCAGCAGCGGCGGGGTGCGCTGCCCCAGGATGCAGAACATGCCGTGCTCGGCTGCGGCCAGCGCGTGCAGGCCGAGGGCGCCGAGGTGGCCGCACTCGCGCACCGCGACGAACACCTGCCCGCGCGCCGCCAGCTGCGCCTGCGCCGCGGCCTGCGCCACCGGCGCGGCGACGTGGCCGAGCGCGCCGTCGGCGTCGACGACGATCGTGCCCTCGCGCGTCTGGACGTCGATCCGCGGGCGCGGGTTGAACTCGCCCTCGGCGAAGCGCTGCACGTAGGAGGCCACGCGCGTCAGCCCGTGCGTGCGGTAGCCGCGCAGGTCGCTGCGCACCAGCGCGCGCGCGATGGTGCCGGCGTCGGCGTCGGTGGTGCCCGCGGCGCGGAACACGGCGGCGGTCCAGGACTCGAGGTCCGCGGCGCGGTAGCGCACGGGCGCGGGGTCAGCCATGCGCGGCTCCCGGCGCGGCCGCGCCACTGTCGCGCACGATCACCAGGCTGTCGCGGAACGGGCCGCCGAAGACGCGCTGGTAATAGAGCGGCCGGTCGCGCACGGTGTGGCCGTAGAGCTCCATCGCGAAGCCGGTGCGGCGCGCGTCGAGCCCCAGCAGGCGCGCGCTTCGCGCCGGCAGTCCGGACACGCGCACCAGCTGCTCGACGCGCAGCGTCGGCAGCGACAGCCGGCGCTCGAGCGCCTCGCGCAGGTTGTCCTCGCCGAGCGCGCGGTGCGGCGTCCGCGGCGCGCCGCCGATGCCGGCCTCGAGCAGCGCCGCGTGGTCCTCGGCGCGCAGGTAGAACTCGCTCGCCAGGCGCACGCGCGGCCCGATCTCGAACAGGCGGTCGATGCGCACGCAGGCGCGCTGGCCGAGGAAGCGCGACCACGGGCCGGGCCCGCGCACCGGGGCCGACCTGAGCACGCGCACCGTCAGGGGCAGGGTGCGGCCGCGCGCGTCGCGGAACTGCAGGAAGCGCACGTCGGCCGGGGCCAGGTCGCGGCCGGAGACGTAGGTGCCGCTGCCGTGCTCGCGGCGGATCGCGCCCTGGCGCGCGAGCGCGGCCAGCGCCTTCTGGATCGTGCCCACGCTGACCTTGTGCGTGCGCGCGAACTCCTCCTCGGACGGCAGGCGCTCGCCGGCGCGCCAGCGTCCGGCGGCGATGCCGGCGGTGATGCGCTCGGCCACCGCCTCGTGCTTGGTGGGCGCGCGCGGCACGGCGTCAGATCGTCGGGCCGAAGCGGCTGATCGCGGTCTCGCGCTGGTCGAGCACCTCGCTGGTGGTGCGGGTGCCCGAGGCGACCGCGAGCGCGAACTCGTACAGGCGGTCGCCCAGGGGCGCGACCCCGGCGCCCTTCTCGAGGATGTCGGTGACGTCGAAGTCGATGTTCTCCGGCATCTTGCGCAGCGTGTTGACGTTGCCGCTGACCTTGACCGTCGGCGAGACCATGTTGCCGATCGGGTTGCCGACGCCGGTGCCGAAGAAGATCATGTGGCAGCCGGCGGCGGCCATCGCGGTCATGTTCTCGACCGCGGGGGCGGGCGCGGCCATGAAGTGCAGGCCCTTGCGCGTCGGCGCCTCGCCGTAGTCGAGCACGCCGACCAGGCGCGAGGTGCCCGACTTGGCCATCGCGCCGAGCGCCTTCTCCTCGATCGTCGTGAGCCCGCCGCGGATGTTGTCCGGGGTCGGGTTGGTGCCGCGGATGTCCATGCCGATGCTCATCGCCTCGCGCTCGAGGCCGAGGACGCGGTCGAGGAACTTCTGGCGCACCGCGTCGTCGGCGGCGCGCGCGGCGAACAGGTGCTCGGCGCCGAAGAATTCCGAGGTCTCGGAGATGACGATGGTGCCGCCGTCGGCGATGAGCCGGTCGGACATGCGGCCGATGGTCGGGTTGCAGGTCAGCCCCGAGGTGGTGTCCGAGCCGCCGCACTCGACGCCGATGCGCAGCATCGCGGCCGGAAACGACTTGCGGCGCAGGTTCGAGGCGGCGATCGCCAGGCGCGCGGCCTTGCGCGTGCCCTCGGCCACCGCGCCGATGGTGCCGCCGTCCTGGTCCTGCACGGTCACGACCTCGACGCGCTTGCCGGTCGGGCGGATGCGGCGCGCGACCTCCTCGGTGGTCTGGCCCTCGAGCCCGACCAGCAGCACCGCGGCGATGTTGGGGTTGCGCGCCATGCCGGCGAGCGCCTCGTAGGTGATCTCGAGGTCGCGCCCGTACTGGCCGCGCACGAACAGCGTCGTGATCGGCAGCGTGCCCTGCACGGCGGCGCAGATCGCGCGCGTGATCGGGTTGGTGTTGTCCATGATCGACACCACGCCGACCCAGTTGCGCACGCCGGCGTCGCCGTTCTCGCGCTCGTATCCTGCGAATGTGCCTGCCATGGCCGTTATCTCCCGGGCTGGTCGCCGCGGCCGCGCGCGGCCTCGACGTTGTGGGTGTGGACATGCTCGCCGGCGGCGATGGCGCGGCTGGCGCGCCCGATCACCTGGCCGTACTTGACCACCTCCGCGCCGGCGGCGATGGCGCGGACGCAGACCTTGTGGCCGAACGGGATGTCGGCGGCCAGCGCCAGCGCGTGCGCGGCCTCGCCCTGCAGGGCGCAGGCGGCGCCGGCGCTGCCGCTGTCGATGAGGGTGGCGACGTTGTCGTCGGGATGAAGGACGATCGCGCGGGGCATGCGGGTCTCCTGCGGCGCGGGGCCGGCGATGCGAAGGGAAGGGCGACACTACACCGCGGGGGGGCGCGCGTCAACGCTGCGCCGCATCAACTCCTCTATAGGACTTTCGGCCCCGCGTTGACCGCGGTGCGGCGCGCGAATATAGTCCCGGGCGGGACGGCGCGGCCGCGCCGGGGGACACGGAGGACGAGATGACGACGATGCAGATTTCGCGCGGCGCGATCGCGCGCGCGGCCGCGACGGCCGCCCTGCTGGGCCTGCCGCTGGCGGCCGGCCCGGCGCTCGCGCAGGCGCCGTGGAAGCCGGCCAAGCCGGTCGAGTACGTGAGCCCGGCCTCGCCGGGCGGTTCGGTCGACCTGATGATCCGCCTGACCAAGAAGATCGCCGAGGAGGCGCGGCTCTACGACGTCGCCTCGAACGCGGTCTACAAGACCGGCGCGAACGGCGGCATCGCGATGGACTACGTGACCCAGCCCGGCGCCGGCGCCGAGACGCTGCTCGCGGTCTCGCACACCAACCTCACGCACAAGCTGACCGGCGAGTCGCGCCACGACTGGCGCGACCTGACGCCGGTGGGCATCCTGTTCAAGGAGTACCACGTGATCGCCGTGCGTGCGGAGTCCGGGATCCGCGACGGCCGCGACCTGATCGAGCGCCTGCGGCGCGACCCGTCGTCGGTGAGCTTCGGCTTCTTCGGCAACCCGGGCAATCACCTGCACCTGGCGGCGGCGCTGCCGCTGAAGGCGGCGGGCGTCAACATCCGCAAGCTCACGACGGTGCCGTACCGCTCGGGGCCGGAGGCGATCACCGCGGTGATCGGCGGGCACCTCGACGCGGCGCTGGTGACCGCGGTCAACACCGAGCAGCACGTGGCGGCCGGGCGCCTGCGCGTGCTCACGCAGACCGCGGGCAGGCGCCTGCCGGGCTTCCTGCAGCAGGTGCCGACCTGGAAGGAACTGGGCGTCAACGTCGAGTACGCGACGGCCCAGGGCTTCGCGGGGCCGCGCGACATGCCGCGCGAGGCGGTGGCGTTCTGGGAGGGCGTGCTCGCGCGCGTCGCCCGCGACGAGGACTGGAACCGGCAGCTCGCGCGCAACCTGTGGGAAGGCGCGCACATGACCGCGGCCCAGCACCGCAAGTACTACGAGGACGAGTTCGTCAAGCTGCAGGCGGTGTTGAGCGAGCTCGGGCTGGTGAAGTAAGCGCACGGCGGGTTCCGGCACCGACGCCACGCGCCGCGCGTTCCGGGGGGCCGAGGCAAGGGGGCCGAAGCAAGGCGGCCGCGGGCGTCGTCGTCGGACTGGAGTACGATGGGCGCGGTTGATTTGCCATCCTGGCGCCCAGTCACCCGGCGAGCCGACATCAATCTCGACGCCTGGGCTCTCCAATCGTGGGGAACGTCTGCGGAGGAGGCTGCGACGATGGACAGGCGGACCGCGGTCCTGGCATTGGGTTCGTTCGGCGCATTCCCCGGCGCGGCGAGCGCGCAAGCGCGCGGGAAGGCCTGGCGCGTCGGCTTCCTTTCGCCGCGGACGATCGGCGATCTCGACGAGGATTTCTTCGGTGCGCTACCGCGCGCGCTGCGCGAGCTGGGCTATGCGGAAGGGAAGAATCTGGTCATCGTGTGGCGTTCAGCCGAAGGGAGCCGGGAGCGCC
>JAEUOS010000082.1 GCA_016790695.1 Burkholderiales bacterium
TGATGAGCCCAAGGTTGCGCGCGAGGTTGACGAGGCCCGAGACCACGCCGCGCCGGTCCTGCGGAACGCCCGCCATCACCCCCGTGTTGTTGGCCGCCTGGAACAGCGCGTAGTGCGCGGTGAGCACCACCAGCGGCAGCACGTAGCCCGCCACGCCCCAGGCGAGCGGCGCCGCGGCCAGCCCCGCGCTGCCGATCAGCATGCCGACGAGCCCGGCGGCGCCCATGCGCGCCGCGCCGAACCGGTCGACCAGCCGGCCCGCGGGCACGCCCGCCAGCGCCGCCACCACCGGCCCGGCCGACATCGCAAGGCCGACCCACACGGGCGCCAGCCCGAGCGCGCCGGCCAGGTAGAACGGCCCGACGACCAGCGTCGCCATCATCACCGCCGCCACCAGCAGGCCGGCGACGAGGCTCCGGCCCAGCGCGGGCTCGCGCAGGGCGGCAAGCCGGATCAGCGGCGCCGCCGCGCGCCGCTCGATGCGCACGAACAGCGCGACGCCCAGCGCCGCCAGCGCGAGCAGGCCGAGATTGCCTGCGCCGAACTGCCCGCGCCCCAGCGTCATCGCGAGCGCGTAGGCCGCCAGCGTCAGCGCCAGCACCAGGGTGCCCGCATGGTCGAAGCGCGCGCGCCGTTCCGCCGGCGCCGGCCGGTCCGCGGGCAGCGCCCACGCCGCCAGTGCCAGCGCGACCAGGCCCAGCGGCAGGTTGATGCGAAAGATGCCCGGCCAGCCGCACGCGCCGATCAGCAGCCCGCCGAGCGTCGGCCCCAGCGCCGTGCCGACGGCCGACATCGTGCCGAGCAGGCCCATCGCACTGCCGCTCTTCTCCTTAGGTACCGCCGCGCCCACCATCGCCAGGGTGAGCGCCATCATCGCCGCCGCGCCCACGCCCTGCAGCACCCGCGCGGCCACGAGCCACGCGAGGCTGGTCGCCGCGCCGCCCAGCCAGGACGCCGCGACGAAGAGCGCGATCCCGGCGAGGAGCAGACGCTTCCTGCCCACCAGGTCGCCCAGGCGCCCCGCCGCAACCACCAGTGCCGTGGTGGCAAGCAGGTAGGCCAGCACCACCCACTGCACCGCCTGGAACGGGGCGTCGAACGCCTCGGCCAGGCTCGGCAGCGCCACGTTGGCGATGCTGGTGCCCAGCGACGGCAGCAGCATCGCCAGACCCAGGCTCGCCAGCACCCAGCCCGCCGCGGGCCGCTTTTCTTCCCGCGCGGCCAGCGCCGCGCCATCGACAGACAGTTTCATTTCACCCTCGCCTTCCCTTGCGTTCGGACATGCGGTGAAGATAGGCCTTGGCGAACCCTGGCGGAAGGCGCATCATTTGCACTCAATACCTGCACCAGACGCCATGTATCAAGGCGAAACGCGAGGAACGCGCATGGCCCGCCCCGACCTGAACCTCCTCGCCGCGCTCGACGTGCTGCTCGCCGAAGGCAGCGTGGCGCGCGCCGGCCGCCGCCTGCGCCTGAGCCCTTCCGCGATGAGCCGGACGCTCGCGCGCCTGCGCGAGACCACCGGCGACCCGCTGCTGGTGCGCGCCGGGCGCGGCCTGGTGCCCTCGCCCCGCGCCATCGAACTGCGCGAACGCATCGGCCCCCTGGTGCAGGAAGCCGAGGCCATGCTGCGCCCCGCCGCCGCGCTCGACCTGAAGCGCCTCGAACGCACCTTCACCATCCGCACCAGCGAAGGCTTCGTCGAGAACTTCGGCGCCGCCCTGCTCGCGCGCATCGCCCGCGACGCCCCCGGCGTGCGCCTGCGCTTCGTCCCCAAGCCGGACCGCGACAGCGGCCCCTTGCGCGACGGCAGCGTCGATCTGGAAACCGGCGTGGTCGGCAAGACCACGAGCCCCGAGGTGCGCGCCCAGGCCCTGTTCCGCGACCGCTTCGTCGGCGTGGTGCGCAAGGGCCATCCCCTGGCGCGCGGCGAGGTGACGCTCGAGCGCTACACCGCCGCCCGCCACGTCCGCGTGGCCCGCCCCGGCAACGACACCACCCACATCGACGAGGCCCTGGCCGCGCAGGGCACGGCGCGCGAGATCGTCACCACCGTGGCCGGCTACGCCGCCGCGCTCGCGCTCGCCCGCGCCTCGGACCTCGTGGCCAGCGTGCCCGAACGCCACACCGGCAACCTGCGCGCGGGGCTGCACAGCTTCGCGCTGCCCCTGGCGATGCCGGAGATCACGGTCTCGCTGCTATGGCACCCGCGGATGGATGGGGATGCGGGGCATCGGTGGGTGCGCGGGTGTGTGCGGGAGGTGTGCGACATTGCCGGCCGTGCATGGTGATGTGCTCGCAGTGCAGGCAGTCGTCGGGCTGGAACCGGCTGACCGCCCGGAACGCCGCCATCCACGATTCCGGCGAAGGGCGAGGGGACGCGGAACGCCGGCGCGGCATGTGGGAGGGCACCTCGGCCACTTCAACATGGTTGGGAAATCGGCCAACTCGGGCCGCCCCCATGCGAGGCATGCCGGAAAGCTCGCAGGGCCATCCATCAACCGAGCGCACTGGGAATATCCGTCCTCGCGAAATCGCCGCCCTTGAAAAGCAACGATTCACCGCTGGCCTTGGCGAGTGCGTAGGAAAAGCAATCGCCGAAGTTGAGGCCGGCAGGATGGCGCCCCTTGCCGAAGTCCGAGTATGCCTGCCGGGCGAGATGCGCTTGTTCCTCGGTGACCGGCTCGATCACGATGCCGGCGCGGCGCATGAAGGCATCGAGCTGACGGCTACCCCGGTCTTTCGCCTGTGCCTCAACCACCACAGCGAGTTCGACGAACGTCGCAGCAGACATCTTGCAGGCGTCGGCGTCACTGATCGCGGTGGCGAACACCTCCGCATCGGCCTCGGCGAACAGAATCGCGAGGACGGCCGAACTATCGATGATCACTTGGGCAGGCCCAACTCGTCATAAAGAAGCGCGGCATGGTCAATCGGCCTGTCGGTCAGACCCTCGGCGCAGCGCGCGCCGATGGCGAGCAGCTCGGCGGCACTCGCACGGCGAGGCCGTCGGACGCGGTCCAGCCGCTCCCGGATCGCAACAGTCACGGCCTTGGTCATGGATTCACCGGTGGCCTTGGCGAGCGTGGCGGCCAGTTCGTGCGCCTCAAGGTCTTTGATATTCAAGGACATGGCAAATGGTGCCCGAAGGTGGTGATTTGTCTGGCAGGACAGGACAAGTTCTATAGAACTCTAGAAACTCTTACACCATTCTACCATCATGCCACGGATAGCGTCCGCATTGCCCTGCCCTGGCTCCTCGCAGCGTCTGCACGGCGGGCGGCTTTGTGATGCCGACGCCGCCGCTGCCGCAGTCGACGTCAACGCGGTCGAGGCCTCCGCACGTCTGCAAGCCTGAGGCGAACCACCTCGGCCAGATCGGATAACCTTCAACACCGGGTATGCGGATTTCCGACTGGCACGGGTTGGGCAGGTAACATCCGGTCGCTTGGCAATCCGGCCAGCACTTCACGTCTTCGGGAAACACCCATGCCTGAGCACGCACACGATGCAGAAACCATCGCGCGAACGCTGTTGGAGCACCGCGATCGCAGCACACCCAATCCGGTGCAACCCGGCGGCGCCCCGTTTGACGCCGCCATTGCCTATGCGGCACAGGCGGCCATGGAGCGCATTCTTGTAGAGGAGCGCGGTTATCGTCCGATCGGCTACAAGATCGCCGCCACCAACGCCGCGTCGCGCCACCATCTCAAGATCGCCGGCCCGTTCTACGGGCGCCTCTACGACAAGCTGAGCACGCCGTCGCCGGCCGCACTGGCGTTTACGCCGAATTTCCTGCGTGTGCACGAGCCGGAGATCGCTCTCGAGATCGGGCGTGACCTGCGCCCGGAAGACGCCCCGTTCGACGCGGTGGCCATCATGCGCGCCACGCACGCGGTACTGCCGGCCATCGAGATCATCGGCACCTGGTACACGCCGTGGACGCAAGCAGGCGCCGCCAACCTGATCGCCGACAATGCCGCACACGGCCACTGGATATTTGGCGCTGCAACGACCGCCTGGCAGGACCTGGACCTGCTGGAAGCGCGGATCTCGCTTTCGATCAACGGCGGTCTCGTGGCCGCTGGCCAGGTGCGCAACGTCGATGACGGTGCGTTCGGTGCGGCCGCATGGCTGGCCAATGCGCTGGCGGCCGCCGGCCGTACCCTCAAGGCCGGCGAATTCGTCACCACCGGATCGGTCACGGCGCCGCAACCTGTCGCCGCCGGCCAGTCGGTGTCGGCCGACTTTGGGCCGCTCGGCAATATCGTGCTGACACTGGACGGCCACTGAAGCCCGGGCGCCGCGACGCCCTCAGCGCCCCGCATGCCGCGCGAACGCCCGCTGCATGGCGCGCAGGCTGACCCGATAGACGAAGGTGTTGTGATCCGCGTAGCCCGGCGGAAACCACAGCCCCGCCACCTGCGCAAGCGCCTTGGCCACGCCTGCCGAGCGCGACTGGCCATAGCGACAATGCACGACGATGCGCCGGCAGCGCCGCGCATTGGCGGCACAGAACTCGGCGAGTTCGACCATCTGGTAGGCGTCGATCTCCTCCATCCCTTCGTAGAAGTCCTCGTCCTCCTCGGGCCAGGTGACCGGATCGAAGTCGTCGAACGGTAGCCTGAGCACGTCGTCCCAGCCGGACCGCAGGTTGGCGGACGGGCGATCACGATCGGTGATCGAGATGATGGCACTGCGCCGCGGCGGCCTGAGCGCTTCCGCGCGCGGCTGGCTAAGAAACAGGACTCGCTCGAGCATGAGAGGCGACATCGCGTCAGGTCGGCTTCGGACCGGCGCGCACCTGCAAGCCGGTCGTGCCCTGCAGCCCAACCTGGGCGAGCATGGGCTTGGGAACCAACACACCCTGCGAGTCGCCCATCTTGCGAATCTTGCGTCGGGCCACGGTTGGCGCCTGCGTGTTCAATCGGGTTCGGCCCAGGCCACGTCCAGGCGGGTGGCCAGCGCGGCAAGGCACCGGTCCAGCGTCCACAGGCGCGCGCCGGGCGTCAGGCGGGCGGCGGCCAAGAGGCCGATATCGACCAGCCCGCAGCCCTGGTCGAACAGCGCTTCGCGCTCGATGAAGTCCAGCAGTTCGGCGGCTGTGGCCTGCCGCGCCGGACGCAGGCGCACCAGGAGGGCCAGCATGGATCTGGAAACCGGCGTGGTCGGCAAGTCCACCAGCCCCGAGGTGCGCGCCCAGGCCCTGTCCCGCGAACGCTTCGTCGGCGTGGCGCGCGGGCCATCCCTTGGCGCGCGGCGAGGTGACGCTCGAGCACTACACCGCCGCCCTGGCGCTCGCGCACGCCTCGGACCTCGTGGCCAGCGTGCCCGAACGCCACACCGGCAACCTGCGCGCGGGGATGTACAGCTTCGCGCTGCCCCGGCGATGCCGGAGATCACGGTCTCGCTGCTATGGCACCCGCGGATGGACGAGGATGCCGCGCATCGGTGGATGCGGCGGGGGGTGTGCGGGAGGCTTGCGCAGAGCGGAAGCGAACGGGGGGCTGGCGCCCGTCACGGAGCCGGGCCGCTCAAGCGGCAAACATGTCCTGCAGTGTCCGCAGCGTTGCCATCAGGGTCGGGGGCCGCAGCGCACCCAGTCGCCTGACCAGGCGCACCCGATCGAGCGTCCTGATCTGATCGAGCACGATCAAGCCCGACTTGCCGAGAAATGTCAGCGGGATGCGGAAGTGCGCGGGCCTCGACCCCGTCGTCATGGGCGCCACGATGACGGTCCGCAGGTGCGCATTCATTTCGTTGGGCGAGATCACGACGCAGGGGCGCGTCTTCTGGATCTCGCTGCCGACGGTGGGGTCGAGCTGGGCCAGCCAGATCTCGCCGGTCTTCATCACCAGGCCAGCTTGTCATCGCCCTCGTTGGCGAACTCCGGCCACACCGGCGCGTCGTCCCCCTGCCCGGCAACGCGCCGCGCGTCCTCCGCCCACCCCTCGCGCGGATTGCGGCGGAAAGGTCGGATCTCGATGACACCGTCGCGCACTTGCAAGTCGGCCGTACCCTCCAGCCCGACCTGGGCGAGGATGGGCTTGGGAATCAGCACCCCCTGCGAGTTGCCCATCTTGCGAATCGCGACTTCCATAACGCCCTCGTTTCGTGCACGTGGTAAGCACAATGGTAGCACAGCAACGATGATCCGACCGCTTCCCGCAAAGCCGCGCCGCCCGCGGCGCGCCTGCGCCTGGCACCCAAGCCAGCCCATGACATCTTGCCGCCCAAGCGAAGGAAGATCGGAAGCTGTACGGACGTCATTCGCATATTGGACGTCGCGACTTCGTTCGATACGGCATGCGCGCTGCACGCATTCGGAGTTCGGAAGTCATGCGCACGCAACTGCGCCTCCTCTGGGCTCGTCTGAAGGCGGCGATTGAAAAGCCTTGACGCCTCGTTCCTTGCGGTCAGGTGTGCCCGACTTCCCCCAACACCTGATGCCTCTCCACCATCTGCCCCACCTCGCACGCCAGGCGTGAGAGCGTGCCGTCGAACGGCGCCGCCACGGGCAGTTCCATCTTCATCGATTCCAGCACGATCACCGTCTCGCCGGCGGTGACCTGCGCGCCCGGGGTGGCGCGGATGGCGATGACCTTGCCCATCATGGGCGCGAGCAGGGTGCCGCCGGAGCGGGCCTCCGTCGGCGTGCCGCCGAGGAACGGGGTGGCTTCGAGTGTGGAGTGGCCCAGGGCGCTCGCGACTTCGATGCGGGTGGCGTCCAGCACGAGGGTGACTTCGAGGCTGCGGGAGTCGATTTCCAGCAGGTGGCGCGCGCCGCCCAGGGGGGTGAGGCGGGCGTTGGCCGGGGTGTCGGCCACGCCCAGGGCGAAGCGGCCGTCGGGTTGGCGGCGGGAGAGGCGGATCGGCCAGCGTTGCTGGCCCTGGCTCAGCACCACGGCCGGTTGCAACGCCGGGGTGTCGGTGGCGCCCAGGCGCCAACCGGTGAAGGCTTGCCAGTCGGTCCAGCAACCCAGGGTTCCGTCGCGCTGGCGGCGCTCGCGTTCCAGCCAGGCGAGTGCGGCGGCGGCGAGGTGGGCGGGGGGCGGATCGGGTTGTGTCGCACCGGCCCACTGGTCGAGGCGCTCGTCGATCAGGCGGGTATGGAAGCGGCCTTCGACCGTCTCGGGCCAGGCCAGCATGTCGGCGAGCGCGCCCAGGTTGGTGGGCAGGCCCAGCACGCGCGCGCCCTGGAGCGCGGCCACCATGGCCTGGCGCGCGGCTTCGCGGTCGGGCCCGCGCGTGATCAGCTTGGCGATCATGGAGTCATAGAACGGCGTGACCGCGTCGCCGCCCTCCACCGCCGTTTCCACGCGGGCGGTGGCGCCGAAGTCGACCACGCTCACCCGGCCGGTGGCGGGCAGGAAGCCGGCGGCGGCGTCTTCGGCGCACACGCGGGCTTCGAAGGCGTGGCCGGTGCAGCGCACGTCGGATTGGCCCATCGGCAGGCGACCGGTGGCGGCGATCGCGAGTTGCAGTTCCACCAGGTCCAGGCCGGTGACCTCTTCCGTCACCGGGTGCTCGACCTGCAGGCGCGGGTTCACTTCCAGGAAGAAGTACTCGTCGCCGCTGACGACGAATTCCACCGTCCCCAGTCCCCGGTAGCCGACCGACTGCGCGAGGCGCACGGCATCGGCGAGCATGGCATCGCGCAGGCGTTCGGGCAGGTGCGCGGCCGGCGCTTCCTCGATCACCTTCTGGTGGCGCCGCTGCAGCGTGCATTCGCGTTCGCGCAGGTGGATGGCGCGGCCGTGGCCGTCGCCGGCGATCTGCACTTCGAGGTGGCGCACGCGCGGCAGGTAGCGCTCGACGATCAGAGACCCGTCGCCGAAGGCCTGGCGTGCCTCGCGCATGGCGCTTTCGATGCGCGCTTCCAGGCCCTCGGGGCTGTCGATGACGGCCATGCCGCGCCCGCCGCCGCCGGCCACGGCCTTGAGCAGTACCGGCAGATCCATGGTCCGCACCAGCGCGGCCACCCCGGCCGGGTCGGCGAGTGCGCCGGGGCTGCCGGGCACGGTGGGGATGGCGAGGGTCGCGGCTTCGGCCTTGGCGCGCGCCTTGCCGCCGAGGCGCTCCATGGTCTCGGCCGTGGGGCCGACGAAGACCAGGCCGGCGGCTTCGACCGCGCGCACGAACGCGGGATTCTCGGAGACGAAGCCGTAGCCGGGGTGGACGGCATCGGCACCCACCTCCCTGGCGGCGGCGACGATGGCGTCGATGTTCAGATAGCTCGCGGCGGCGGGCGCGTCACCCACCTCGACCGACTCGCCGATCTCGCGCACGTGGCGCGCGCCGCGGTCGGCGGCGGAATGGACGGTGGCGACCGCGAGGCCGAGGCGCCGCGCGGTGCGGGCGATGCGGCAGGCGATTTCGCCGCGATTGGCAATGAGGAGCTTCTTCATCGCGCCTCAGCCTCGAAGGGCCGTCCCGAGAGACTGACGGCCCGCTCGGGGGGCAGCGAGCGCAGCGAGCGTGGGGGCGTCATATCCGGAACACGCCGAAGGGCGTGGGCTTCTTTTCCGTGCGCGCGGCCAGGTCGAGCAAGAGGCCCATCACATCGCGCGTTTCCTCCGGGGCGATGATGCCGTCGACCCACAGGTTGGAGGAAAAGTTGTCCGCCCCCTGGAAGTCCTCGTAGACCTTGCGCACCGGCGCCTTGAAGGCCTCTTCCTCCTCGGGCGTCCAGGTCTTGCCGTCGTCGGCGAGGATCTTCTTCCGCACCAGCGCCAGCACGGTGGCCGCCTGCTCCGGCCCCATGATGGCGGCGCGCGCGTTGGGCCAGGCGAACATCGCGGTCGGATTGAAGGGCCGCCCGCACATGGCCAGATACCCGGCGCCGTAGGC
>JAEUOS010000086.1 GCA_016790695.1 Burkholderiales bacterium
GCGATCACCAGATCGCGCGCATCCACGGGAGCGGTGAAGCACAACTCGTAATCATCGCCGCCGGCAAGCGCGCACCGGAGGCGCCGCTCGCGGCCCTGGCCGAGGACGGCGAACGAGAAGGGCAATGCGTCCGCGTTCAGACGTGCAGACAGCCCGGAGCGCCTTGCAATGTGCGCCAGATCCCCGGCAAGGCCGTCCGACAGGTCGACCATGCTCGTCGCCACCCCACGCAGCGCCAGTCCCAGATCGACGCGCGGCTCGGGCGATTCCAGCCTGCCGACACAGAACGCCCGCTCCGCACCGTCGAGCATCGCTTCCCCGCGCAATGCCAGCAGCCCCAGTGCCGCGTCGCCAAGCGTTCCCGAGACCCAGACATCGTCGCCGCTGGCGGCGCCGTCACGGCGGATCGCCTGTCCATCGGGAACCTCGCCGATCGCGGTGATGCAGATGGTCAGTGCACCCCGCGTGGTGTCGCCGCCGATCAGTTCGACGCCATGGCGCTCCGCAAGAGCGAACATTCCGGCGGCGAACGGCTCGATCCATTCGGTTCGCGCCTCGGGCAGGGCCAGCGCGAGAAGGAAGTAGCGCGGCGTCGCCCCCATCGCCGCGAGGTCCGACAGGTTGACCGCGAGAGCCTTGTGGCCGAGCCGGCGCGGGTCGGTATCGGCAAGGAAATGCGTGCCTGACGCCAGCAGGTCGGTGGTGACGACCGTCTCGTGGCCGGCGGGACCGGCGAAAAGCGCGCAATCATCGCCCACACCGAGCCGCGCCCGGCGTGCGGTGCGGGTGAAGTGGCGTTCGATCAGTTCAAACTCGGATGCCATCTGGCCCCCGGCGATCGATGGCTACCTCGATACACCCTTGACTTCGTGCTGGCGCACGGCGGATGTCAACCGGTCCAGCACGCCGTTCACATACTTGAAGCCATCCGTCCCGCCGAAGGTCTTGGCAAGTTCGACGCATTCGTTGATCACCACCCGGTACGGAATCTCCGGATGATGCACAAGCTCGAAGGCTCCGACCAGCAGGATCGCGTGCTCGACCGGCGAGAGTTCGGCGACCGGTCGGTCGAGGCAGGGCGCCAGGGCGTCGCGCAGCGCCGCCGCGTGCTCGATCACGCCATGCAGCAAGGCGCGAAAGTGCTTCTCGTCGGCCTGCTCGAAGCCGCGGGAGCGCATCAGGTCGTCGGCGATCAGCGTCGGATCGGTGGCATTGAGTTGCCACTGGTAGAGCCCCTGAACGGCATACTCGCGGGAGCGTCGACGAGCGCTCTTCATCTCAGCCCAGGCTGTCCGCGAGCAGAGCCATCTCGACGGCCACGCGCGCGGCCTCGGCACCCTTGCCGATGCGCGCCTCGGCCTGAGCGAGGTTCTCCACGGTGAGCACGGCATTGGCAACCGGCATCAGCGCGTCGAGCTGGACCCGGGTGATGCCCGCCGCCGCTTCGTTGCAGACCAGCTCGAAGTGATAGGTCTCGCCCCGGATCACGCATCCGATCGCCACGAGGACATCGAACTCGTCGGATTCGGCCAGGAGCTTGAGGGCAAGCGGTATCTCCAGCGCGCCCGGTACCGTGACCACCTCGATGTCGTCGTCGGCGACGCCCAGCCGCGTCAACTCGTCGATGCAGCCGGATCGCAGCCGATCGCCGATCGTCGCATTGAAGCGCGCCTGCACCACCCCGATGCGCAGCCCCCGGCCCGATAGGCCCTCGTCGAATCGCACCCGGTCGTCGCTCATTCGACCTCCGGCGCGAGGTATCCCGTGACTTCCAGGTCAAAGCCGGCCATCGAAGGCATCTTGCGCGGGTTGGCCATCAGCCGCATGCGCCGCACGCCGAGATCACGCAGGATCTGCGCACCGATTCCGTAGGTGCGCAAGTCCATCCGCACCGCCGGCTTGCGGCCAAGCTCGAGTTCGCCGAAACGCGCTTCCAGGCCGTCGCCGGCCTCGGTGGTATTCAGAAGGACGATGACGCCGTGGCCGCGCGCCGCGATCACCCGCATGGCAGCGTCGACACTCCAGGAGTGCGTACCGGCACGGGTCTCGATCAGGTCGATCACGGAGAGCGGCTCGTGAACGCGGACCAGGCATTCCTGATCATGCCGCATCGCGCCATGCACCAGCGCAAGATGCGACCCGCCTCCGGCGCGGTCCCGGTAGAGCACCGCGCGAAACGTGCCGTGCACCGACTCGAGGTCGCGTTCCGCCGCCCGGGTGACCAGGCTTTCATTGCGACTGCGGTACTGGATCAGGTCCGCGATCGAACCGAGCTTCAGGCGATGCTCGCGCGCGAATTCCACCAGATCCGGCAGGCGCGCCATGGTGCCGTCGTCCTTGAGGATCTCGCAGATCACCGCCGCCGGCGCCGCACCGGCAAGCGCCGCCAGATCGCAGCCGGCCTCGGTGTGGCCGGCGCGCATGAGCACGCCACCCGGCTGCGCCATCAGCGGAAAGATGTGCCCGGGTTGCACGATGTCCTCGGGCCGCGCTGCCGGGGCAACCGCGGCCTGCACGGTGCGCGCCCGGTCAGCCGCCGAGATGCCGGTCGTGACCCCGTCAGCGGCTTCGATCGAGACGGTGAAGTTGGTGCCATGCTTGGTGCCGTTGCTCGAGACCATGAGCGGCAGCCTGAGCTGTCGGCAACGTTCCTCGGTGAGGGTGAGGCAGATCAGGCCCCGGCCGTAGCGGGCCATGAAATTGATCGCCTGCGGGGTGACGAACTCCGCCGCCATCAGGAGATCGCCTTCGTTCTCGCGGTCCTCGTCGTCGACGACCACGACCATCCGTCCGGCCTTGAGCTCCGCAACGATCTCGCTGATCGGACTGAGCTCGCCGGAACCGGCCGCCGGAGGCGTGTCATGCACCACCGCAAGTCGCTGGGACATCGCTCTAGCCTCGTTATCGGTTCGGGGCCGGAATTCTACCGCGAAGGCATGGCCTGCCCCGGTGTCTATACTGTCTGGGGTGGATGGACGCGACACACGCGTGGATCGACGCGACACGGAGGGTCGGCCGGTGCGAAGACGGCTCGTCACGGTACTTCTGATCGGATTCCTCGGCGCTGCGGCCGACGCGCAGCCATCCCGCGACGCCGCGCTGATCGAGGCCGCCGGCGCCGGCGACACCAGCCGCGTTTCCCGCCTACTGGGCGAAGGCGCCAACGTCAATGCGCGCGACGGGCGCGGACGCAGTGCGCTGCTGGCCGCCACGCAGAGCAACCGGATCGAGACCGCGCGCATCCTCATCAAGGCGGGCGCCGACGTCAATGCCAAGGATGACATCCAGGACAGCCCGTACCTGCTGGCCGGTGCGCGCGGCCATGTGGAGATCCTGCGCATGACGCTCGCCGCCGGCGCGGATTTGAAGAGCACGAATCGCTTCGGCGGTACCGCGCTCACTCCCGCGTGTCACTACGGGCATGTCGAGACCGTGCGCGAACTGCTGCGCACGCGCGTCGACATCAACCATGTCAACCGGCTCGGTTGGACCTGCCTCCTGGAAGCCGTGATCCTGGGCGACGGCGGGCCCGCCCATTCGGAGATCGTGCGACTGGTCATTGCCGCAGGGGCCGACATCAACCTCGGCGACGCGCAGGGCGTCACGCCGCTCGCTCACGCGCGATCGAGGGGTCAGGTACGCGTGATCGAGATGCTGGTCAAGGCTGGCGCCCGGTGACACGCCCTGCCGCCGGCCTGCCCACGCGGAACCAGGCCGCATAGGCCGCCGGGAGAAACAGCAGGGTCAGGGCCGTCGCGACCGTGAGCCCACCCATGATGGCCACCGCCATCGGACCAAAGAAGACCGACCGCGTCAGCGGCACCATGGCGAGAATCGCGGCCAGCGCCGTGAGCACGATCGGCCGGAAGCGCCGGACCGTCGCTCCGACGATCGCCTCCCACGGCGGCAGCCCGGCCGCGATGTCCTGCTCGATCTGGTCGATCAGGATGACGCTGTTGCGCATGATCATGCCCGAGAGCGCGATGGTGCCGAGCATGGCGACGAAGCCGAAGGGCTTGTCGAACGCCAGCAGGAAGGCGGTGACCCCGATCAGGCCGAGCGGTGCGGTGAGGACCACCAGGATCATGCGCTGAACGCTGTGCAGCTGGATCATCAGCAGCGTCAACATGGTCAGGAACATGAGCGGGAATCCGGCAGCCACCGATTGCCCGCCCTTTGCGCTCTCCTCGATCGCCCCGCCGACTTCCAGGCGATAGCCGGCCGGCAGGCGCTTGCGGATGTCGGCAAGCCCGGCCTCGAGCCGTCCGCTGACGGTGGCCGCCTGGATCGCCGGATCGTAGATGTCGGCACGCACGGTGATGGTCGGCGTGCGGTCGCGGCGCCAGACGATCCCCTCTTCGAACTCCCAGCTGATCCGGGCCACCTGGGTGATCGGTACGCTACGACCGCCTCGCAGCGGAACGGTCAGGTTCGCAAGCTGCGACAGTTGCGCGCGCTCGTCCGGCGATCCGCGCATGACCACGTCGACCAGACGGTCACGGTCGCGGAGGGTGGTGACGACCACGCCGTTGACCGAATTCGCCAGGAATGCCGCCAGGTCCTGGCTGGTGATGCCGAGCGCCCGCGCGCGATCCTGGTCGATCTCGAAGCGGATCGTCTTGGAGCGCTCGCTCCAGTCCAGATTGACATTGCGCAAGGCCGGATCGGTGCGCATCACCGCGGCGACCTCGCCGGCGAGTTCGCGCAGTTGCGCCAGATCGTCCCCCGAGACCCGGAACTGGACCGGATAGCCGACCGGCGGGCCATTCTCGAGTCGAACGACGCGACCGCGCAAGCCGGAGAACTGGGGGGCATCGAGAAATGCGATGAGCTTCTCGCGCAGGCGCTCGCGCGCGACGAGGTCGCGCGTCGTGACGACGATCTGGGCGAAGCTTGCTGCCGGCAACTGCTGGTCCAGCGGAAGGTAGAAGCGCGGGCTGCCGGACCCGACGTAGCTCGCGTAGTTGACATAGAGATTCTTCTCGGCGTCGAGCATGCGTTCGAGGGTCGTGACCGCGGCCTCGGTCGCGAAAACCGACGCGCCCTCGGCAAGCTTCAGGTCAACCAGCAATTCGAGTCGCGTCGAGGACGGAAAGAACTGCTGCTGGACATACCGAAATCCCGCGACCGACGCGACGAACGCGATCACCGTGACCAGAATCACCGTCTTGCGCCAGGTCACGCACCACTCGACCAGGTTGCGAAACTGCCCCGCGAACCCTTGCCTTGCCCGCGCCAGCGCGCGCGCGCCGGGGACACGCGCAGTCCATCCTCCAGGCGAGGCGGAATGCGTCGCATGCACCGGCAGCAAGTGGTAGCCAAGGTAGGGCACGACGACCACCGCCGCCACCCAGGAAATCAGGAGCGAGATCACCACCACCTGAAAGATCGAGATCGTGTACTCGCCCGTGGCCGATTGCGCCGTCGCGATCGGCAGGAAGCCCGCCGCGGTGACGAGCGTGCCGGTCAGCATCGGAAAGGCGGTCGACTTGTAGGCGAAGGCCGCCGCCTGGAAGCGATCCAGGCCCTCCTCGATCTTCACCGCCATCATCTCGACGGCGATGATCGCATCGTCGACCAGCAGACCGAGCGCCAGGATCAGCGCGCCGAGCGAGATCTTGTGCAGACCGACGTCGAACAGGTGCATGAACAGGAAGGTGAGCGCGAGCACCAGGGGGATCGACAGGGCGACCACGACGCCGGTGCGCAGACCGAGAGAGAGGAAGCTCACCCCCAGGACAATCAGGACGGCCTCGGCGACCGATCGCACGAACTCCGCGATCGAGGCGCGCACCGCCCGAGGCTGGTCGTTGATGCGATCGATGTCCAGGCCGACTGGAAGCGTCGCTTCGATGCGAAGCAGCGCGCGGTCGAGGTTGGCACCCAGGGCGACGATGTCGCCGCCCTTGCGCATCGACACGCCCAGACCGAGCGCCTCGCGCCCCATGTAGCGGACCTTGGGCTGGGGCGGGTCGACATAGCCGCGCGTCACCGTGGCGATGTCGCCGAGTCGTATGGTCCGCCCTCCGGCGCGCACCGGGATCGCGCGCACCGCGTCGACGGAATCGACGTCGCCCGTCACGCGCAGGTGGATGCGCTCTGCCGCCGTATTGAAATTGCCGGCGGGAACCACGGCGTTCTGGGCGGCCAGGGCGGCTGCGATCGCGGCGGCATCGAGACCGAGGGTGGCGATCTTGGTGTTGGCCAGCTCGATGAAGATCTTCTCGTCCTGCTCGCCGATGATCTCGACCTTGGCGACATCGGGAACGCGCAGCAGCTCCTTGCGGATCCGGTCGGCCACGTCACGCAACTCGGCGAAGGTGTATCCGTCTCCGGTGATCGCGTAGATATTGCCGAAGGTGTCGCCGAACTCGTCGTTGAAGGTCGGGCCGTTGATTCCCGCGGGCAGCGTGTGGCGGATGTCGCCCACCTTCTTGCGCACCTGATAGAAGATCTCCGGAATGCGGGCGGCAGGCTCGGAGTCCTTGATCGCAACGAAGACCAGTGACTCCCCGGGGCGCGAAAAGCTGCGCACGAAGTTGATCTCCGGCATCTCCTGGAGCTTCTTCTCGACCCGCTCGGTGACCTGCTGCTCGACCTCGCGGGCGGTGGCCCCCGGCCAGCCGGTTCGCACGGTCATGATCTTGAACGTGAACGGCGGGTCCTCGCTCTGGCCGAGCTTGGCGTACGAGAACACGCCGATGAACCCGAGCACGACGATGCAATAAAGCACGAACGACTGATGCCGGAGCGCCCACTCGGAAAGGTTGAAGCTCTTCATCGGCGATGGCCCTGGGTGGGTTGGCAAGCAGCCGGTGTGGTGCCGGGTGCGCTCAACGCGCCGGGTTCGGCCGCATCGCGTCGCTCGCGATCGCGCCGGGCGACCGGGTCACGGCCGCGGGCGGCGCGGTCTTCGTGTCGGGCTCCTCGACCGGCCTGACCACCTGCCCCGGCACGAGCTTGTGCACGCCCGCAACGACAACCAGCTCGCCGCCGGCGAGTCCGGCGGCGAGCTGTACGCCCGACTCGGTATAGCGCGCCACGGTGACCGGACGCAGACTCACGCGGCCATCCGCGGCGACCAGCCAGACGGCCGGCCGTGCCCCGGACTTGTCGTCCGTTTGCGTCAGCGCGGTCATCGGCAGGAAGATGGCCGTATGCGACGGCGCGCCCCGTGCGGCCGCAGCCGCGAAGCCGACCTGGGCCGACATGCCCCAACGCAGTTCGTCGTCGGCGTCGCTGATCGCGACCTTGACGGTATAGGTGCGGGTGAGGGCGTCGGCAGCCGCAGCGATCTCGCGCACTCGTCCGCTGTACAGCCGGCCGGGCGCCGCCCACAGCGCAATCCTCGCGGACGGTTGCGCGCGCACGGCGCCCACGTGGCTTTCGGCCACGTGGATGACGGCATCCTTTTCGCCCAGGCGCGCGACGCGCAGGATCGGCTGTCCCGCGGCGACGACCTGACCCGGGTCGGCGCTGACTGCCGTGACCACGCCGTCGGCGTCGGCGGCAAGTACCGAATAGGCAGCCTGATTGCCGGCCATGATCGCCTGCGCGGCGGCAGCGTCGCGTCTGGCTTGGGCGGCCTTGAACGCATTCTCCCGCTGCTCCAGAACGCCCTGGGCGATGAAGTTCCGCTCGCGCAGTTCCTGGGACCGTTTCAGTTCCGCACGGGCAAACGCGAGCTCGCTTTCGGCAGAGGCGAGAGCCGCGCGGGCGGCATCCGCACCGAGGTTCGCGTCCTGCGGATCGAGACGCGCGAGTACCTGCCCTTTCCTCACGGACGCGCCCAGGTCGACCGTGCGGGCGAGGAGCTTGCCGGGAACGCGAAAGGCGAGATCCGCCTCGTAGCGTGCCCGGATTTCGCCCGCGTACGCGGCAAGACCGGCGAATTCGGTGGGCACTGCGCGCGTCACCCTGGCCGGTCGCACCGGCTCCGGTTGCTCGGCGCGTTGGGTGCATGCCGCGACAAGGAACGGCAGAATCAGCGGGAGCAGCAGCGTCCGGCGCGGATTCATCGCGGCGCTCCGGGCTCGCCTGACCGGGCCGCGCCGCCGGCAAGAAAGCCGCGCCACAAGGCGAGCAGGCCGACGTACAGATCCCGGCGAAAGTCGCGGTTGAAAACCGCCAGTTCGGGCCGGGTGTCGAAGCCACGCGCGTGCTTCTGTGCCGGGTCGAACAGCTGCCACATGCCAACCGCGTACGCATACGTGGCCTGCAGCAGTTGCACCCCCTGGCCGTGGGCGAGCGCGGACATGCGCGCTTCGATCTGCGGGCCGAAATGGGCCAACCGGGAAGCGATCGTGGCCCGAAAGCCAAGCATCACGTCCGGGTCGATCGTCCGCTGGAAGCGTGACATGCACGCTGCGCTCAGGTGGAGGAACAGGGGGTTGTCGGTGACGAAGCGGCAGAACGCATCGGCCACGTGGGATGGCTCGAGGTCCGACGGATGCGCCTGGAGCGTTCGTTCGAGCTCGGCGAACAACTGCTCCGAGTGCCTGGCATGCACCCCAAGAACGATTTCTTCCTTGGTGCGAAAGTACAGATAAACCGTCCCCTTGGCCAACCCGGCGGCCGCCGCCACCTCGGCGACCGACGCAAAGTTCTCGGGATCGTGCGCCAGCAGCGCCTCGGCGGCAGCGACGATGGCGGCACGGCGGGCGGCCTTGTCTTCGGCCTGAATGGCTCGATGCTGAACCACCATGATTCACCCCACGTTTCTTGCGCTGGATCAAATGATCCGCAGATCAAATGACCCGGAGTCATCAAAATAAATGACCTTGGGTCACTTGTCAAGCGTGCAGCGGCGCTCCGGCGTACGCACCTTTAGCGCGGCGCCGCCAGCATCCGTTCGACGTAGCGTGCGATGAGATCGACTTCGAGATTGACCCGCGTATCCGGAGCCAGGCGCTTCAGGGTGGTCACGGCGACGGTATGCGGGATCAGGTTGATCGAGATGTCACAGCCGTCGTCGCCGTCGTGAACGCGGTTGACCGTCAGACTGACGCCATCGACGGCGACCGAGCCCTTGTAGGCAAGGAACCGCGCCAGCTCGCGGGGCGCGCGCACCACCAGCAGGTGCGATTCGCCGACGCGATCGAAGGCGACCACCCTTCCCAGTCCATCGACATGCCCGGAGACCAGATGGCCGCCCAGCTTGGTCGACAGCGACAGTGCCTTCTCGAGGTTGACCTCTCCCGGTGCGTCCAGTCCGGCCGTGCGGTTGAGGCTTTCCCGCGAAACGTCGACTGAAAACGTGTTTCCCGCCAGCGCGGTGACGGTCATGCAGGCGCCCTGGATGGCGATCGAGTCGCCGATCGCGACATCCGCCAGGCCGAGGCCGGCAGCCTCGATGGAAAGCCGCACGCCGGCGGCGGCATCACCGAGCGAGGTGACGGAAACGATGCGGCCGACCGCCGCGACGATACCGGTGAACATGAGGAGTCAGACGATACGTGCAATCAATCGCAGGTCGTCTCCGAGTTGCGTCACGCGGTGCAGCTTCAGGCGCAGACGCTCGTCGAGACGGGTGAGTTCGGGCAGGTCGAACATGCCCTGCCCCGAGTGGCCGATGATCGAGGCAGCAAAGTAGATCAGCACTTCGTCGGCGCAGCGTTGGCGCAGCAGCGCGCCGTTGAGCGTGAAACCGGCCTCGACATGCAGTTCGTTGATCTCGCGCCGTCCAAGCTCCCGCACCAGGGCGCCAAGGTCGACCTGCCCGCGGGCGTCGGGCAAGACGAGGAATTCCAGCGCGCACTCCCGCGCAGCCGCCGCGTCTTCCAGCCGGCGGCGCGCGGCCGCATCGTCGATGGCGCAGGCGATCAGGACGCGTCCCTCGCCGAGCACGCGCGCCGAGGGCGGCGTGCGAAGTGCGCTGTCGACAACGACCTTGATCGGCTGGCGCGGCGTCACGACATCGCGTACGTTGAGCTGCGGGTCGTCCTCGATCACGGTGCCGATGCCGGTGAGGACGGCACAGGCGCGGGCGCGCCAGGCGTGGCCGTCCCGACGTGCCTGCGGCCCGGTGATCCACTGGCTTTCGCCATTCGCAAGTGCGGTCTTGCCGTCCAGGCTGGCAGCAACCTTCAACCGGGTCCAGGGCAGCCCGCGCGACATGCGAGACACGAAACCGACGTTGAGTTCCTGCGCCTCTTGCGCCAGCAGGCCCACGCGCACATCGATCCCGGCGGCGCGCAGCCGGTCGAATCCGGTGCCGGCCACACGCGGATTGGGATCCTCCATCGCCGCGACCACGCGCGCGACACCCTCGCTCACCAGGAAGTCCGCGCAGGGCGGCGTCTTGCCGTGGTGGTTGCAGGGTTCCAGCGTCACATACACGGTGGCGCCCCGCACTGCCTCGTGACCGGCACGCGACCGCGCGTCACGCACCGCATTGACTTCGGCGTGCGCTTCGCCCGCCACCTGGTGGAATCCTTCGCCGATGGCTCGGCCGTCCTTCACCACGACCGCGCCGACGCGGGGATTCGGCGAGGTTGAATGGAGCCCGCGCTCCGCCAACTCCAGCGCGCGGCGCATGAAACTCTGATCGATCGGCGTGAACACGTCTTTCAGGCCGCCCGCCGGTCCGTTGCCAGGCCACGACGACGTCTTGCGAATCCCGGACGCACCCGGCTAGCCACGGCGGCCCCGCCGGGCCGGCGTCAGCTCGGCAACGACATCCTCGAACTCGCCAGGATCCTCGAAGTTCCGGTAAACCGACGCGAACCGGATATAGGCGATCTTGTCGAGCTTGCGCAGTTCGCGCATGACCATCTCGCCGACGCGCTGGGTCGAAACTTCGCGCTCGGCCATGGCGATCAAGCGCTCTTCAATGCGCGCGATCGCCTCGTCGACGCGGTCCGCCGGCACATCGCGCTTGCGCAATGCCAGCTTGAAACTGGCACGCAGCTTCTCGCGGTCGTAGTCCGTGCGCGCCCCGCTCTTCTTGACCAGCACGGGCATGCGCAACTCGACCCGCTCGTAAGTCGTGAATCGCTTGTCGCACGCCAGGCAACGCCGCCGCCTGCGAATGATGGCGCCGTCATCGGCCTCACGGCTGTCGACGACGGCCGTATCCGGATGGGTACAGAACGGGCAGCGCATCGCGTCGAGGCCTCAGGAGCGTCGCCGCCCGACGCCTGCGCCGCCGGCCCGGCCCGGGGCCGGCGGTGTCAGGCGCGATAGACGGGAAATCGCTTGCATAGCTGGCCGACCTGCTCACGCACCTGCGCAAGATTGCCCTCATCATGCGGCGCATCGAGCACCCGCACCACCAGGCGCGCCACCTCGACCGCCTCGGCCTCGCCAAACCCGCGCGTCGTCATCGCCGGACTGCCGATGCGGATTCCCGACGTCACCATCGGCTTCTCGGGGTCATTGGGAATCGCGTTCTTGTTCACGGTGATGTGCGCACGATCCAGTGCGGCCTCGGCATCCTTTCCGGTAACCCGCTTGGCGCGGAGATCCAGAAGGAACATGTGCGATTCCGTGCGCCCGGACACCACGCGCATGCCTTCGGCGCCGAACTCACGCGCCATCGCATCCGCATTTTTTAGCACCTGCTGCTGATACTGCTTGAACTCGGGGCGCAGGGCCTCACCGAATGCAGCCGCTTTTGCAGCGATGACGTGCATCAGCGGCCCGCCCTGGATGCCGGGGAAGATGGCCGAATTGATGCGCTTTTCGTGCTCCGCCTTCATCAGGATCAGGCCGCCCCGCGGTCCGCGCAGCGTCTTGTGCGTGGTGCTGGTGACAAAGTCGGCATGCGGCACCGGGTTCGGGTACACCCCTGCGGCGATCAGGCCGGCGTAGTGCGCCATGTCGACCATGAAGTATGCCCCGACTTCCCGACTGATACGGGCAAATCGTTCGAAATCCATGCGAAGCGAATACGCCGACGCGCCCGCGATGATCAGGCGGGGCCGGCTTTCGCGCGCGAGCACCTCGAGGCGATCGTAGTCGATTTCCTCGCGATCGGTCAGCCCATAGGACACGACGTTGAACCACTTGCCGCTCATGTTCAACGACATGCCATGCGTCAAGTGGCCGCCTTCCGCAAGCGACATGCCCATGACGGTGTCGCCGGGCTGCAGCATGGCGAAAAACACGCCCTGATTTGCCTGCGAGCCCGAATTCGGCTGCACGTTTGCCGCTTCCGCGCCGAACAGTCGCTTGGCCCGCTCGATCGCCAGCGATTCGGCCACATCGACGAACTCGCAGCCGCCATAGTAGCGCTTGCCCGGGTAGCCCTCCGCGTACTTGTTCGTCAGTTGCGATCCCTGCATGGCCATCACCAGCGGCGACGCGTAATTCTCCGAGGCGATGAGCTCGATATGCTCTTCCTGCCGACGATTCTCGCCTGCAATCGCCGCGTGCAATTCGGGATCCGCGGCGGCCAGGCCGGGATAATGGCTGAACATTGACATTGCCGCTTTTCGTGGACGGGTTGAGGACCGCCTTCGCCCGCGCCGCGGAACCTGGGCACCGCGGTTCGGCCGAAAACCCACAAATTGTAGCAGGCAGGCGTACCATGCAGGCGGGGCCGTGCCTGCACATACAACATCTTGTGGGTCAAACACCCGCTGCATCGTGCCAAGGCGTCGCCGGCGCGCGCCCGGAGGAGCCCCGGGGCCCGCGTCGGACCGTTTGAGGGCATTGTGAGAAACTGCACCCCCGGATGAGTTGCCAGCTTGCGATCAGTGTCGGTAATACCCTACAGTTGCCGGTCTTTGCCCAAGACGGTCGGCGCATCGTGGCCGGACGTCTCCAAAGGTCCTGGGTGAGAGTCTTCCGACTGGTTGCGACGACGTTGGTTGATGCGTTCTCAGGGTTCCAGTCGCCGGAATTCGCCTAGCAAGGGTCTTACCAGCCGCACAATATGGACAAGCGGACCATCTTTTCGAAGACTGGCAAGGGATCGCTGGAAATCTCCAAGAAGGCGCTGAAGCTCTCTGCAGACGAGCGTCAGGCGTTGATCCTGGTCGACGGCAAATCGACGCTCGCGGATATGGAGGAGCGATTTGCCAAGCTGCCACCGCCGCGGCTTCACGCGATTTTCGAGAAGTTGCTAGCCCTCGATCTGATTCGGGTATTCGTCACCAAGAGTGGTCCGGATTCGATCATGCCGACGCCCGGAACATCGGCAGCGGCGATACGCGTGCAGGAAATCACGGAAGATGATCTTGACTTCACGGCGTTTGCGCCCGTGGCACCAATGGCGGCGGCAGGCGCGTCCCGCGACGCCGAGGACCGTCGCCGACAGGCGGAACAGGCTGAGCAAAAGGCGCGCGATGACGCAGCGCGTCTAGAGAAGGAGCGGCTGGCCGAGGCTGCCAAACGCCAGGCGGAAAAGGAAGCTGCGGACCGGGCGCAGGCTGAGGCCAAGGAGCGCGCACGCCGGGAGGAGGAGGCCAAACGACGTGCGCTCCTGGAGGCACAGGCCCGAGAAGCTGCAGTTCGCAAGGCCCGTGAGGAGGCCGAGCGCAAGGCCCGTGAGGAAGCCGAGCGCAAGGCACGCGAGGAAGCCGAGCGCAAGGCCCGCGAGGAAGCTGAACGCAAGGCCCGCGAGGAGGCCGAACGCAAGGCCCGCGAGGAAGCCGAGCGCAAGGCCCGCGAGGAAGCCGAACGCAAGGCACGCGAGGAGGCCGAACGCAAGGCCCGCGAGGAGGCCGAGCGCAAGGCCCGCGAGGAGGCCGAGCGCAAGGCCCGCGAGGAAGCCGACCGCAAGGCCCGCGAGGAGGCCGAACGCAAGGCCC
>JAEUOS010000161.1 GCA_016790695.1 Burkholderiales bacterium
ACGGTGTCGCTCGCGACGTCGATCACGCCGACCAGCACGTCCTTGCCTTCGAGCAGGCGCATCAGGTGCATCGGCACGTGCGAATTGGCGCATTCGAGGGACACCTGGTCGATGCGGCTCTTCGCGAGCGCGGGGAAGATCGCCTCGTACTGGCGCCACTCGCCGCCGAGGGTGGCCTTCCAGTCGAGGTTGGCCTGGATGCCGTAGCCGTAGCAGATGTGCACCGCGGTCGTGCACTTCAGGCCCTCGATGGCGCGGTGCAGGGCGTCGATGCCCCAGGCCACCACGTCGTCCATGTAGACGTTGAACGCGGGCTCGTCGAACTGGATCACGTCGATGCCGTCGGCCTCGAGCGCGCGCGCCTCCTGGTTGAGCAGGTCGGCCAGCGCCATCGCCAGGCGCGCCTTGTCGCCGTAATGCCGGTCGGCGATGGTGTCGACGATGGTCATCGGCCCGGGCAGCGTGATCTTGCGCTTGCGCGCGGTGTGCGCGGCCATCAGGCGCGCCTCGGCGGCGTGCACCCGGCCCTTCAGCCTGAGCGGGCCCACCACCACCGGCACCATGGCGTCGTAGCGGTTGTTGCGGATGCCCATCTTCACCTTGTGCTCGAAGTCGATGCCCTCGACGAATTCGAGGAAGCCGTGCACGAAGTGCTGGCGCGACTGCTCGCCGTCGGTCACGATCGCGAGGCCCGCGTCCTCCTGCTCCTTGATCCACAGCAGCGTGGCGTCGCGCTTGGCGGCCTCGAGGTCGGCGCCCGCCTGTTTCCAGGCCGGCCACAGCTTGTTGGTTTCGGCGAGCCAGAAGGGTTTGGGCAGGCTGCCGGCGATGGTGGCGTCGAACATGGGGGCTCTCCGTGGAATGCGGTGGCGAAACGGCCGGGCGCAAGGCGCGGCGGCGCGGAAGCCGCATTATGCGATGCCGCGCCCGCCGCTAGGCGCAGGATTCGGCCTTGAGCACTTCCCAGCGCTGGCCGCGCTCGTCGCGGCCGACCTGACCGGTCACGCGCATCACCGGCACGTCGAGTTCGATCGCGGTCACGCGCTCGCCGCCCCACAGCAGCACCACGTAGAGCGAGGCCGGGCTGAACTGCAGGCGCTGCCTGGCCTGGTTCAGCTCGCGGCCGCGCACCACCACCGCGTCGACGCGGTGCGGCCGCGACCAGCCGTTGATGGTGTCCTGGCGCGCGCAGACGGTCTCGCGCTGCACCGCCTGCACAGGCGACATGGCGGCCACGAATGCGGCGCAGGCGAGGAGGCGGGAAGGCATGGGGATGGGCTGCGCGTTCCGGTGCGGCACCCGGCGCGCGCCCGGCGCGACGGCCGGTCGCGGCACGGCCGCGCGCGTGGTCACCAGCCACGTTAACGGCCGCCGCCGGCCGAATCGGAGGGCGGCCAGGCCGGCCGACGGCAGCGCTAAACTTGCCGCCTCGCCCGTCTCCGTCCGCCCCGTCATGCTCTGGAACTGCCCGCACTGCCAGGCGCCGATCACGCAAAAGACCGTCCGCATGGTCAAGCTCGAAGCCGAAGGCGGCCGCCGCGCGATGCAGTGCCCGTCCTGCAACGCCGAGGTCGAATACAACATCCACCCCGCCGAGTACTGGCAGCTCATGATCCCGCTCGTCGGCCTGCTGGCGCTGTGGTGGGCGAGCAAGAGCGGCGGCAACCACGCGACCATGGCGGCGGCGTTCATCATCGGCGGCGGCCTGGTGGCGACCATGGTGGTGAAGAAGCGGGTGCTGGGCACCTGGCAGCGTTTTCGCGCGCCGGCGTCCAGGAACTGAGCGACGCGCGCCGCCGGCCCGGCGGCCGCGCACCGTGCCGCAGCCGCCCTCCGCCGGGCGCCGCCGGGCCGGCCCGACTTGCCGGCGGCGCGGATTTAATTTATAAAGCGATAATTAAGGCTGCCGCGCGGCGGTCGGTGTGCGTCGTTCGCGGGTCGTCCGGGCGTTGCCCGGACGCCGCTCGTTCCGCCCCGGCGCCGCCCCGCCCGCCCCCTTCCCTTCCCCTCCCTTCCCCTCCCTTCCTCCCAAGGACCGCCATGGATCTCGGATACTTCACCATGCCGCTGCACCCGCCCGGGCGCAACTACGTCGAGACCCTGAAGGAGGACCGCGAGGCCATCATCATGGCCGACCGCCTCGGCTTCACCGAGGCCTATGTCGGCGAGCACACCACCGACCTGGCCGAGACCATCCCCTCGTGCCTGATGTTCCTGTGCTCGCTGGTGCACGCCACCCGGACGGTCAAGCTCGGCACGGGCACGCTCAACCTGCCCAACGGCCACCCGGCGGCCTTCGCCGCCAACGTGGCGATGCTCGACAACATGCTCGAGGGCCGCTTCATCGTCGGCATCTCGCCGGGCGGCCTGCCGTCGGACATGGAGGTGTTCCAGAACCTCGACCGTGACCGCAAGGCGATGTTCCTCGAGTGCATCAACCAGATGATCGCGATCTGGACCGGGGAGGCGCCGTACAACCTCAAGGGACAGTTCTGGAACATCTCCACCGAGCGCACCCTGATTCCGGAGATCGGCCAGGGCACCATCCTGCCGTGCTACCAGCGCCCGCACCCGCCGATCGTGGTCACGGCGGTCGAGCCGTTCTCCGCCGGCGTCACCGCGGCGGCCGCGCGCGGCTGGGAGCCGATCTCGGCCAACTTCCTGCTGCCGCAGTGGGTGAAGTCGCACTGGGGCAAGTACGCGGACGGCTGCGCGCAGGGCGGCCGGCGCGCCGACCCCGCCAACTGGCGCGTCGCCAAGACCATCTTCGTCTGCGAGGACGGCAAGGTCGCGCAGACCTACGGCAAGGGCGAGGCCAGCCCCTACCGCTTCTACTACAAGCAGCTGCTCTACAAGCTCAAGAAGGCCGGCCGCGCCAACCTGTTCAAGGAGACGCGCGACGCCCCCGACGACTCGGTCACGCTCGACGGCGTGGTCGACCGCCTCGTCATCGCCGGCACGCCGGAGGAGGTCACCGAGCAGATCCTCGCGTTCCGCCGCGAGATCGGCGACTTCGGCACCCTGCTCTACTGCGGCACCGACTGGGCCGACCCCGCGCTGGGCCGGCGCTCGATGGAACTGCTGGCCGAGAAGGTGATGCCGGCGGTCAACCGCGCGATCGCCGCGGACACGCGCGCGGCGGCCTGAGGCGGTGCGCGGCCCGGGCGCCACGGGCGGTGCAGGCGCCGCGGGCGGTGCGCGCGGGCCCGGCAGCGGCGGCGCGCCTCAGGACGCGCCGAGGTAGAGGTTCTTCACCACCTCGTTGTTCTCGAGCTCGGCGACGTCGCGGCTCTCGAAGGCGATCTCGCCGTGCACCAGCACGTAGCCGCGGTGCGCGATCTTGACGGTCTGGTGGAAGTTCTGCTCGGCCATCAGCACCGTCATCCCGTGCTTGCGGTTGAGCTCGCCGATCTTCTCGATCGTCTGCGACACCAGCAGCGGCGACAGGCCGACCGAGGGCTCGTCGACCAGCAGCAGCCGCGGCGCCGACATCAGCGCGCGCGCGATCGCGACCATCTGCTGCTGCCCGCCCGACATGCTGCCGGCGAGCTGGCGCCGGCGCTCCTTGAGCACCGGGAAGGTGGCGTAGCAGAACTCGAGGTTCTTCGCCAGCGACGCGCGCGCGGCGGGGCGGTAGGCGCCGAGGAACAGGTTCTCCTCGACCGTCAGGCGCGGGAACAGGCGCCGGCCCTCGGCGACCATCGCCACGCCGAGCTCGACGATCTCCTGCGGCCCCTTGCCGATCAGGTTGTGCGCGGTGCCGTCGATGGTCAGGGTGATGCTGCCGGCGCGCGGCGTCACCAGGCCGGTCAGGCACTTCATCAGCGTGCTCTTGCCGTTGCCGTTGGTGCCCAGCAGCGCCACCGCCTCGCCCTCGCGCACGCTGATCGACACGCCCTCGAGCGCGCGCACCGCGCCATAGCTGGCCGACAGGGCGTCGACCTTGAGTTCAAGCGCCAAGGTAGGCCCTCTGCACGTCGGGATTCTTGACCACGTCGCCGGGCGCGCCGCCGGCGATGAGCTTGCCCGCATCCAGGCAGATCACGCGCTGCGAGAAGCGCATGATCGCATGCATGATGTGCTCGATCATGATGATGGTGATGCCTTTCTCGGAGAGCTTGAACAGGATCGCGAGCACCTCGTCGCACTCGGCGTTCGACAGCCCGGCCATCGCCTCGTCGGAGATCAGCAGCGAAGGCCGCGCCGCCATCGCCCGCGCCAGCTCGAGCTTGCGCAGTTCGACCTGCGACAGCCCGGCGCACGGCGCGTTCATCTTGCCGGCGAGGCCCATCTCGGCCAGGATCGCCTCGGCCTCGCCGCGGATGTCGGCCTTGTGCGCGGCGCCGCGGTGGGTCACGTACTCGAGCGGCACCGCGAGGTTCTCGACCGGGGTCATGCTGTGGAACGGCCGCGGGATCTGGAACGAGCGCGCGATGCCGCGCCGCGTGCGCTGGTGCGGCGGCAGGCCGTTCAGGTTCTCGCCCTTGAAGACGATGTCGCCCGAGTCGTTCTTGAGCGCGCCGGAGACGCAGTTGATCAGCGTGGTCTTGCCCGAGCCGTTCGGGCCGATCAGGCCGAGGCGCTCGCCCGGCGCGACCTCGACGCTCACGTGCGAGAGTGCGGTGAAGCCGCCGAAGTGCTTCGAGACGTCCTCGACCTTGAGCAGCGGCGCGCTCATGCGCCCCCCGAGCGCGGCGTGCCGCGCAGCTTCTTGAACAGGCCGAGGATGCCGTCCGGCGCGGCGACGACGAAGAACACCAGCAGCACGCCGACGATGAGCACGTTCAACTCCGACGAGATGGTCACGGTGACGATCTGCTGCACCGAGCCCAGCAGGATCGCGCCGATCACCGGGCCGACCCACGAGGCGGTGCCGCCGATGATCGGCATCGCCAGCGCCGAGACCGAGTAGTTGAGGCTGAAGGCGCTGAACGGCTCGATGAAGCTCAGGTACATCGGCATCGGCGCGCCGGCGGCGCCCATCAGCGCGCCCGAGATCACCGTGGCGATCAGCTTGAGCTTGAGGGTCGGCACGCCGACGCATTCGGCGGCCTCCTCGTTGTCGCGGATCGCGCGCAGGCCGCGGCCGATCCAGGAGTTCTCGACATAGCGCGCCAGCGCCACCGCGACCAGGGTCATGACGAGCATGACGAAGAACAGCATCTCGATGTAGCTGCCGAACGGCGCGGTGACCGCCGGCCGCGTCATCTGCACGCCCTTGGCGCCGCCGAGGTAGTCGGTGTTGGTGATCACCGTCTCCAGGATGATCGCCATCGCCACGGTCGCGATCGAGAAGAAGATCCCGCGCAGGCGCAGCGACAGCAGGCCGATGCCGAGGCCGAGCAGCGCGGTGACCGCGGCGGCGACGACGATCTGCACCAGCAGCGGCGCGTCGAAGGCCTTGATCGTGAACAGCGCCGTGTACGCGCCGAGGGCGAAGAACGCGGACGAGCCGAAGTTGACGTAGCCGGCGTAGCCGCCCAGGATGTTCCAGGCGCTTGCCAGCACGATGAACTGCAGCACCACGTAGCTGGCGAAGAACACGTACTCGTTCTTCACCCCCGCCATGAGGGCGACCGCCGCCAGCAGAATCAGCGTGCAGCCGGTGGCGAACCTGCCGTGACCGCCGCCCATCAGCGACCTCCCGCGGCCGCGCGTGCCGTGACGCGCAACATCGCGCGCGCCCTCACTTGGACCGCCGCCGCGCGGCGGCGGGCCTGGCGGCAGTCCGCGCGGCGCCCGCCGCGGACTTCGCCCGCGCCCGGGCCGGCGCCGCGTCGAGCACGCCGGCCTTGGCGATCGCCGCCATCGACTCGGAGGTGAACTCGGCGCGCGGCGCATCGCCGCCGATGACGAACATCAGGACCGACTCGCGGTTCTTCGGCCCCTTGGTCACGTTCATGAAGCGCCGCGACGCCCCGGCCGGGAACGAGATCAGGTCGAGCGGCTTGAGGTCGACATGCTCGAGCCGGCCCTTCTCGTTGACCCAGCTCGCGCGCCAGGTGCCGGTCATCGCGATGAAGGTCTCGTTGGTGTCGTGGTTGTGCAGCATCGGGCCCTTGCCCGGCAGCGCCTTGCAGTAGCCGAGGTTGAAGCCCTCGGAGATCTTGATCGCCGCCATGCGCGAGGCCTGCGCGCCGACCGGCGACTGCATGCCGTCGCCCTCCCCCTTCGGCGGCTGGAAGCCGATGACGTTGAAGAGCGTGCGCTCGCAGCCCGGCATGCGGCTGTCCGGCAGGCCGCCGTCGAAGCCCTTGAGCTTGGAGAACCGCGCCACCCGCGTCATCATCTCCTTGCGCGGGACGCCGCGGCGCTTGAGCTGTTCCTTGTATTCCATGTCGAGCCTCCGTTGAGGGTTGCGCGTTGCCGGCCGCCTACCTGCCGAACAGGCCCTGCGGGCGCACGCCCAGCACGACCAGGAGCAGGCCGAAGGCCACCGCCGGCGCCCACGAGGCGCCGAAGAAGGTCAGCACGATGCTCTCGGCGACGCCGAGGATCAGCGCGGCGACCAGCGTGCCGCTCATGCTGCCCAGGCCGGCCAGCACCACGACGCAGAAGGTGCGGCCGATGTAGAGACGGCCGAGCTGCGGGTCGACCGGACCGATGATGATGAGCAGGGCGCCGGCGATGCAGGTGACCGCGGTGGCGATGCCGAACGCCCACTGCTTGACGCGCACCGGGTCGGCGCCCATCAGCGACAGCGCGACCTGGTCCTGCGCCACCGCCTTGATCGCGCGGCCCATGAAGGTCTTGCTCAGGTAGAGCGTCAGGCAGATGGTGAGCGCGAGCGCCGCCGCGAAGCCGACCAGGAGGCGCATCGGCACGCGCAGGTCCTCGGTCAGGTCGACGCTCTTGCCGATGTAGGGCGCCTCGACCATGCGCTGGTCGACGCCGAAGGCGAGGATCAGCGCGACCTCGACGATGAAGGCGACGCCGAAGAAGAACGCGAGCCCGCGCAGGCCCGCGTCGCTGCCGCGCTTCTCGAAGGTGGCGTGGTAGATGCGGTAGACCAGGACCCCGAGGAAGAAGAACACCGGCGCCAGCGCGAGCCCGGCGACGATCGGATCCCAGCCGTACTGCCCGAGCCACCAGGCGCCGTAGGCGCCGACGACCAGGAACGCCGGGTGCGCGATGTGCGGCACGTCGAGCAGGCCGAAGGCCACCGACAGCCCGATCGACACCGCCGCGTAGAAGCAGCCGACCAGCAGGCCGAAGACCAGCGCACCGGTGAGAAGATCCCAGGAAAACATCCGGACTCCTATGCGCGCCGGGGCCGCCCGCGGCGGTCCCGGCGGAGCGATGACAGGATTACTTGCGCGCCTTCTCGAACGGGAACTTGAGCTCGCCCGTCTTCATGGCCTCGGGGTAGAGGATCACCTGCTTGCCCGGCTGGCGGAACTGCTCGATGTCCTTGTCCTTGATGCCGTTGAACTGCGCCATGACCACGCGCGCGTTGGCCCACTCGCCGTTGCGGCCGTACTTGATCGGCCCGACGATGGTCTTGTGCTCGTTGCTGCGCAGGTAGGCGGCGAGCGTCTTGTGGTCGAGGCTCTTGGTGGCGGTGACCGCCTGCTCGATCATCTGCCCGGCCGCGTAGTTGAACGGCGGCAGGTAGTAGCCCAGCGGGTCGACCTTCTCGGCCTTGGCGCGCTCGGCGTAGCGCTTGAGGAAGTCGGCGATGCCCGGGTACATCATCGACTTCTCGGGCACCCAGGCGTTGTAGTTGACGATGCCGTTGAGCTGGCTGCCGAGGCTCTCCATGATCGGCGCGAACTGCAGGCCGACCATGCCGCCGCCGAAGAGCTTGACCGAATCGCCGATGCCGATCTCGTTGACCGCGCGCACGATCGCCACCGACTCGCCCGGATAGGAGGCGACGAAGACGATGTCGGGCTTGGTCGCCTTGAGCGCGCGGATCATCGACGAGAAGTCCGCCGTGTTGGGCGGGTACTTCTGGTCGTAGACCGCGTTCAGGCCCTGGTGCTTGGCGAGGTTGCGCGCGCCGGTGGCGAGGTTCTGCGAGAACTCGGCGTCGGCGGCGAGGAACGCGATGGTCTTGGCGCCGCGCTTCTTGCCCATCTCGATGAAGCCCTGCGACCAGCTGACCGCGTCGTTCCACGGCGCGTTGTTGAACCACATGTCGTGCTGGACGCGCTCGTTGACCTCGAACGAGAAGTTGCCCATCAGCAGCAGGCCGCGCTGCTTGACCAGCGGCATGATCGGCGCGGTCGGGTTGGTGCCGTAGGGCGCGATCAGCAGGTCGACCTTGTCGACGTCGAGCAGCTTGGTGTAGATGCCGGGCGTGGTCGCGGGGTTGGACTGGTCGTCGTAGACCACCAGCTCGACCTTGCGGCCGAGCAGCCCGCCCTTGGCGTTGACGTCGTCGCGCCAGATCTGCAGCCCGAGCAGCGCCGCCTTGCCGCCGCCGCCGAGCGGGCCGGTCTGCGACATCGACAGGCCGATCTTGATCGGCGCGCCCTGGGCCCAGGTCGGGGCCGGCAGCGTCGCCGCGCAGGCCGCCAGCGCGAGGAAGGCGCGGCGCGCCAGCGTGCAGGATTGGCGTTGATTCACGGTCGGGTCTCCTTGGTCGGTTCGAATCTCTGCGCCGCTCGGGCGGCGTTCATCTGTCTCGTGCCGCCGGCACCGCCTGCCTGCGCGGGCGCCGAGGTTAGCAGATTTGCGTTGTTCGGGGAACGGCCGGCGTCAAGCGTCGCGTCGGCCGCGAGCGCCTCGACCGGTCCCATCGTCAGGCGGCGTCCGCGCGGCCGCCCTCGCGCAGCCACCAGACCGGATACTGGGTGCAGTCGGCGGCGGCGATGCCCGCCGCGGCGGCGCGGTCGAAGCAGGCGAGCACCTGCGCGGTCAGCGGCAGGCTGCGCTCGATCGACGCGGCCTCGTCGAGCATGGCGCGCAGGTCCTTGCGCAGCGTCGCGACGTCGGCGCTGACCGGCCCGGGCGTGCCCGCGAGCGCGCGCGCGATCGTCGGCCCGCGCACCTTGAGCATGTTCGGCCCGCCCGAGGTGTCGGCGAAGATGTCGACCACGCGCGCCGGGTCGATGCCCAGGCCGTCGATCAGCGACACGGCCTCGCTGAAGGCCTGCCAGTAGGCGATCAGCGGCAGGTTGATCGCGAGCTTCATCGCCGCGCCCGCGCCCAGCGGCCCGAGGTGCTCGACGCGCCGGCAGATCTGCTCGAGCACCGGCCGCGCGCGCGCGACGTCGGCGTCGCTGCCGCCGACGAAGCCGAGGAGCTTGCCCTCGGCCGCGGGGCCGGTCGACCCGCCGACCGGGCATTCGACATAGGCGCCGCCGGCGGCGGCGACCTGCGCGCCGAGCGCGCGCTGCACCTGCGGGCGCACCGTGGTCATGTCGACGATCAGGCGGCCCGCCGCGGCCGCGGTGAGGCCGTCCGGCCCGGCGTGCACCGCCTGCAGCGCGGCGGCGTCGGCGACGATGGAGATGACGAGGTCGGTGGCGCGTGCGAGCGCGGCCGGGGTGGCGGCGACGGCGGCCCCGGCCTCCTGCGCGGCGCGCGCCCCGGCCGGCGTGCGGTTCCAGACGGTGACGCGGTGGCCGAGGCCGAGCAGGCGGCGCGCGATCGCGGTGCCCATCCGACCGGTGCCGGCGATGCCGATGTTCATGCGGATTCTCGTGACGAAAGGTTGGCGGGACCGGGCGGCCGCGGGAAAGCGCCTGCGGGAACGCGCCCGCAAGAACGCGATTGACACGGCGGCGCAACCGCCGGTTAAATGTACACGATTAGTTATCGCTGGATAAACAAAAAGCCGCTGTGCGGCGCAACATCCGGCGCGCGGCGCGGACCGTCCGCCCCGGCCACCGCCTTCGTTCCCGAGGAGTCCCGTCGTGTTCTTCACCTGCACCCCCGGCTGCACCGATCCCGCGCATCGCCACGGCCCCGCGCGCGCGGCGGCGGCGCGCCCCGCCGCGCGCCTGACCCGCCCGCTCGCCCGGACGCGCAAGGGCGCGGCCAAGGTCGTCGACCTGCACTGCCACTACCTGAACCCGGCGGTCAACCAGAAGACCGCGCACCTGAATCCGGGCCAGTACGACCCGACGACGGTGTTCGCCGACGCCATCACCCGCGAGACCAACGTCAAGCAGATGGCCACGCGCGCGCCCAAGCTCACCGGCGTCGTCGAGCGGCTCAAGGACATGGACAAGATGGGCATCGACATCCAGGCGGTGTGCGCGGCGCCCTACCATTTCTTCTACTGGACCGAACCCGCGTTCGGCGCCGAACTGGCGCGCGACGTCAACCACGGCATCGCCAAGATCGCCGCCGACATGCCGGACCGCTTCGTCGGCATGGGGTCGGTGCCGCTGCAGAACGCCGAACTGGCGATCCGCGAGCTCGAGTACTGCGCCAAGACCCTGGGCTTCCGCGGCATCGAGATCTGCACCAGCGTCAACGGCCGCAACCTGACCGACCCCGAACTCGGCCTCGACCGCTTCTTCGCCCGCGCCGAGGAGCTCGGCGTGCTGATCTTCATGCATCCGCTCGGCTGGACCCAGGCCGACCGGCTGACCCACCACTACTTCAACAACGTCATCGGCAACCCGCTCGACTCCACCGTCGCGGTCGGCCACCTGATCTTCGACGGCGTGCTCGCGCGCTATCCGAAGCTCAGGTTCCTGGTCGCCCACGGCGGCGCCTACGTCGCGCACTACTGGGCGCGCATGGACCACGCCTGGCGCGCGCGGCCCGACTGCCGCACCGTGATCAAGCGCAAGCCCTCGTCCTACCTCGAGAAGTTCTATTTCGACACCATCACGCACGACCCGCTGATGCTCAAGCGCCTGGTCGAGCGCTTCGGCGCCGACCATGTCGTGCTGGGCACCGACTACCCGTACGACATGGGCGACTACGACCCGCGCGGCACCATCGCCAAGGCCGGCCTCACCCGCGCCGAGCGCGCGCAGGTCGAGGGCGGCAACGCCGCGCGCCTGCTCAAGATCCGCTTCTGATGCGCCCGCCCCGCCCTCCCCTGCGCGAAAGGAAACCCCGATGAAAGCCAAGGTCAACGGCGTCGAGATCCACTACACGGTCGAGGGCGAAGGCCCCTGGCTCACCCTGTCCCATTCGCTCGCCTGCGACATCTCGATGTGGGACCCGCAGATGGCCATGCTCACGCGCGCCTTCAAGGTGCTGCGCTTCGACACCCGCGGGCACGGCGGCTCCGAGACGCCGGCCGGCGACTACACGCTCGAGCAGATGGCCGACGACGTGCACGGGCTGTTCGCCCACCTCGGGATCCGCCGGAGCCACTGGATGGGCCTGTCGATGGGCGGCATGATCGGCCAGGCCTATGCGCTCAAGTACCCCGGGGTGTTCGAGAGCATGATCCTGGCCGACACCACGAGCCGCCAGCCCCCCGCGGGCGCGGCGATGTGGGCGGAGCGCATGCAGACCGCGCGCACGCGCGGCATGGAGCCGCTGGTCGAGGGCACGCTCGCGCGCTGGTTCACCGAGCCGTTTCGCGCCGGCCACCCCGAGGTGGTCGCGCGCATCGGCGCCACCATCCGCGGCACGCCGCCGGCCGGCTACGCCGGCTGCTGCGCCGGCATCTCGAAGATCGACCTGACCGACCGGCTCAAGGAGATCCGCTGCCCGACGCTGGTCGTGGTCGGCGAGCAGGACATGGGCACGCCGGTCGAGGCCTCGCGCGCGATCCAGGCCAACCTGCCCGGGGCCGAGCTGGTGATCATCCCGTCGGCGGCGCACGTGTCCAACGTCGAGCAGCCCGAGATCTTCAACATCGTGATCCGCGACTTCCTCACCCGCGTCACCGCGCGCGGCTAGGCGCGCGCGGCCGGGGCGCGCCCCGGCCTTGACCCACGTCAAACGGCGCCGGCGGTGCCGGCGCCAGAATCCCTCCGTGCGCAGGTGCGGACGGAGGCGTGACGGTGGACAAGGAACTCCCGGTCGGCGATGACCTCGGTCCGGTCAAGGTCATCGAGGTCAACGAGCGCTCGCTCGGCCTGAAGGCCGTGCTGGTGATCGACAACGTCGCGGCCGGGCCGTCGATCGGCGGCCTGCGCATGGCGCCGGACGTCAGCACCGCCGAGTGCGCGCGCCTGGCGCGCGCGATGACCTTCAAGAACGCCGCGGCCGGGCTCGCGCACGGCGGCGGCAAGTCGGTGCTCTACGGCGACCCGCGCATGCCGGCCGCGCGCAAGCAGGCGCTGGTGCGCGCCTTCGCCCGCGCGCTGCGCGGCGAGCACGACTACATCTTCGGGCCGGACATGGGCACCGACGAGACCTGCATGGCCTGGATCGCGGACGAGATCGGCCGCGCCGTCGGCCTGCCGGCGGTCCTCGGCGGCATCCCCCTGGACGAGATCGGCGCGACCGGCTGGGGGCTGCGCCACGCGATCGAGGTCGCGCTCGGCTGGTGCGACCTCGAACTCGCGGGGGCGCGCGTCGCCGTCCAGGGCTTCGGCGCGGTCGGCCGGCACGCGGCGCGCTTCCTCGGCGCCAAGGGCGCGGTGCTGGTGGCAGCCTCGGACTCCGCGGGCACGCTGGTCGACCCCGCCGGCATCGACGTCGAGGCGCTCGCGCGCCACAAGGACGGCGGCGGCGCGGTGGCCGCATTCGCGCGCGGCACGGCGCTCGACCGCGACGCGATCATCGACGTCGATTGCGACATCTGGATCCCGGCCGCGCGGCCGGACGTGATCCACGAAGGCAACGTCGCGCGCCTGCGCACCCGGATGGTGGCCCAGGGCGCGAACATCCCGTGCACCGCGGGCGCCGAGGCGATCCTGCAGCAGCGCGGGATCCTCGTCTTGCCGGACTTCATCGCCAATGCCGGCGGCGTCATCTGCGCGGCCATGGAGTACGCGGGCGCCACCGCGGCCGCGGCGATGCAGGCGATCGAGGAGAAGATCCGCGCCAACACCGCGGCCGTGCTGGCCGACGCCGCGGCGCGCGGCGTCGCGCCGCGCGCGGCCGCCGTCGACCTCGCGGCCGCGCGCGTGCGGCGCGCGATGACCTACCGGCGCTGTTCGACCTTCTGAAACGCGCGCGCCATGTACCGGATTCGCTTCCACGGGCGCGGCGGGCAGGGCATGAAGACCGCGAGCTGCATCCTGGGCGACGCGTTCTTCGCCGAGGGTTTCGAGGTGCAGGACGCGCCGCGCTACGGCGCCGAGCGCCGCGGCGCGCCGATCTTCGCCTACGTGCGCGCCGACCGCGCGGCGATCAACGAGCGCGGCATCATCGCCCGCCCCGACCTCGTCGTCGTCGCCGACGACACGCTGGTGACGGTGCCGGCGGCGGCCGTCCTCCAGGGCGTCGGTGCGCGCACCGTGCTGCTGATCTGCAGCAACGACGATGCCGCGACATGGACGGCGCGGCTCAAGCGCGATTGCCGCGTGCTGACGCTGCCCGCGCCGGCCGCGCCGGAGGCCGGGCAGGCGCAGGCGGGCGTCGGCGCGCTCTGCGCCGGCGCGGCCGCGGCGCTGGTCGGCGTCATCGGCCGCGCGGCCCTCGAGCGCGCGGTCGCGGCCGAACTCGCCGCGCACGGCGCGCCGGTGGTGGCCCGCAACACCGCGCAGGCGCTGGCGGCCTACGACGCGCTCGCCGCGCACCAGGGACTGGTGAGCGCGGGCGGCGCGGTCGACGCCGGCGCGCGCGCGCCGGTCGACTGGATCGATCTCGCGGCCGAGGACGCGGCAGCGGCAGCGCCGGACATCCACGCCACCGCCACCAGCCTGAAGGCGGCGACCGGCCTGTGGCGCGTGATGCGCCCGGTGATCGATCACGCGCACTGCCACAAGTGCTCGTGGATCTGCAGCACGCTGTGCCCCGACAGCGCGATCGCGGTCGACGCCGATCACGCCCCGCGCATCGACTACGACCACTGCAAGGGCTGCCTCGTGTGCGTCGCGGTCTGTCCCTCGCACGCGATCCGCGCCATCCCCGAGCGCGGCGCGGCGGGGGCGGTGCCATGACGCGCCGCCTGCTCACCGGCAACGCCGCGGCCGCCTGGGGCGCGCGCCTGGCCGGGGTCGACTACGTGCCGGCGTTCCCGATCACGCCGCAGACCGAGATCATCGAGACCCTGGCGCGCTGGTTCGACGGCGGCGAGATGCGCGGCCGGCTCACCATGCTCGAATCGGAGCACTCGATGGTCACGGCGGCGGCGGCGGCCGCGGCGACCGGCGTGCGCGTGTTCACCGCCACCTCGAGCCAGGGCCTGCTGTACGCGATGGAGATGATCCATGCGGTGCCGGGCTGGCGCGTCCCGTTCGTGCTCGCCAACGTCTCGCGCGGGCTGGCCACGCCGATCACGCTCGAGCCCGACCACAACGACGTGCTGGCGGCGCGCGACAGCGGCTTCCTGCAGATCCACTGCGCGAGCTGCCAGGAGGTGCACGACAGCGTCCTCATCGCCTACCGCCTGGCCGAGGACGCGCGCGTGCGCCTGCCGGTGATCGTCAACCTCGACGGCTTCTACCTGTCGTTCACGCGCGAACCGGTGGAGGTCGCGGACCCGGCCGCGGCGCGCGCCTTCCTGCCGCCGTTCACCGGCCGCGGCATCGAGTTCCGCGCCAGCCGGCCGGTGAGCCAGGCGGCCGCGGTGCTCGGCGGCTCGCAGTATTCCTACTTCCGCTACGAGACCCATCTGGCCGCCCTGCAGGCGCTGCCCGCGTACGCGGAGATCGCCGCGGCCTTCGCCGAGGCGTTCGGGCGCCATCATCCGGCCGTCGAGGCCTACCGCAGCGACGACGCGGAGTTCGTCTTCGTGATGATCGGCTCGTTCGCCACCAAGGCGCGCGACGCGGTCGACCGGCTGCGCGAGGCGGGCGCGCGGGTCGGCCTGGTGCGGCCGCGCCTGCTGCGCCCGTTCCCCGCCGCGGACCTGCGCCGGCACCTGCTGGGCAAGCGCGGCATCGCCGTGATCGACCAGAACCTCTCGTTCGGCAAGGGCGGCGTGCTGCATGCCGAGCTCGCCTCGGTCCTGTACGGCGAGCCCGGCGCGCCGCTGCTCGCGAGCTTCATCGGCGGCCTCGGCGGCCGCGACTTCGCGCCCGAGGAGTTCTACGAGATGATCGACGTCACGCGCCGCGCGGCCGACAGCGGCCGCGCCCCGGAACCGCGGCTGCTCTACACCGCCGGCGAGCTGCGCGAGATGCGCAAGCTGCAGGCCATCGCCGCCGTCGAGCGGCACGAGGACGGCGCGGGGAAGCCATGAACGAGCACGTGATCCATCGCGTCAGGGACCTGCCGTCGGCGCACCTGCTCGGCGCCGGCACCGCGATGTGCGCCGGCTGCGGCGGCTTGGGCGCGCTGCACCAGGTCTACGACGTGCTCGGCGAGAAGACGGTGTTCGTCAATGCCGCCGGGTGCATGACGCTCCTCGCCAACTACCCGTTCACGCCGTTCAAGGGGTCGTGGCTGTACACCGCGATGGCCTCGGCGCCGGCCGGCGCGCAGGGCGTGCGCGACGCGCTCGACGTGCTCCTCGCGCAGGGACGCCTGCCGCCCGCGGAGGACCTGGCGCCGGTCGTGCTCACCGGCGACGGCTCGGCCTACGGCATGGGGCTGTCGGCCACGTCGGCGGCGATCGAGCGCGGCCTCGACTTCCTCTACCTCTGCTACGACAACGAGGGCTACGGCAACACCGGACAGCAGTCCTCGGGAGCGACGCCGCATGCCGCGCGCACCGCCACCAGCGCGGGCGGGCGCGGCCATCCCGGATTCAAGAAGGACCTGTTCGCGATCTGGGCCGCGCATGCGCCCGCCTACGTCGCCACCGTGATCGGGGCCGAGCCGCTCGACCTCGCGCGCAAGGTCGAGACCGCGATCGGCCTCAAGGGGCCGCGCCTGATCCTCGCGCTCGCGCCGTGCCCGACGGGCTGGGACTTCGAGCCCGCCGCGCTCGTCGACGTCGGACGCCTCGCGGTGAACACCGGCATCTTCCCGCTCAAGGAATACCGCGACGGCAGGATCACGCACACGCGGATACCGCGGCCGCGCCTGCCGGTCGAGGCCTACCTGTCGACGCAGGGCCGCTTCGCGCACCTGTTCTCGCCGCGCCGCGACGATGCCGCCATCGCCGCGATCCAGGCGCAGGTCGACCGCTACTGGCAGGGCGTGGCCTGATCCGGCCGGCGCCGCCGGGTCAGGACGAGCGGCGCGACGCCGGCTTCCCGTCCGCCGGGCCCGGCCGGCGGCGCAGCATCAGCACGCCCACCGCGAGCGCCGGCACGCCGCAGGCGATGAAGCCCGCGCCGTAGCTGCCGGTGGCGCCGAGCAGGACGGAAAACACCATCGGCTCGAGCAGCCCGCCGACCTGGCCGAACGAGAGGACCCCGCCGGTGACCGCGCCGCGGCGCCCGTCGGGTGCCGCGCGCGCCGCCTCCGCCAGCAGCACCCCGTGCCAGGACAGGGCCGTCGCGCTCAGCAGGCAGGCCGCCGCGCCCACCACGAGGGTGGAAGAACCGGCGTCGCACCATCCGAGCAGGGCCGATCCCGCCGCCATGCCCAGGGCCAGGCCGCCCAGCATGATCCGCAGGGGAACAAGGCCGCTGCCGAGCCAGCCCCAGAGAATGCGCCCGGGCATCGCCACCAGCACCGCGAGGGAGAAGACGAACCCGGCGGCCACCGGCGCGTAGCCGATGCTGGTCAGGAAGACCACGAAATACGCGGTCATCACCGACTGCAGCCCGTTGAACGCGAGGCAGGCGAAGGAGAGCGCGCGCAGCCGCGGCAACTGCCAGACCACCGCCAGCGTCTCGCCGAGGTCCGACAGCCGCACCGGGTGATCCGGCACGCGGTCATCGTCGTAGCGCTGGCGCAGCGGCTGCATCGCCAGGATGAACGCGGCGCACGCGAGCGCGCTGCCGACCATGGTGGCGCGCCAGCCGAACAGCTGCGTCAGCGGCGGCCCCAGCGCGCCCGAGAGCAGCATGCCGGCCGGCACCGCGGTCTGCTTGATCGAGAACACCAGCGGCAGGTGCTGCGGCGGCGAGCAGCGGCCGAGCAGGTGCGAGCTCGACGGCGTCGACAGCGCGCTGCCCGCGCCGCTGAAGATCGCGGCCGCGATCAGGGTCAGCGGCGTGCCGAGCGCCGCGACCGCGCTGCCGGCCGCGATCAGGACCAGCGACACCTGGCTCATGCGCAGCGCGCCGTGGCGCACGATGAAGCCGCCGCAGCCGAGCTGCACCACCAGCGAGGCGACCGACACGCAGCCGAAGTACACGCCGATCCAGGCCGCGTCGTAGCGCAGGTCGGCGATGATCGCCGGCGCGATCACCGCCGGCAGCGTGCGGCCGATGGCGACGAAGGTCTGCTGCACGAACATCGTGCCCAGGGCGATCAGGAGATGGGTCACGACGGTGGGATCGGCGGCGTCCGGTGCAGGACGCAGTATAGGCAAGCCGGTGGCGCAGGACCACCGGCCGCGGCGGCGCGGCAGGCGCTGCCGGAACTGCGGGCGCGGGGTGCGCCGCCCGCGGCGCCGGGCCCTAGGCGCCCGGACCGGCGTTGCGCCGCGCCGCGAACTCCACGAAGTAGGCGAGGCTGCCCGGGTTGGCCATCGAATCCGGGTTCGCCGACCGCGTCACGCTGTGCCCGAGCAGCAGCTTCTTGATCGGCAGTTCCATCTTCTTGCCTGACAGCGTGCGCGGCACCTCGGCGATCTCGAAGATGTCGTTGGGCACGTGGCGCGCCGACAGGCCGGTGCGGATGTGCTCGCGGATCTTCGCCTGCAGCGCGTCGTCGAATGCCACGCCCGGCCGCAGCACCACGAACAGCGGCATGTAGGATTCGCGGCCGAGGTATTCGAGGTCGACCACGACCGAGTCCAGGATCTCCGGCAGCGCCTCGACCACGCTGTAGATCTCGGCCGTGCCCATGCGGATGCCGTGGCGCTTGATGGTCGCGTCCGAGCGGCCGTAGATGACCGAGCCGCCGCCGGGGGTGAAGCGGATCCAGTCGCCGTGGCGCCAGACTCCCGGGTAGACGTCGAAATAGCTGTCGTGATAGCGCTTGCCGCCGGCATCGTTCCAGAAGTACAGCGGCATCGACGGCATCGGCGCGGTGCAGACCAGCTCGCCCACCGCGTCGACGAGCGGCCTGCCGTCGTCGTCGAACGCCTCGACCTTGCAGCCCAGGCACTTGCACTGCATCTCGCCCAGGTGCACCGGCAGCAGCGGGTTGCCGCCGACGAAGGCGGTGGCCGGGTCGGTGCCGCCGCTCATCGGCGCGAGCCAGACGTCGCTGCGCACGTTGTCGTAGACCCAGCGGTAGCCCTCGGGCGGCAGCGGCGAGCCGGTCGAGCCGATGCCGCGCAGGCGCGACACGTCGGCGAACTGCCGCGGTGAGACGCCCGCCTTCATGCACGAGAGGAAGAACGCGGCGCCGGCGCCGAAGAAGGTCGCCTTGACGCGGTCGGCGAAGCGCCACAGCGCGCCCCAGTCGGGCCAGCCGGGGTTGCCGTCGTAGATGGCGACGGTGGCGCCGACCAGGAGCCCGCTGATGTGCAGGTTCCACATGAACCAGCTGGTGCTCGAGAACCAGTGGTAGACGTCGTCCGGGCCGAGGTCGTTGCCGATGCCCATCACCTTGACGTGCTCGACGACGATGCCGCCGTGGCCGTGCACCATCGGCTTGGGCATGCCGGTGGTGCCCGACGAGTACACCACCCACAGCGGGTGGTCGAACGGCACCGGCTCGACCGCGAGCGGCGCCGCCCCCGCGGTGACGTCGTCCCAGGCGAGCGCGCCGGCGAGGCCCGCCAGGCCGGCGCCGCGGTCGAGGTTCGGCACCACGATCACCTTCTCGAGCGTCGGCAGGCCGCGCTGCAGCTCGCCGACGACCTGGCGGCGGTCGAAGGCCTTGCCGCCATAGCGGTAGCCGTCGACCGCGATCAGCACCTTGGGCGTGATCTGCGCGAAGCGGTCGAGCACGCTCACCGGCCCCATGTCGGGCGAGCACAGCGACCAGGTCGCGCCGATCGAGGCGGCGGCGTAGAACGCGATGATGGTCTCGGGGATGTTGGGCAGGAAGGCGACCACGCGGTCGCCCCTGGCCACGCCGAGCGCGCGCAGCGCGTGCGCGAGGTTCGCGACCTTGCGCTCGAACTCGTCCCAGCCGACGTCGACGCGTTCGCCCGCCTCGTTGCAGGCGATGATCGCCGGGCGCGTCGCGCTGCGGTGGCGCAGGCCCTGCTCGACGTAGTTGAGCGTGGCTCCCGGGAACCACGCCGCGCCCGGCATGGTGCGCGCGCCGAGCACGCGCGCGGGTGGGGTGTGGAAGCGGATGTCGTAGTGGCCGACGATCGAGTCCCAGAACCCCTCGAGGTCGTCGACCGACCAGCGCCACAGCGCGTCGTAGTCGGCGAACGCGAGGCCGCGCGTCCGCGCGAGCCAGCGCATGTAGCGCGCGAGCTTGGAGTCGTTCCTGAACGACTCGGCGGGCTGCCAGACCGGCGTCGACGCCATGGCTCAGTCTCCCGGTTGCGCGACCGCCTCGACGCGGCCGCTGCCGGCGGAGCGCATGATGGCCTCGAGCGCGGCGACGTTGGCGAGCATCTCGCGCGACGTGACCGGGTAGGGCGCGGCGCCGCGCACCGCGGCCGCGAAGGCCTCGAGGTTGGCGCGCACGCTCGCGTGCGGCGCGACGAAGGCGGTGGTGCGCGGCGCGCCGCGCAGGCAGGTGGTGACGTCCCACCCGGTGGGATTCTCCGGATGGGTGCGGTCGCGGATCTCGACCCAGCCGTGCGACCCGTAGACGGCGAAGCGGCCCTCGAACGGCGTTGCGAGCATCGCGCTGACGAGCGCGTTGGCGCCGCCGGGGAATCCGAGCATCACGCCGAGGGTGTCGCCGTTGGCGAAGTGGCTGCCGCGCGTGGCCAAGCGCGCCCAGACCGATTCGGCCGGGCCGAGCACCGCGATCGCGAGGTCGACCAGGTGGATGCCGGTCGCCGACAGCGGACCGACCGGCGCATGTGCGACCGACAGGCGCCAGTTGTCCGGCGGCAGCGCGAAGAACTTGTCCTGGCTGAAGTTGGCCTCGATCTGCAGGATCGCGCCGAGTTCGCCGCGCGCGATGCGCTCGCGCAGCGCGACGACGGCCGGCTCGAAGCGGCGCTCGTGGCCGATGCCCAGCACCACGCCGGCGGCGCGGCACGCGCCGACCGCCGCCACCGCGTCGGCGTACGAGAGGCACAGCGGCTTCTCGCAGAACACGTGCTTGCCGGCCGCGGCGGCCGCGGCGATCTGCGCCGCATGCGCCTTGTGCGGCGTGCACAGCACCACCGCGTCGACCGCGGCGGTGGCGAGCGCCTCCTCGAAGCGCCCGGCCACCGCGAAGCCGGCGGCGGCGCCATCGGCGCGCGCGGCCGCGCGCGCCGCGTCGTCCGGCTCGACCACCAGCACCACCCGCACCGCCGCGCTCGCCGCGAGGGTGCGCGCGATCGTGCGCCCCCACCAGCCGTAGCCGACGACCGCGACCCTGACCACCGCTGCCTCCATCACGCCTGCCCTCCCGCGTCCGCCCCGGCCGCCGCCCCGCGGGCCGCGCCGGGCCCGCATGCAGAACATCGCGGCTATGCTAATCTCAATTTATCGAAAGCTCAATAACATCCGCGATGCCCGCCTCCCCCTCTTCCCGCGACAACGGCAGCGCCGGCACGGTCGGCATGATCGGACTCGGCATCATGGGCTCGGCGATGGCCGCCAATCTGGTGCGCGCGGGCTTCGCGGTCAGCGGCTGCGACCCGGTGCCGGCGGCGCGCTCACGCCTGCGGCGCGCCGGCGGCACGCCGCGCGCGGACGCGGCGGCGGTGGCGCGCACGTGCGAGCGCATCGTGCTCTCGCTGCCGAGCGTCGCGGCGCTCGACCAGGTCTGCGACGCGATCGCCGCCCACGGGCGGCGCGGCGCGATCGTCGCCGAGACCAGCACGCTGCCGGTGGCCGACAAGGAACGCGCGCGCCGGCGCCTGGCCGCCGCCGGCATCGTGCTGCTCGACTGCCCGCTCTCGGGCACCGGCGCGCAGGCGCGCGTGCGCGACCTCGCGGTCTACGCCAGCGGCCCGGCGCGCGCGATCCGCGCCTTCGCGCCGGTGTTCGACGGCTTCGCGCGCGCGCGCTACGACGTCGGCGGATTCGGCAACGGCATGCGCATGAAGCTGGTCGCGAACCTGCTGGTGGCGATCCACAACATCGCGGCGGCGGAGGCGATCCTGTTCGGCGAGCGCGCCGGGCTCGACCCGGCGCAGGTGGTGCAGGTGGTGGCCGACGGCGCCGGCGGCTCGCGCATGTTCCAGGTGCGCGGCCCGACGATGGTCGCGCGCGGCTGGGGCGAGGCGACGATGAAGGTCTCGACCTGGCAGAAGGACATGGGACTGATCGCCGCGGCGCTCGCCGCCACCGACACGCCGGCACCGCTGTTCGCCGCCTGCGTGCCGGTCTACAACGCCGCCATGGGCCAGGGCCACGGCGGCGACGACACCGCCGCGGTCTACGCGGTGCTCGAGCGCCTCGCCGGCGGCGGGTCCGCGCCTAGCGCCGGCGCCGCGCCGCCGGCGCGGCGGCCGCGCCGTGCAGCGAGGCGATGAGGCGCGGGTAGGTCACCCTGGCGCCGGCCAGGAAGTTGTCGATCGCGGTCTCGACCTTGCGCATGAACTCGACCCGCATCGGCAGCAGGTAGATGTGCTGGCGCACGGCGTAGTAGAACATGCCGCCGTGCAGGCTCCAGACGAACTCGATCTCCTCCTCGGCCACCGGCAGGTCCGGGGACTCGACGCCGCAGTAGTGCCGCACCTCGCGGCAGTACACCGGCAGCAGCTCGCGCTGGATGTGGTTGATGTAGCGCTGGTTCAGCACCGGTCCCGACAGGCCCGCGTACAGATAGATGCGCAGCCAGTCGGGGCGGTAGGTCGCGGCCGAGTACTGCCGGTAGAACTCGACCAGGCGCTCGCGCAGCGGGATCGAGCGGTCGCGCATCAGCGACACCCAGGCCGGGTTCCAGCGCCCCTCGAACACGGTCTGGTAGACGCGCTCGATGAGCGCCTGCTTCGACGAGAAGTACCGGTACAGCAGCGGCTGGGTGATGCCCAGGCGCTTGGACAGCTCGCGGGTCTGGCCCGAGAACCCGACCTCGGAAAAGTACGCGATGGCGCCGTCGATGATCTGGCGCTCGCGCTCCGCGGGCGACAGGCGCGCCTTCGGCGCCGTCCGGCCCGGCGGCCTGCGCCCCGCGGGCGCGGCCGGACGCTCGGACAGGGCGGCCTTTCTCGACGTCGCCATCGGATCGCGTTTCCGCCGGGAACCTGGCCGCACCGCGACCCGCGCTAGCGCGGCGGCGGCACCTGCGCGCGGTACCAGTCCGCGATCCCGGCGCCGGTGCGCAGTACCACGCCCGGCTTGGACCGGACGTAGTCGAGCAGGCGCTCGAATTGCGCGATGCGGTGCGGCACGCCGGTGATGTAGGGATGGACGCTGATGGCCATCACCCGCGGCACGGTCGCGCTCTCCTCCCACAGCCGCTCGAGCTGCGCCACCCCGCGCTCGAACAGTTCCGCGCCGTCGTGGCTCTGCAGGACCATCATCGGGATGTCGTTGATCTCGACGCTGTAGGGTACCGAGAGCACCGGGCCGTGCGCGGTCGGGATCCACACCGGCTGGTCGTCCATCACCCAGTCGGCGACATACTCGATCCCGGCCGCCGCCAGGTGGTCGATGGTCTCGGCGGTCTCGGTCAGCCCCGGGCTCTCCCAGCCGACCGGCGCGCGGCCGGTGAATTCGCGGATCGCCGCGATGGTCTCGGCGATCGCCTGCGGCTGGTCCGCCACCGCGTGCATCGGCCCCTGGACGAACCCGTGGCCCATGAACTCCCAGCCGAGATCCAGCGCCGCGCGCGCGACCCGCGGGTAGCTGCGGCAGACGATGCCGTTGATCGCGAGGGTCGGCACGATGCCGCGCGCGGCCAGGGCGTCGCGCAGGCGCCAGAAGCCGACGCGCATGCCGTACTCGTGCCAGGCCCAGTTCGGCAGGTCGGGCTGCAGCGGCTGCCCCATCGGCGGCGACAGCACGGTGCGCGGCATCGGCCGCTCCATGCCCCAGTGCTCGACGTTGACGATCACCCACACCAGCATGCGCCCGCCGTCGGGCACCGCGAGCGGGGGCCGGTCGACGATCGCCGAATAGGCGACGCGCGCGCTGGGCAGGGGAGCCGCCATCGCCATGTCCTCCGGGCTACTCGCCCTTGATGTTGTTGTCGGCGACGAGCTTGGCGTACATCGCGCGCTCGCTCGCGAGGAAGGCGCGGAACTCCTCGGGCGTGCTCGCGTGCGGCTCGACGCCCAGGCCGGCGAAGCGCTCCTTGAGGTCCGGATCGACCATCACCTTGTTGAGGGCGGCGTTGTAGGCCGCCACCACCGCGTTCGGCGTGCCCGCCGGCAGGAACACGCCCCACCAGTTGACCGCGACGATGCCCTGCAGGCCGCCCTCGGCGAAGGTCGGAATGTCCGGCCACAGCGGCGAGCGCTTGCCGCTGGTGATCGCGAGCGGGCGCAGCTTGCCGGAGCGGATGTGCTGCGCCACCGGCAGCGCGTCGGAGACGATCATCTGGACCTGGCCGGCCAGCACGTCGATCACCGCCTGGCCGCCGCCCTTGTACGGGATCTGCGCCATCTTGATCCCGGCCTGGCGCATCATCAGCTCGCCCGCGAGGTGCGACATGCTGCCGGGCCCGCTGGTCGCGAAGTTGATCGCGCCCGGCTTGGCGCGCGCGGCTGCGACGAGCTCGCCCAGGTTCCGGAACGGCGAGGACGCCGGCACCACCAGGATGTTGGGGCCGGTCGCGGTCAGGGCGACGGCGATGAAGTCGCGCTCCATGTTGTAGGGCACCTTGGTGATCAGCGGGTTGACCGCCGCCGGCCCGAGGTTGCCGATGACGAAGGTGTAGCCGTCGGCGGGCTGGCGTGCGGCGAACTCCATGCCGATCGAGCCGGCGGCGCCGGGCTTGCTCTCGACGACCACCGGCTGGCCCCAGAACTCGTTCAGCTTCTGGCCCATGATGCGCGCCATCAGGTCGGACGAACCGCCCGCGGGGTAGGTCACGACGAGCCGCACCGGCTTGGCCGGGAAGTTCTGGGCGGCGCTCGGCACGGCGGCGCCGAGCGCGCCTGCGGCCAGGACGGCCGCGCAAGCCTTGGTGAACGAATGCATGCGATGTCTCCGGTGCGTTGTTGTCACGAACGTCGTCACGTACGAGTTCACGAACGATTTCACGAAAGAACTCACGATCGGTCGGGACCGCGGCGACGCCTGCTCGGGGAGCGCGCGCCGCGCGGCGACCAGCGGCTTAGTCTATATTATCGCTTGCTAAATAAACAACCCCGCGAGATTCCGCATGCCCTCCTTCGCCGCGCCCCAGCAGGCCGCCCGACCCGACCAGACCCTGGCGCGCAACATGACGCTGCTCGCCCACCACGAACTGGCGGGCTTCGGCGGCCTCGGCGAGGGCATGTCGATGCAGCTGACCGCCGGCGGCCGCCGCATCCTCTGGCTGGCGCACGAGTCGGCGCCGAAGAACTTCACGGGCGTCGACGTCACCGACCCGAAGAACCCGCGCATGATCGTGCAGACCGAGCTGCCACATGCGAAGGTGCGCTCGAACTCGCTCGACGTGGTCGGCGACATCCTCGCGGTCGCGTACCAGACCCAGGTGCCGGGCATGCAGCCGGCGGGCATGGACCTGTTCGACGTCAGCAACCCGGAGGCGCCGAAGCTGATCTCGCACTTCGACTGCTCGGGCCCCTGGTCGCGCGGCGTGCATGCGGTCTGGTTCGTCGACGGCAAGACCGTGCACATGGCCTCCGGGGCCCCCGACTTCCAGCCGCGCAACCCGCTCGACGACCAGTTCTACCGCATCGTCGACGTGTCGAACCCGGCGCGGCCCGTCGAGGCGGGGCGCTGGTGGTATCCGGGCACGCGCGAGGGCGACGCCGCGCCGCCGCCGCAGCGCCTGACGGCGAAGTTCGACACCGGCTTTCGCGCCCACAACACCAACGTGTTCCCCGAGCGGCCCGACCGCGCCTACATCGGCTACATCGACGGCGGCGCCTTCGTGCTCGACATCGCCGACCGCTCGAACATCAAGGTGGTGTCGCGCTGGAACCACTCGCCGCCGTTCAACGGCTTCATCCACACGCTGCTGCCGCTGTTCGGCCGCGACCTCTGGGTGGTCTCCGACGAGTGCGTGCAGGACAACGGCGCCGACTGGCCCAAGCTGGTGTGGATGATCGACGCGCGCAACGAGGCGAACCCGGTGCCGATCGGCACCTTCCCGGCCGCGCCGCACGACGCCTTCGCCCGGCGCGGCGGGCGCTTCGGCGCGCACAACCTGCACGAGAACCTGCCGGGCCCGGCGTCGTTCCGCTCCGAGACCATCATCGTCGGCACCTTCTTCAACGCCGGCGTGCGGGTCTACGACACCAGCAATCCCTACCAGGTCGAGGAGATCGCCTATTTCGTGCCGGGCGCGCCGCCGCTCTCCCCGGCCGGGGCGATCCAGCTCAACGACGTCTTCGTCGACGAGCGCCGCATCGTCTACACGGTCGACCGCTTCGCCGGCGGGCTGTACGTCCTCGAGATGAACGTCTGAGCATGTCCGCCGGGCGCGATCCGCTCGCGGGCCGCATCCCGGTCACGCTCGTCACCGGGTTCCTCGGCGCCGGCAAGACCACGCTGATCGCGCGCCTCGTGCGCCACCCGGACATGAACCGGGTCGCGGTGGTGATCAACGAGATCGGCGAGATCGGCATCGACCACGACCTGGTGGCGATGTCCTCGGAGAACGTCGCGCTGCTCGCCAACGGCTGCATCTGCTGCACCGTGCGCACCGACCTGCAGGAGACCCTGCGCGAGCTGTTCAACGAGCGCCGCGCCGGCCGCATCGGCGACTTCGACCGCGTCATCGTCGAGACCACCGGCATGGCCGATCCGGCGCCGGTGGTGCAGACCCTGGTGAGCGACACCCTGCTCGGCGCGCAGTTCCGGCTCGACGGCGTGGTGACCCTGGTCGACGCGGTCAACGGGCCGCACCTGCTCGGCAGCCAGCCGGAAGCCGAGAAGCAGATCGCGCTGGCCGACCGCGTCCTGGTGACCAAGACCGACCTCGCCGCGCCGGACGCCGTGCGCGCGCTCGAGGCCGCGGTGCACGCGATCAACCGGCACGCGGACATCCGCCACGTCGTGCAGGGCGAGATCGCGCCCGCGGAGCTGGTCGGCCTCGGCCTCGCCAGCGCGCGCGCCGGCGCCGCGACCCTGCGCTTCCTCGGCGAGGCGCTCGACGCCGGCGCCGGCGAGGGCGAGCGCTACCTCGGCAGCCGCGCCCCGCGCCACGACCCGCGCATCGGCACGCTGTCGCTGCGCTTCGCCCAGCCGTTCACCTGGGACGCGTTCTCGGCCGCGCTGCAGCTGCTCACCACCCTGCGCGGGCCCGACATGCTGCGCGTCAAGGGCATCGTCAACGTCGACGGCAGGCCGGTGGTGGTGCAGGGCGTGCAGCACATCTTCCATCCGCCGGTCACGCTCGACCGCTGGCCCAGCGACGACCGCGCCACCCGCCTGGTGTTCATCACGCGCGGCATTCCGGCGCAGGCCATCCGCGCGCTGTTCGAGGCGGTGGGCGCGGTGGCCGCGCCCGGCTGAGGGCCCGCGACCGGGCCTAGGCCGGCGGCAGCTGCCAGGCGAGCGCCTCGTGGTGCGCGGCGAACGCGCCGGCGCCGATCGCCGGATCGCGGTTCACCAGGCGCCGCGCGTACATCGGATGCCGCATGCTGCGCACCTCGTGCTCGAGTTCGGCCAGGACCGCGCCGCTGGCGGGGTCGACGATCGACGCGAACCGGTACTGGCTCCGGTTGCTCTCCTCGGTCACCAGGCCGCGCGCGCGCAGGCGCCGGTGCACGCCGGAGAAATCGGCCACCGTGATCTGGATGTGGTGCCCGTCGTAGGCGGGCAGCGCGGCGTCGGTTTCGCGGAACACCAGGTGGCCCGAGAGCCCGGTCGGCACCCGCACCTGCGGTCGGCCGCCGGCGTCGCCGGGCGCGGCCGGCACCGCGAACACCGTCTCGTAGAAGGCGCCGATGCGCGCCGCGGTCCCGGCGGCGACATCGATCTCGACGTAGGGCATCCCCAGGCGGATGCGGCCGAAGCGCTGCACGTCCGGCGCGTGCACGCGCAGGCGGTTGCCCCAGGGGCAGGTCACGTGCACGGTGTCGCCGTCGCGCGCGAACCCGAAGCGCGTCCCGGCCAGGCGCGGCGCGACCGCGCCCAGGCGCGCCATCAGGCCGTCGAGGTCCGGCAGCACGAGCCCGGTGGTGCCGCGCAGCACCTGCGCCGGGCCGACCGGCAGATGGAACTGGGCCGCGCCCGCGTTGATCCACGCGTTGTCGACGCCCGTGACCAGATAGGGGTCGCGCGTCAGCCCGAGCCCGCTCACGTAGAACAGGATCGCGAGGCGCTGGTCCGGCACCCGCACGTTCACGTGGCCGAATTCGACGATGTTGCCGACATCCTCGGCCGCACGGTCGAACGCTGGCGGCGATCGGTCCGGCGCACTGCCGGATGGCTGGGTCATGGCGCTTCTCCGCTCGGGTACTCGCGGCCGCCGGCGCGGCGCCCGCCTAGCATAGCGGCAACGCGCGACCGGCGCCGACGCCGGCGCCTGCCCGCCCGCGCGCACGCGCACGCGCGCACGCAACGGGCGACCGTCCTTGGGTAATATCCGGGGCACAACAGCAAGCGCATCCGGAGACGCCATGAAAGCCCCCCCCTTCGCCTACCGTCGCGCCTCCAGCGTCGCCGACGCCTGCGCGCTGCTCGATGCCCACGGCGGCAGCGCGCGCATCCTGGCCGGCGGCCAGAGCCTGATCCCCTCGCTCAACCTGCGCCTGTCGCAGCCCGAGCTGCTGATCGACATCTCGCAGCTCGCCGAGCTGCGCGGCATCCGCGTGAGCGCGACGGAGATGATCATCGGCGCGCTCACCCGCCACGCCGACATCGAGCGCTCGGCCGAGGTCAGGGCGCGCTTCCCGGCGCTCGCGGACGCCGCGCGCCAGATCGCGCATCCGGCGATCCGCAACCGCGGCACCATCGGCGGCTCGATCGCGCTGGCCGATCCGGCGGCCGAGTGGCCGGCGGCGGCGCTCGCGTTCGACATGCGCTTCACCGCGGTGTCGACGCAGGGCGAGCGCAGCATCGCCGCCACCGAGTTCTTCAAGGGCCTGTACGAGACCGCGCTCCTGCCGGGCGAAGTGCTCCGGAGCATCCACGTGCCGCTGCCTGCCGCGGCGCAGCGCGCGGCCTTCGGCGAGCTCACGCGGCGCAGCGGCGACTACGCGATCGCCGGCGCCTTCGTCACCGCGTCGGTGACCGGCGGCTGGTTGGGCGGCACCCGCGCCGCGTTCTTCGGGGTCGCGACCCGGCCGCTCCTGGCCGCGCGCGCGATGCGCGCGCTCGACGGCAGCGCCGGCGACGCCGCCGCCGTCGCCGCGGCGCGCGCGCACCTGGAGGCCGACCTCGACCCGATCGCCGACCTGTACAACAGCCGCGCCACCAAGCTGCACCTGGCCGGCGTCCTGCTCGCTCGCCTGGTCGCCAGGCTCGCGGCTCCCGGAGGATGAGCATGAACCAGCTGATCAACGTCACCCTGAAGGTCAACGGCACCGAGGTCTCCAGGCCGGTCGAGCCGCGCACCCACCTGATCGACTTCCTGCGCAACGAGCTCGCCCTGACCGGCTCGCACGCCGGCTGCGAGCACGGCGTGTGCGGCGCCTGCACCGTGCTGGTCGACGGCGAGATCGTGCGCGGCTGCCTGACGCTCGCCTGCCAGCTCGACGGCGCGGACGTCGTCACCGTCGAGGGCCTCACCGAGAGCGGCGCCATCGCCGACCTGCAGACGGCCTTCCACCTGAGGAACGCGCTGCAGTGCGGCTACTGCACGCCGGGCATGCTGGTGGCCGCCACCGCGATCCTCGGCCAGCAGCCGCCGGCCACGCGCGAGGAGATCCGCGAGCACCTGTCGGGCAACTACTGCCGCTGCACCGGCTACGAGGCCATCGTCGACGCGATCGAGGAAACCGCGAAGGCGCGCGCCGCCGGCCGCGCCCTGGCGCAGGAGGGCGCATGAACGCTCCCGTGCCGGGCCTGGCGCCCACCACCTACATCGGCCAGGACACGCCGCGCGCGAACGCCAGGCGGCTGCTCGCCGGCCGCGGCCAGTACGTCGACGACCTGCGCCTGCCGCGCGAGCTGCACGCGGCCTTCGTCAGGAGCCCGCACGCGCACGCGCGCATCACGCGCCTCGACCTGTCGCCGGCGCGCAAGTCCCGGGGCGTCTTCTGGTGCGGCACCGGCGCCGACGTCGCGCGCGCGGTCTCGCCCTGGGTCGCGACCCTGACCCACTTCAAGGGCATGAAGTCGGCGCCGCAGTACGCGGTGGCGGTCGACCGCGCGACCTGGCAGGGCGAGGCGGTCGCCGTGATCGTCGCGCAGACGCGCGCGCAGGCCGAGGATGCGGCGCAGCTGGTCGAGGTCGAGTACGAGCCGCTGCCCGCGGTGACCGACATGGAGACCGCGCTCGACGCCGCCACGCCGGTGATCCATCCGGACCTCGGCGACAACCTCGCGTTCACCCGCGGCGTCGACACCGGCGGCGTCGCCGACGTGTTCGCCGCCGCGCACCTGGTGGTCGAGGACACGTTCCGCTTCGGGCGCCACACCGGGGTCTGCCTCGAGCCGCGCGCCATCACCGCCGACTACAACCCGTCCGAGAACCAGCTCACGGTCTACCTGGCGAACCAGGCGCCGCACATGATGCGCGACATCTTCGCCAAGCACCTCGACATCCCCGAGGCCAACGTGCGGGTGATCGCCCGCGACGTCGGCGGCAGCTTCGGCATCAAGGTGCACGTCTACCCGGACGAGATGGCGATCGTCGGCGTGGCCAAGCTGCTGGGCCGGCCGATCCGCTATTCGGCCGACCGGCTCGAGTCGATGTCGACCGACATCCACGCGCGCGAGCACCGCGTCCGCGCGAAGATGGGCGTCGACCGCGACGGCCGCATCACCGCGATCGAGATCGACGACCTCACCGGCATCGGCCCGTACTCGGTCTACCCGCGCACCAGCGCGGTCGAGGGCAACCAGGTCGTCAACCTGACCGGCGCCGCCTACGACTTCCGGCACTACGTGGCCAACCTGCGCGTGGTGTTCCAGAACAAGACGCCGACCTGCCAGTACCGCGCGGTCGGGCACCCGATCGCGATGGCGGTCGCCGAGGGCCTGGTCGACCACGCCGCGCAGAAGCTCGGCATCGATCCGGCCGAGTTCCGCCGCCGCAACCTGATCGCCGACGACAACTACCCCTACACCTCCGCCTCCGGGATGAAGTTCGAGGCGCTGTCGCACCACGCGTGCCTCGACAAGCTGCTCGCGCTGATGGACTACCCGGCGCTGCGCGCCGAGCAGAAGGCGCTGCGCGCGCGCGGCATCCACCGCGGCATCGGCCTGGCGGCGCTGATCGAGGTGACCAATCCGTCGGCCGCGTTCTACGGCGTCGGCGGCGCGCGCATCTCCTCGCAGGACGGCTGCACGCTGCGCCTCGAGCCGACGGGCTGGGTCACCGCGCAGACCGGCGTGACCGAGCAGGGCCAGGGCACCGAGGCGATGATCGCGCAGGTGGTCGCCTCGGCGGTCGGCATCCCGGTCGAGCACGTGCGCGTGATCACCGGCGACACCGACACCGGCCCCTACGGCGGCGGCACCTGGGCCTCGCGCGGCGCCGGCATCGGCGGCGAGGCCGCGCTCCTCGCGGGCCGGGAACTCAAGGCCAACATCCTGGCGCTGGCCGGCGTCATCCTCAACCGCGATGCCGCCGGGCTGGACCTGCGGCGCGCGCAGATCGTCGACGCCGCCACCGGCGAGCCCGTGCTGCCCCTGGCGGAGGCCGCGCGCATCGGCCAGTACCGGCCCGACACCCTGCCGCGCGAGTTCCAGCCGCAGCTCTCGGTGACGCGCCAGTTCGGCCAGCGCGACTGGCCGTTCGTCTTCACCAACGGCATCCAGGCGAGCTACGTCGAGGTCGACCCCGACACCGGCTTCGTCAAGCTGCTCAAGCACTGGATGGTCGAGGACTGCGGCACGATCATCAATCCGCTGCTGGTCGACGAGCAGCTGCGCGGCGGCATCGCGCAGGGCATCGGCGCGGCGCTGTGGGAAGAGGTGCTCTACGACGCCGACGGCAACCTGAAGAACGGCACGCTCGCCGACTACCTGGTGCCGATGGCCGCCGAGATGCCCGACATGGTGCTGGGCCACGTCGAGACGCCGACGCGCTCCTCCGAGCTCGGCGCCAAGGGCGCCGGCGAGGCCGGCACCGCCGGCGCGCCCGGTGCGGTGATGAACGCGATCAACGACGCGCTGCTGCCGTTCAACGCGCGGGTGACCGAGATGCCGTTCACGCCGGAGCGCCTGCTGCGGGCGCTGGGCAAGATCGCGTAGCGGGCCGCGGCGGCCGGACCCGCGCCGGCCGCGCGCCGGTCAGCCGATGCGCTTCAGGCGCGTCTTGTACTCGACGCCCTTGTCGACGTAGTGCTGCGCGTTGTAGCGCAGCATCGCCACCTGCTCGTCGGTGAGGGTGCGCAGGACCTTGGCGGGCGCGCCGACGATCAGCGAGCGCTCGGGAAACACCTTGCCCTCGGTGACCACGGCGCCGGCGCCGACCAGGCTGTCGCGGCCGATCACCGCGCCGTTCATCACCACCGCCTGGATCCCGACGAGGCTGTTGGCGCCGATGGTGCAGCCGTGCAGCATCGCCTGGTGGCCGATCGAGGCGCCATCGCCGATCGCGAGCGGGTAGCCCTCGTCGACGTGCAGCACCGCGCCCTCCTGGATGTTGACCGCCGCGCCCAGGGTGATCGCGGCGTTGTCGCCGCGGATCGATGCGCCGGGCCAGACGCTGGCCCCCTCGCCGAGCGTGACGCGGCCGATGATGGTCGCCTCCGGCGCCACGTAGGCGGACGCCGGGATCACCGGGGCGTCGTCGCCGAGCTGGTAGATGGCCATGCTGTCCCTCCCTGGCTGCCGCGGCCGGCTACTGGGGCTTGAGGCCGGCGTCGCGCGCGATCCGGCCGAAGATCGCGCTCCAGTCGAGATAGCGCTGGCGCAGTTCCTCCGGCGTGCTCGAGGTCGGCACCGAGCCGGTCTTGACGAGCCGTTCGCGCAGGTCCGGCGCCGCGAGGCTCGCGACCATCGCCTTGTTGAGCACCTCGACCACCTCGCGCCGCATCCCGGCCGGCCCCATGACGCTGCGCCAGGCCGGCATCTCGTAGTTCGGCAGGCCCGCCTCGATCATCGTCGGCACCTCGGGCAGGAGTTCCGAGCGCGCGCGCCCCGTGGTGGCGAGCACGCGCAGCTTGTCCTTCTGCGCGGCCGCGTTGACCACCGCGGGAAAGCAGTAGTCGAGGCGCCCCGCCATCAGGTCGACCAGCGCGTCCGGAATCGACTTGTACGCGACCTCGACCGCGTCGATGCCGGCCATGCGGTTGAACAGCATCGCGGCCCAGTACGGGATCTGCCCCGGGCCGAGGGTGCCGAAGGTGAGCTTGCCGGGCTGGCTCTTCGCGTGCGCGATGAACTCGCGCACCGTGCGCGCCGGCAGGTGGTGGCCGGCGACGAACGACCAGGGCACGGTCTCGATCAGCGAGATCGGCGTGAAGTCGCGCTGCAGGTCGTAGCCGAGGTTGGCGTTGACATAGTGGGCGCCGGCCATCGACCCGCCGGCGAGCAGCAGGGTGTAGCCGTCGGGCGCGGCCTTGGCGACGTAGTTCTGGCCGATCGCGCCGCCCGCGCCGGGCCGGTTCTCGACCACCATCTGCTGGCCGAGCACCTCGCTCATCTTGGTCGCGAGCAGGCGCGCGGGGATGTCGTCGCCGCCGCCGGCCGCGGCGGCGACGACCAGGCGCACCGGCCGGACCGGAAAGGCCTGGGCGCGCGCCGCCAGCGGCCCGGCGAGAGCGCCGGCGGCGGCGGACAGGAGGAGCTTGCGGCGGGTGTTCATGCGGGACCTCACGGTGGCGGGGACGACGGGGGCGCGCGCCGGGAGGCCGCGCGCGCCAGGCGGGTCTCGACGATGCGCGCGAACACGCTCGCGCCGAGCGGCAGCGCGGCATCGTTGAAGTCGTAGGACGGATTGTGCACTTCGCAGGCGAGTTCGCCGTCGCCGTTGCCGATGTTGAAGTAGCAGCCCGGCACCTTCTCGAGCATGAACGAGAAGTCCTCCGAGGCGACGATCAGGTTGGGATTGCGGTTGACGTTGTCCTCGCCGGCCACCTCCGCGCACACGCCGGCGACGAACGCCGCCTCGCGCGGGTCGTTGACGGTCGGCGCGAAGATGGTCCGGAAGTCGACGGCCGCGGTGGCGCCGAAGGTTTCCGCGGTGCCGCGCGCGATGCGCCGCATGCGCTCCTCGATCAGCGCCATCACCTCGCGCGTGAACGCGCGCACCGTGCCCGACAGGCGCACGGTCTGCGGGATCACGTTGTAGGCGTCGCCGCCGCGGATCATGGTCACCGACACCACCGCCGCGTCCAGGGGCCGCACGTTGCGCGACACGATGCTCTGCAGCGCGATCGACAGGTGCGATGCCGCCAGCACCGGATCGATGCCCGACTCCGGACGCGCGCCGTGCGCGCCGCGGCCGGTGATGTCGATGTCGAAATAGGCGCCGCCGGCCATCATCGGCCCGGCGCGCACGGCCAGCTTGCCCAGCGGCAGCCCGGGCCGGTTGTGCATGCCGTAGATGGCGTCGCAGGGGAAGCGCTCGAACAGCCCGTCGTCGATCATCGCGCGCGCCCCGCCCAGGCCCTCCTCGGCCGGCTGGAAGATGAAATTGACCGTGCCGTCGAAGCGCCGGGTGCGCGCGAGGTACTGCGCCGCGCCCAGCAGCATCGCGGTGTGGCCGTCGTGCCCGCAGGCGTGCATGCGCCCGTCGTGGGTCGAGCGGTGCGCGAACGCGTTCGCCTCGACGATCGGCAGCGCGTCCATGTCCGCGCGCAGGCCCACCGCGCGCCGCGCGCTGCCCGCGCGCAGCACGCCGACCACGCCGGTGCGGCCGACCCCGCGATGCACCTTGAGGCCGAACGCCTCGAGCCGGGCCGCGACCAGGTCGGCGGTGCGCCGCTCCTCGAAGCCCAGTTCGGGATGCGCGTGGATGTCGCGCCGCCATGCCTGCATCTGCGCCGCGCCGGCGACGATGTCGTCGATCAGTGCCAAGCCGTCCTCCTCCCCAGGTTGCCGCCGCGCCGGCGGAATCCGCGCCGCGCATTGTCCCACCAACCCGGGCGGCCGGGCGCGCCTGCCGGCGGCGGCCGCACTGCCGCCGCGGCACGCCGCAGCGGCCGTCCGAATTGCAGTATCTTTGCGCACTTTCCACGCCCCGACATCGGAGATCCCCATGGACCGCATCGATCCCAAGCTTCTGGCCGCCGCGCAGGCGACCTACACCGACACCCATCTGTTCATCGACGGCGCCTGGGTCGCGGGCAGCGGCGGGCGCACCCTGCCGGTGGTCGACCCCGCGACCGGCGAGCAGATCGCGACGGTGGCGCGCGCCGAGATCGCCGACCTCGACCGCGCGCTCGCGGCCGCCGCGCGCGGCTTCGCCACCTGGCGCAAGGTGCCGGCGTTCGACCGCTACAAGGTCATGCGCAAGGCCGCCGACCTCGTGCGCGAGCGCGCCGAAGGCATCGCCCGCCTGATGACGACCGAGCAGGGCAAGCCGCTCGCCGAGGCCAAGCTCGAGACCCTGGCCGCGGCCGACCTGATCGACTGGTTCGCCGAGGAGGGCCGGCGCGCCTACGGGCGCGTCGTGCCGCCGCGCGCCGACGGCGTGCAGCAGGTCGTGATCAAGGAGCCGGTCGGCCCGGTGGCGGCGTTCACGCCGTGGAACTTCCCGATCAACCAGGTGGTGCGCAAGCTCTCCGCCGCCGTCGCCACCGGCTGCTCGATCATCGTCAAGGCGCCCGAGGAGACGCCGGCGTCGCCGGCGCAGCTGATCCAGGCGTTCATCGACGCCGGCGTGCCGCCGGGCGTGATCAACCTCGTCTATGGCGTCCCGGCGGAGATCTCCGAGTACCTGATCGCCAGCCCGATCATCCGCAAGATCACCTTCACCGGCTCCACCCCGGTCGGCAAGCACCTCGCGGCGCTCGCCGGCACCCACATGAAGCGCTCGACGATGGAACTCGGCGGCCACGCGCCGGCGATCGTGTTCGACGACGCCGACATCGAGCGCGCGGCCAAGCTGCTTGCGGGCGCCAAGTTCCGCAATGCGGGCCAGGTGTGCGTCTCGCCGACCCGCTTCCTGGTGCAGGAGAAGGCGTACGGCCGCTTCCTCGAGGTGTTCACCCAGGTCGCGCAGGGCCTCAAGGTCGGCCCCGGTCTCGAGCCCGCGTCGCAGATGGGGCCGCTGGCCAACGCGCGCCGCGTCGCCGCGATGGAGCGCATCGTCGAGGACGCGGTGTCCAAGGGCGCGAAGGTGGCCACCGGCGGCAAGCGCATCGGCAGCCGCGGCAACTTCTTCGAGCCCACCGTGCTCACCGACGTGCCGATGAACGCGCGCATCATGAACGACGAGCCGTTCGGCCCGGTCGCGCCGATCGCCCCGTTCAAGGACTTCGACGCGGTCGTCGCCGAGGCGAATCGCCTGCCGTGGGGCCTGGCCGCCTACGCCTACACGTCGAGCCTCAAGACCGCCAACGCGATCGGGGCCGCCTTCGAGTCCGGCATGGTGGCGATCAACCACCACGGCCTGGCGCTGCCGGAGATCCATTTCGGCGGGGTCAAGGACTCCGGCTACGGCTCCGAGGGCGGCGCCGACGCGATCGAGGCCTACCTCAACACCAAGCTCATCACCCAGGTCGGGGTGTGAGCGCGGGCCCGGCGCACGGCGCCGGGCCGCCGGCCGCATGAGCCCGGACGCGCAGGCCGCGTTCCGCGCCGCGCTGACGGGCGCCGGCGTGCCCGGCGCGTTCACGGTCACGGCGTTCGCGCAGGTCGTGCCGCGCGCGGTGCTCGACGCCATCGCCGAGTTCGTGCGCGTGTTCGACCGCGTCACCGCGCGGCCGGCCTGGCAGCAGCTCGCGACCCGCGACGCGCCGCCGCTGGCCCGCGCGCCGCGCACCGAGGCCTGCTTCTTCAGCGCCTGGGACATCCACCTGCCGCCGGGCCGGCCGGCGGACTGGCGCCTGATCGAGTTCAACGACAACGGCTCGGGCATGCTGCTGGCCGCGCACATCAACGCCGCCTTTCATGCGCTCGGCGGCACCGCCCCGGGGCCGGCACCGGAGCCGCCGCTCGCCCCGGAGCGCCTGCTCGAGCGCATCGATGCCATCGTCGCCGACGAGGCGCTGCGCTTCTTCGGCCGGCCGGCCGGCGCCGGCTTCCTGATCGTCGACGCGGCCGAGGTGCTGGCCGGCGGCCGCTTCCGCGCCGAGCTCGACCTGCTCGGCGCCGACTGGCGCCGGCGCGGCCGCACGGTCGTCATCGCCGCCCCCGAGGAACTGCACTGGGACGGCACGCGCCTGAGCGCGCGCGGCGTGCCGGTCGAGTTCGTGGTCAACCGCTGCACCGACTTCCACTGGGAGGGCGGCGCGTTCGCGGCCCTGCGCGCGGCCTATGCGAGCGGCACCGTCTACGTCGCGCCCAATCCGTTCAGCTACGCCACGCGCAGCGACAAGGCGACGCTCGCGCTCCTGTCGCGCGCGGACCGCGATGCGGAGACCGGCATCACCGCGGCGGAGCGCGCGGTCCTGCGCGCCCGGGTGCCGGAGACGCTGCTGCTGGACCGCGACAACGTCGCGGCGATCGCCGCGCGCAAGCACGCGTACTTCTTCAAGCCCGCGCACGGCTTCGCCAGCCACGGCGTGCACGCGGCGGCCGAGGTCGGCGCCGCGCGCCTGCGGCGCCTGCTGCGCGACGGCGTGCCCTACGTCGCCCAGGCGCTGGTCCCGAAGGCCACGGCCGCCGACCCGGCCAGCGGCCGCACGCTGTGGACCGACCTGCGGGTCTGGGCCTGGCGCGGCGAGATCCTGATGCTCTCGGGGCGCGCCTCGACCCACCCGCACCGCGTCGCGCTGGCGCCGCCGGGCGGCTGGATCCCCACCTACGCGGGCGCGCGCGGCGCGCCGGACGCGGGGTAGGCGCCGGCGCCGCTACAGCGTCGGGTTGTGGACCGTGCCGCCGAGGGTCGCGAGGCCCCAGGCGCTCGCATGCGCGTCGAGGCTGAAGTTGATGTGCGCGGCCGCCGCGTGCTGGTCGCGATAGATGCGCTCCATCGCGCCGCGCGTGTACAGGCCGTTGGCGCCGGCCAGCGCATAGAGCGTGTCGACGCAGTCGGTGGCGAGCTTCATCGCGTAGGCGCAATTGCGCTTCTGCTTGAGCCGGTAGGCCAGGTCGGGCTCGACGCCCGCCTCGGCCATGCGCTGCGCCTCGATGCAGTCGTTGCGCGCCATCAGGCGCGCGGCCTCCAGGTGCGCGCCGGCGAGGCCGACGCGCGCCTGCACCGTGCCGAGGTCGCGCATCCTGAGCGTGGTGTAGCTGGTGCTGCGCTCGCGCACCATCGCGGTCACCGCGTCGAACATCGCCTGCGCGTTGCCGATCGTGGTGCCGAGGATGCAGTGCGCGGCCAGGCCGCCGAACGGGATGCGGTACACCGCCGCCGGGTTGGTGCGCCAGCCCGGAAAGCCCTCCTGGCGGCCGCGCAGCATCGACAGCGCGCGGTGCTCGGGCACGAACACGCGCTCGCACCGGACCGACATGCTGCCGGTGCCGGACAGGCCCATGACCTGCCAGTCGTCGATGATCTCGTAGTCCGACTGCGGCACCACGCACATGCGATAGTCGGCCGGCTTGCCGTCGGCGCCGCGCACGATGCACGCGAGCATGTTCCAGGTCGAGTTGCCCACGCCCGAGGAGAAGTTCCAGTGCCCCGAGAGCAGGATGCCGCCGTCGACCACCTCGCCCCGGCCCTGCGGGTAGGCGATGCCCGAGGCGATGTACATGTCCGGGTTGGCGCCCCAGATCTCGGCCTGGGCGCGCTCGTCGTACAGCGCGAGCATCCAGTGATGGATCGCGATGTTCGCGAGCGTCCACGAGGTCGAGGCGCAGCCGCGCGCGATCATGTCGGTGATGTCGACGATGATCGAGAAGTCGAGCTCCATGCCGCCCCAGCGCCGCGGCTGCAGGATGCGCATCAGCCCGGCGCGGTCGAGGTCGGCGACGGTCTCGGGCAGCAGCGCGCGCGCCGCCTCGCTCGCGCCGGCGCGCGCGGCGAGCGCCGGCACCAGCGCCTGCGCGCGGCGCAGCGCCTCGTCGTAGGCGACATCGGCGAAGTCCAGGCGGGGGGTGGCGGGGGCGTTCATGCGGTTCTCCGGGGGGCGGTTGCGGGGGGCCTCAGTTCGCGCGCGGCATCTCGGCGTAGTTCTCGGCCCAGTCCGGCATCGTCGTCAGGCCGAAGAAATTGAGCTCGAGCGTGAGCCCGTCGGGATCGCGCACGAAGATCTGGAACAGGTTGGACTCCGGCAGCGCGCGCGCCCACCAGTCGCAGCCGAGGCGGGTGAAGCGCGCGCGGAACTCGTCGGGGTCGGCGGCCGCGAACGCGATGTGGTCGACCACGCCGGTGTTGTCGCGCGCCGCATGCGTCGGCGTGCCCTTGTAGTAGAGCGCGGCGTTGGGCACCTCGCGCGGCGCCATGTGCACCCAGATCTTGTCGCCGCGGCCGAGCCAGGCACCGGGGAACGGGAAGTCCGGGCGCGGCATCTCGGTCAGGTCGAGCACGTCGCAATAGAAGCGCTTGGTCTTCTCCAGATCGTTGGCGAGCAGCAGGTAGTGGTTGAGGTCGACCAGCGGCATGGGAGGCTCCTTGATGACAGGAAGGCGGACAGGAAGGCGGACAGGACGGAGGAAAAAGCGGCGGACAGGACGCGGCGAGGGCTGCAGGGACGACGGCCGTGACGACGGCGGCCGCGCAAGAATCTCATATTTTGCCCTCCTTGATCAAGCGATAAACAAGGCTCGCGCGAACTGCCGCGCAAACACCCGCCTTCTCCGCCGATCGCGCCGCCGCCGCGCGGCGCAGGATGTGCGCCGACGCCTTTCCGAGTCTTCGCCATGGCCGCCACCGCGCGCACCGCATTTCCGCCCCTGCCGACGCCCTTGCTGCCGCAGGTGGGCGCGGCCGAGCGCCACGTCGCCGCGCTGCTGCGCTGCGCCGGCACCGACCCGCTG